>JAUMCZ010000024.1:0-9064 GCA_032122215.1 Caulobacter sp.
CTCGCCCGCACCATCGCCGACCTCGACCAGGCCGAAGGCGTCCGCCGCATCCACGTGGCGGAGGCCCTGATCTACCGCCGCACCGGGCCTGGCGCGGACGAGGGCGTGGCCGCGCCACCGGCGGCGGGGTTTCACCGGCTGTCGATCTGAACGGCCGCCTCCGCTGGGCTGCGTCCAAGGAAGGCTGAGTTCAGCTACCGCCCCTGCGCGTCGAAGAACGCGTCCGGGTCATCCACCTCGACCAGCTTGCCCCGCCGGATCTCCAGAAACCGGTTGGCCGCCGTCCGCGTGAAATACCGGTCGTGGCTGACGAACAGGCAGCTGACCTCGGCGCTTTCCAGCTCGGCTTCCAGCGCCTCCTGGCCCTCGATGTCGAGGTGGTTGGTCGGTTCGTCGAGCAGGTAGAAATTGGGCCGTTCCAGCTTCAGCCGCAGGAAGATCAGCCGGGCTCGCTCGCCATAGCTCAACCGGCTGATCGGGTCGTTGATGCGGATGTAGGGAAAGCCCGCCTGGGCCAGCAGCCGGGTCGCCTCGCGCTCGGTGGCGTCCGGCGCGGCGGTGACATAGGCCAGCAGGCTCGTCTTCAGCGGCAGATCGGCCATCGACTGGTCGAAATAGACCAGCCGCGTCGCCGGGTTGAAGCGCACCGCCGCCGTGCCGTCATAGTGCTCCCGCGCCGGGTCGAACGCCGCCGCCAGGGCGTTGAGCAGGGTGGTTTTGCCCGCCCCGTTGGTCCCCAGGATCGCCACCCGGTCGCCGGCGGCGATGGAGAGGCGGTCGATGGTGATCAGGGTCCGCGCCCTGTCCGGCGTCGTCACGGTCAGGCCCTGCAGGCGCAGGGCGACCTTGGCGTCGATCTCGCCGTCGGCCAGCTCAAGCCTGCGGTCCCGATGACCGATGACCTCGGTGCGATCGTTCTCGATGCGGGCGATCCGGCTCTCGATGGCTTTCTTGCGCTTGTTCAGCTCCGGGTTCTTCACCGCCCAGACCTTGTAGCGGGCGGCGGCGGCCTCCAGCCGGCGCACCTCCTTCTCCTCGAGCCGGCGCTGGCTGGCGGCGGCGGCGTCGCGGCGCAGCAGCTCTTCCCTGGCCTGATCGAAACGGCTCCTGAAGCTGTGCACCCCGTCGGCGCGCAGGAACAGGGTGCGGTCGGTCACTCGGTTGAGGAACTCCCGGTCGTGGCTGACGATCAGCATCGGCACGTCGAACGAGGCGGTCAGCCAGTCTTCCAGCCGGTTGATGTTCGACAGGTCCAGATGGTTGGTTGGCTCGTCGAGGATGAGGATGTCCGGCTCCTCCAGCACCGCCGCCCCGGCGATCAGCAGCAGCCGCCGCCAGCCGCCCGACAACGACCCGAAGGTCTGGTCGGCCACTTCGGGCGCCACCTCGATCTCGTCCAGCAGCACATCGATCCGCCAGTCGTCGTCGCCGTTGCCGACCTTCTCCAGCGACCGGCGCAGCACCTCCCGCACCGGCAGGTCATCGAGCCCCGGCGGAATGTCCTGCGGCAGGTAGCCGACCCGCAAGGAACGCGACTTCACCACCTGGCCCTTGTCGAGCTCAAGCTCTCCCGCGAGGCAGCGCAGCAGGGTGGTCTTGCCGGCGCCGTTCTCGCCGACCAGGGCGGTGCGGGCATCGTCGAGCAGGAAGGATACCCCTTCGAACACCCGCGCCGAGCCGTGGAAGAAGCTGGCCCCGTCCATTCCAAGCACGGCCTGACGCGGCGCCATCTGATCCTCCGGGCGCCGGGCGAAGGTCCCGGCGAAGCGGACCCTCTGTTCCGTCACCACCACCGGGTGTCAAGCGCAGGCGCCTTGCCGGGGCGACCATGCGATAATGGTCCGGCCGCTTCGATAAGGCGCCCCTGCATCGCCCAAGGCGCACCGACCCGGCCTGACCCGCCAATCACCGCTCCCTGACGCGCCAATCACCCCACCCTGAGGGCGCCCTTATCCCACCCTGACGGCGCCCTGATCGTTCCCTTCCCGGTCGGCGGGGGCAAGTCATTGAAGGAAAAGACCAAATGGCCCCGATCGACCGCCGTTCAGGTTTTTTTCGAGGGCTGCGCACTCAAACCCGGTTTTAACCCGCCGCCGTTAGGCTCATGCCATGACCACAGACGCCATCACCCCCCAGCAGCTGGCCACCCTGAGCCACGAGTTCCGCACGCCTCTCAACGGGGTGCTAGGCATGGCCCGCTTGCTGGACGGCACCAGCCTCAGCCCCGAACAGCGCGACTATGTGAAGGCGCTCAAGGAAAGCGGCGACCACCTGCTCGGGCTGATCAACGATGTGCTCGACCTGGCCCGCCTGGGCGCCGGCAAGCTGGAGCTGCATCCGGCCCCGATGGAGGTCGAGAGCCTGCTGCGCCAGGTGGCCGAGCTGATGAGCCCGCGGGCCCATGAGAAGGGCATCGAGGTCGCCTGGGCCGCCGCGCCGGGTCTGGGCGCCATCCTCGGCGACGAGGGCCGCCTGCGTCAGGTGCTGCTCAATTTCGCCGGCAATGCGGTCAAGTTCACCGACAAGGGCGGGGTGCTGATCGCCGCCGAGCCGGAAGGTCCCGGCCGCATCCGCTTCACCGTCACCGACAGCGGCCCGGGCGTGCCCGACGACGCCAAGGGCCGGATCTTCGAACCCTTCACCCACGCCGACCCCAGCCATGGCGGCTCGGCCCTCGGCGGCGCCGGTCTCGGCCTCGCCATCGTCCAGTTGCTGGCCGAAGCTCACTGCGCCCATGTCGGCGTCGAGGACGCGCCCGATGGCGGCGCCCGCTTCTGGTTCAGCGCCGATTTCGAAGCGGTCGGCGACCATACGGCCGATGACAGCCTGGCCGGCCAGACCGTCGTCGTCGCCAGCCCCAACCCCGCCGTCCGCGCCGCCGCCGTCCGCCAGATCGAGGCCTGTGGCGGCACAGCCCTCGCCGCCGCCGGCGTCGCCGGGGCGGTGTCGAAGGCCCCGCCCGGCGCCGTCCTGCTCATCGATCACGGCCTGATCAAGGGCCGTCGCAGCCTCAAGCCGCCGGCCGGCCATGAGGCCATCGTCCTGCTGCGTCCCGATGAGCGGGACCGTATCGAGCCCTGCCGCGCCGCCGGGTTCGCCGGCTATCTGATCAAGCCCCTGCGCCGCGCCTCCCTGGCCGCCCGGGTGCTGGCCGCTGCTCATGGAGAGACGGAGGGCGTCGGCGCCCAGACCGAGACCGTGGCGTCGGAAGATGAGCGCATCGCCCCCGCCACCGCCCAGGGCGCCCGCGTCCTGCTGGCCGAGGACAACCCGATCAACGCCCTCCTGGCCCGCACCCTGCTGGAGCGCGAGGGCGCCCTCGTCGACCGCGCCGCCAGCGGCGAGGAGACGCTCGCGGCGCTCGAGGCCGGTCGCTACGACCTGATCCTGATGGATGTCCGCATGCCGGGCCTGTCCGGCCTCGACGCCACCCGGGCCCTGCGCCAGCGCGGCATCACCACCCCGGTCCTGGCCCTCACCGCCAACGCCTTCGAGGACGACCGCCGCGCCTGTCTGGCCGCCGGCATGGACGATTTCCTGGTCAAACCCCTGACCGCCGACGCCCTGCGCACCGCCCTCACCCGCTGGGCCCGCTGGACGCCGCCGACGGCGCAGGCCAAGTTGACCGGCTAGACGGGGCAGCGTTCGCCCCGCCTTCGGGAGGGGTAAGCATGGCCGCAGCCGCCGCATCGGACGACAAGCCGCAGGGCCAGAGCGCCGGCCAGTTGCTGTTCAGCTTCAAGGGCCGGGCCGAGCGCCTGCAGTTCTGGCTGGTCCTGCTCGGCGCGACCTTCATTTTCGGCCTGTTCTGGGCCTTGGTGAACCTCAAGGCGCCCCCCGAGCCGGGCGCCGCCCCGCCGCCGCGTCCACCCGGCGCGGAACTGCTCGAAATCATGCCCTGGGCCATCGGCATCGGCCTGATCTGGCCGCTGGTCGCCATCGGGGTGAAGCGGCTTCACGATCGGGGCCGCAGTGGTTGGTGGATGCTGGCGGGGCTGGTCCCCGTGCTCGGCTGGGCCTGGCTGATCTGGGAACTGGGGCTGAAAGACGGTGTCGCCGAGACCAACCGGTTCGGCGAACCGACCAGGGCCCAGGGCGAGGCGACCCGCGACATCCGCAGCCTGACCACGATGTTCATGCTGGGCTTCGCGGCGGGTCTGCCCACGCTCCTGATCTTCGACACCCTGACCCTGTGGCTGCGGGACGAGGGGGTCAGCCTGAAGGTCATCGGCTTCTTCACCCTGACGACCCTGTTCACCGCCCTGAAATTCCTCTGGGCCCCCGTTATCGACCGCACCACGGTGCCGTTCCTGACCAGGTGGTTCGGCCACCGCAGGTCATGGATGCTGGTCGCCCAGGGGGTGATCATGCTCGGCCTGTGGCTGATCGCCGGTCAGAACCCCGGGTCCAGCCTGGTGACCATGGCGGCCCTGGCGGTCATGGTCGGCTTCTTCTCGGCCACCCAGGACATCGTCATTGACGCCTGGCGGATCGAGGTGGTCGGCAGCGAGAAGCAGGGGGCCATGGCCGCCGCCTACCAGTGGGGTTACCGGGTGGCGATGATCATCGCCGGGGTGGTCCCGCTTATCCTCGCCGAGATTTTCGACTGGCACATCTCCTATGCGGTGATGGCCGGCGTGATGGGGATCGGCGTCATCGCCTCCCTGGCCGCGCCGCGCGAGGCGCAGCATCGTATCCGGCCCATCTCGGTCGAGGGCGTTCCGGCCCGGCCCGCCTTTGAGGTGGTCGAATACATCCTGCGCGGGCTGCTGCTGTTGACCGGCGCCCTGTTCCTCGGTGTCGGCCTGACCGCCGACGCAACGCTGCCGGCCAACATGATGGGCGGCGAGGCCGGTGGTGGAGCCTGGATCCTTGCGGCCTTCAAGGGGGACTACAAGGCGCTCTGGCAGCTTGGCGGGGTGATTGGCGGCTTCGTAATCATCGCCCTGGCCGCCTGGCCGGTCCCGAAGGTTCCGACCCGCCCTGGGGTCTATCTGTCGTCGGCGCTGGGCCAGCCGCTGGTCGAATTCTTCGGCCGGTACGGCAAACTGGCGGGCTTCATCCTGGCCCTCATCTGCCTCTATCGGGTCAGCGATTTCGTCATCAACATCAACAACGCCTTCTACTCTGACGCCGGCTTCTCCAAGCCCGAAATCGCCGAGGTCCGGAAGGTGTTCGGCACGGTGATGTCGATCGTCGGTATCTCATTGGGGGGCTGGTCGGTGCTGAAGCTCGGCCTGATGCGCACCCTGATCATCGGCGCCTTCCTGGGCTCGCTCAGCAACCTCAGCTTCGCCTGGCTGGCGGTCGAAGGGCACAATATCTATGCCCTGATGGGGGCCATCGCCGCGGACAACATCGGCGGCGGCTACGCCGGGACGGCTCTGATCGCCTACATGTCCAGCCTGACCAGCATCGGCTTCACGGCCACCCAGTACGCCCTGTTCAGCTCGCTCTACGCCCTGCTCGGCAAGCTGCTGGCCAGCCAGTCGGGCCGCATCGTCGAGGAGTCGGCCAAGGCCGCCGAGGGCTCGGGTATGCTTGCGGGCCTGCGCGGACTGATGGCCGGTCTCCCCCCGGAGAGCTACGCGGCGGCCATGGAGAAGAGCCAGGTGACGCCGGCGGCCCTCGGCGTCGGCTACTTCGTCTTCTACGTCTACACGACGATCGTTGGCCTGTTCGCGATGATCCTGGTCTTTTACGTCGCGGCGCGTCAGCCGAAGCCGGAGACCGTCGGTGACGAACAACCGGCCACAGCGCCCTCTTCAGGCCGAGACGCCTAGATCAGGCAGACCACCTGCGCCACCCGCAGGTCCCGGCGCAGGGCGTCGGCGACCCGGCCGTAGTTCTCGGTATTGACCGGTTCCCCGGTCGCCATGCGCGACGGCGGCTGGCGGGCGGCCTGCATGGCGGCCAGCAGGGTTTCCGGCGTGGTGGTGTAGATGCGGCCGCGTCGGGGGGCTTCGGCGACGGTGACGCCGATCACCCGGCCGGCGGCGTCCAGCGCCGGAGCGCCGCTGAGGCCCGACAGCGGCCCTTTCAGGGTGTTGGTGCGACCGACCTCGGCCCAGACCAGCACTGGCTCGGTCTGCTCGCCGCGCTGCCGCTGGGCCAGGCTGCGGACCACCAGCCGTTCGCGGCCGAGCAGGCGGGAGGTGACCTCGCCGGCCTTGCCCTGCGGGAAGCCGGGATGGAAGGCGCGGTCGCCGCGCTTGAGGCCCCGGGCCTGGGCCTGGTCGATGACCGGCATGGCCGGGGCCCCGCCGTCGCTGGTCAGCACGGCCGCCTCGCCGGCGGCGGAGACACTGACCCGGGTGGCGACCCCTCGGCCCTCGGCCACGACGATGGCCACCTGCGGACAGCCCTCGACCACGTGGCGGGCAGTGATCCAGACGCCGTTGTCGGCGATCGAGAAGGCGGTGCCGCTGCTGGGCTGGGCCTTGTTCTCCTGCACCTCGACGACCACGGCCGGGTCGAAGGGCGAGGCGGGGCCGAGTGGCACGCCCTCCTCGCCGGGCACCGGCGGCGGCGGCGCCGGGGCGTCGGCCTTCTCACGCCGGCCGACCGACGCGATGACCAGGGCCAGGACCACGGCGCCGTAGATCGTCCAGTCCGGAAGCCGTGGAAAGTTCATTGGCTAGGCGCTGATCGCCGCCGACAGGATCAGGGCCGTGGCGATCTTGGCCCCGACCAGCAGCAGGGCGGCTGAAATCTCGCCCTCCGAAATCCGCTGGGGCAGGCCATGCAGGATGAAGTCGGTCAGCCGGAAGACCAGCAACTGGACGAAGGTCACGGCCACGCCCCATAGCCCGATCTCCAGCAGCGAGGCCGAGCTTTGCAGGGCGGTGGCCAGCGGGATGGTCAGGGCGACCAGCACCCCGCCGAACGACAGGGCGGCGGCGGCGTTGCCCTCGCGGATCAGGCTGATCTCCTTGTGGGGGGTCAGCACCGCATAGAGGGCGGCCCCGAGGATCAGCATCACCAGGGTCACCCCGGCCTGGGCCAGGGCGAAAGGGAAGCCGTTGGCGAAGGCGGCGATTTCCGGAGACTGCAGGTCGGTCGGCATCACGGATCCCGAAGAAAAGAGGCGCCGATGGTTAGCACGGTCAGGGCCGGGTGTGACAAGGGCTTCGCCCTGCAGGCGGCCTTACGCCGCGGCTTCCGCATCCGGCGTCGCCTTCCGGCGGGCGCTGGCCCGGACCTTCTCGCTCTCGCTCTTCAGCTGGCCGCAGGCAGCCAGGATGTCGCGGCCGCGCGGGGTGCGGATCGGGGAGGCGAAACCGGCCTTGTTGAGGATGGCCGCGAAGGTCTCGATCGCTGACCAGCTGGAGCACTCGTAGGGGGAGCCGGGCCAGGGATTGAAGGGGATCAGGTTGACCTTGGCCGGGATGCCCTTCAGCAGCGCCACAAGGGCGCGGGCCTCGGCCGGGCTGTCGTTGACGCCCTTCAGCATGACGTACTCGAATGTCACCCGCCGGGCGTTGGACAGGCCCGGATAGGCGCGGATACCGGCCATCAGCTCGGCGATCGGATACTTCTTGTTGAGCGGCACGAGCTCGTTGCGCAGTTCGTCGTTGGTGGCGTGCAGGCTGATGGCCAGCATGGCCTGGGTCCGCTCACCAAGGGTCTGAAGCTGCGGCACAACGCCCGAAGTCGAGACGGTGATCCGCCGGCGGCTGATGCTGATGCCCTCGTTGTCGCTGAGGATGTCGAGCGCATCGGTGACGGCGTCGAGGTTATAGAGCGGCTCGCCCATGCCCATGAAGACGATGTTGCTGAGCAGCCGGTCTTCCTTGTCGGACGGCCATTCGGCCAGGTCGTCCTTGGCCACCTGCACCTGGGCGACGATCTCGGCGGCGGTCAGGTTGCGAACCAGGGCTTGCGTGCCCGTGTGACAGAAGGTGCAGTTCAGCGTGCAGCCGACCTGGCTGGAGACGCACAGGGCGCCCGAGCGGCCGACGTCCGGGATGTAGACGGTCTCGATCTCGATGCCCGGAGCCGTGCGGATCAGCCACTTGCGCGTGCCGTCCTTGCTGACCTGCCGTTCGATGACTTCCGGCCGGGCGATGGTGAAGGTCTCGGCCAGTTTGGCCCGCGTCTCCTTGGCGACATCGGTCATGTCGGCAAAGTCGGTGACCCCGGCCTGGTGCATCCAGCGCCAGATCTGGCTGGCCCGCATCCGCGCCTTGTCGGCCGGCACGGCGCCGCCGTCGATGAGCGCCTGGCGCAGGCCATCGCGCGTCAGGCCGCTGAGGTTCACGGTAGAAACAGGCTTGGCGGCCCGGGAAAGGTCGAGGGTCGTGGTCACGATGGGGAATGTCCGGTGGAGGGGCATCCATAGCAGATAAGGCGGCTTTTCGGAAATCGCCGCGGCCGGGCGCTTCAGTCGCGGTTGAACAGCCGGTCGAGGAAGCCGTCGCGATTGCGGTCTCCCTTCTCGCCCTTGGCCGCCTTGTCGCCGTCGCGGCGCTTGTCCTTGCGGTCCTCGGCCTCCTTCTTCGCGCCCTCCACCTGGCTCTCGGTGACCGGAGCGGTGTTCAGGCTGGTCGGCGCCCCGCGCTTGCGGCCCTCGCGGACCAGGGCGCCGCAGTTGGCGTCGTTGGCCAGGCCCGGATCGACGAAGGGCAGGATGGCGGCGAAGGGCGACAGGGCCGCCAGCGCCACGGCAACGCCGCCCTGGCCGACCAGCGGCGTGGCCTCGATACCGACTGCGGGCTTGGTCAGTGGTCCCTTGACGGTGATCGGAACGAACAGGCGCAGCAGGCGCGGCTTCTTGCTGTCGCCCTCGAAGCGCAGGTTCAGCGTCTCCTTCTCCAGGTTGATGCTGCCCCTGCCTTCGGCCAGCACGACCCCTGTGTCGACCAGGATGCGGTTGGAACGGGCAACGCCATTCCTGACCTGGAAGTCGGCGACAGCGCAGCGCAGAGGCGTGGTCCCGGGGTCTTCCGACAGCAGCCGGATCAGCCCGGCGCTGGCGTTGACGCCCAGCAGTTCGGCGAAGGCCCGGCGCACCTCGCCGCGCGGCGCGACCAGGGTGAAGCTGCCGTTGGCATTGGCGGCGGCG
>JAUMCZ010000025.1:0-2748 GCA_032122215.1 Caulobacter sp.
ATGGTCCCGGCCGACGCCCCGCCGATCACCGTCAGGTGGCCGCCGCCCCGCTTCACGTCGCTCATCCCCGTCTCCCCGAATTTTCCCCAAAGCTAGACTGAATCCGCGCCCGGATGACAGAGCCGCCTGCGGGCGCTAGAACCCCGGTCCCGATTTCATGTCCAGACAGAAGACCGACGATGGCCGGCCACTCAAAATTCAAGAACATCATGCATCGCAAGGGCCGCGCCGACGCCGCCCGGTCCAAGCTGTTCTCCAAGCTCTCGCGCGAGATCACCGTGGCCGCCAAGACCGGCCTGCCCGATCCCTCGATGAACCCGCGCCTGCGCCTGGCGGTCAACAACGCCAAGGCCGAAAGCCTGCCCAAGGACGTCATCGAACGCGCCATCAAGAAGGGCGCGGGCGGCGATGCCGAAAGCTATGACGAGATCCGCTACGAGGGCTTCGGCCCCGGCGGCGTCGGCGTCATCGTCGAGGCCCTGACCGATAACAGGAACCGCGCCGCCGCCAACGTCCGCGCCATCTTCGCCAAGAACGGCGGGGCTCTGGGCGAAACGGGCTCGGTCAGCTTCAACTTCGACCGCATGGGCCAGATCACCTACCCGGCCGCGGCCGGCAGCGAAGACGCCGTCATGGAAGCCGCCATCGAGGCCGGCGCCGAGGACGTCGAGAGCGACGAAGAGAGCCACGTCATCTGGACCGCCTTCGAGGACATGACCGCCGTCATCGACGCCCTGACGGGCACGCTCGGCGATCCCAAGACCACCGCCATCACCTGGCGGCCGAAGATGCTGGTCCCGGTCGAGGGTGACACGGTGGCCACCATCATGAAGCTGATCGACACCCTCGACGACGAGGACGACGTCCAGAACGTCTACGCCAACTTCGACATCAGTGACGAAGACCTGGCCAAACTCGGCTGACCCTTCGGGGACATGTTCGATCTGCGCAGCAGATCGTACGTGCCCCCTCTTCCTTCAGCGCGCAAAAGCCCAGCAGGGGACAGGTACGGACTTCTGCGAAATCCGAACATGTCCCCGGAATCACAAAACTATTTCCAACTCCGGCGAACGGGTGAATGATCCGCTCCCGGAGGGTTATCAATGGATTTTTTCGACGCTCGGGTCTTTCATCCCGAGTATTTCCTGCCACTGCTCGGCGCCTTGGTCGCCGGCAGCCTGATCGGCGTCGAACGCGGCCATCGCGGCCAGCCGGCCGGCTTTCGCACCCACGCCCTGCTCTGCCTGACCAGCGCCATGCTGATGGTCGCGGCCAATCACCAGATCGCCTGGGTCGGCGGCGGCACGCCGCATGACGTCATCCGCATCGATCCGGTCCGCATGAGCCACGGCATCCTGACCGGCGTCGGCTTCCTCGGCGGCGGCGTCATCTTCCGCGAGGGCTTCACCGTCCACGGCCTGACCACGGCGGCCTCGATCTGGATCACCTCGGCGCTCGGCATCCTCTACGGGGTCGGCTTCTGGAGCGTGGCCATCGGCGGCACCGTGCTGGCCCTGATCATCCTCAACACCTTCCGCGTCATCGACCGCTGGCTGCCGCAACAGGCCTTGGCCGAGGTGACCATCCGCTACGCCCGCGACTCGGCCCCCGACACCGCCGAACTGCGCCGCCAGATCCTGGAGCTCGGCCTGGACCCCGCGCCCTTCAGCCATCGTCTGATGAAGAAGGGCGCCCTGATCGAGCACGGCGCCACGGTCCGCGCCAAGAGCCGCGCCAAGATGGACGAACTGGCCGCCATGCTGCGCGACAACCGCAATGTGGTGGAGTTCGAGATCTCGCCGAGAAACCACTAGCTCTCAAGCCCTCCCCCTCGAGGGGGGAGGGTTGGGTGGGGGTGTTCGCTCGCTCTCGCCGGAAGAGCACTTGAGGCGTCGTCGCCTTGTTTGACCCTCGCTTACGGGCCGGCGCGAACACCCCCATCCCCAACCCCTCCCCCCTCGAGGAGGAAGGGAGCGCGTCAGCGCCCCACCCCACGTTTGCACTTTCTTCAGACTCGTCGCCAATGTAGGGAAACATATGGCGAACACGATCCGACTCCTCGGGCTCGATCCGGGCCTACGCAAGACCGGCTGGGGCGTCATCGACGTCGAGGGCGCCCGGCTGAGCTGGGTCGCGCACGGGGTCATCTCGCCCGACGACAAGGCCCCCTTTTCCGACCGCCTGCTCTGCCTGTTCGAGGGCATCACCGGCGTCATCGAGACCTACGCCCCGCATGAGGCCGCCGTCGAGGAGACCTTCCTCAACACTAACGCCCAGTCGACCCTGAAGCTCGGCCACGCCCGCGCCGCCGCCATGATCGCCCCCGCCCGCGCCGGCCTTCTGGTCGCTGAATACAGCGCCAAGGAGGTCAAGAAGTCCGTCGTCGGCACCGGCGGGGCCGACAAGACCCAGGTCGCCTACATGATCGCCCGCCTGCTGCCCGCCGCGGTCGGCGCCACCGCCGACGCCGCCGACGCCGTCGCCGTCGCCATCGCCCACGCCCACGCCCGCAAGGCCCGCGCCATCGGCCAGGTCACCCACCACAGCCTGCGCAAGGCGTTAGGGAGAGTCGCATGATCGGCCGTCTGCGCGGCATCGTCGCCGAGATCGGCGAGGACGAATGCCTGATCGATGTCGGCGGCGTCGGCTATGTCGTCCGCTGCGGCGCCCGCACCCTGAGCCGCCTGCCCGCCGTCGGCGAGGAAGCCGTTCTCCACACCGAAAACCCCTGGAGCGAGCAGATCGGCC
>JAUMCZ010000026.1:0-34209 GCA_032122215.1 Caulobacter sp.
CCGCCGCCGGTGGCGCGGCCACGCCCTCGTCCGCGCCAGGCCCGGTGCGGCGGTAGATCAGGGCCTCCGCCACGTGGATGCGGCGGACGCCTTCGGCCTGGTCGAGGTCGGCGATGGTGCGGGCGAGCCGGAGGGTGCGGGTCCAGCCTCTGGCGGTGAGGCGGCCGGCTTCGGCGGCGCGGGACATCAGGGTGCGGGCGGCGTCGTCCATGGCCAGGGCTTTTTCGAGGAAGTCGCCCTCGGCGCGCGCGTTGAGGGCGGGGGCGCCGTCGCCGGCGGCTTCGGCGCGGGCCACCTGCAGGGCGCGGGCGGCGGCGACGCGGGCGGCGGCCTCGGCCGTGCCCTCGGCAGGGGGCGGCAGGGCAAGGTCGGCGGCGGTGACGGCGGGAACGTCGACGGCCAGGTCGATGCGGTCCATCAGCGGGCCGGAGACGCGGCCCTGGTAGTCGCGCTGGCAGCGGGGGGCCTTGCCGCAGGCGCCCTTGCCGGCCCCGCCATGGCCGCAGCGGCAGGGGTTCATGGCGGCGACCAGCTGGACCCGGGCCGGATAGCGGATGTGGAAGTTGGCGCGGGCGACCATCACCTCTCCGGTCTCCAGCGGCTGGCGGAGGGAATCGAGGGCCTGGACGCCGAACTCGGGCAGTTCGTCGAGAAAGAGGACGCCGTTGTGGGCGAGGCTGACCTCGCCCGGCTTGGCCTTGACGCCGCCGCCGGTGAGGGCGGCCATGCTGGCGCTGTGGTGGGGGGCGCGGAAAGGGCGGTCGCGGGTGAGCGTGCCCTTGGCGATCAGGCCGGCGACCGAGTGGACCATGCTGGTTTCCAGCAGTTCGGCGGCGGTCAGCGGCGGCAGGAGGCCGGGCAGACGCTGGGCCAGCATCGACTTGCCCGAGCCCGGCGGGCCGCAGAACAGCAGGTTGTGACCACCGGCGGCGGCGATCTCCAGCGCCCGCTTGGCCTGCTCCTGACCCTTCACGTCGCGCAGGTCCGGGCCGCCGGTCGACTGGGTGACCTCGCCCGGACGCGGGGCGGACATGATCTGTGTGCCCCGGAAATGGTTGATCAGGCTGATCAGCGAGCGGGGCGCAAGGATGCGCGTCTCGCCGGCCCAGGCCGCCTCAGGCCCACAGGCCTCCGGGCAGATCAGGCCCAGATCCATGGCCCCGACGGCGATTGCGGCGGGCAGGGCGCCGGCGACGGCGGAGAGGCTGCCGTCCAGCGACAGCTCGCCGATGGCCGCCCATCCGTTCAGGGCGTCATGCGGGATGATGCCCATGGCGCCCATCACCGCCAGGGCGATCGGCAGGTCGTAATGGCTACCTTCCTTGGGCAGGTCGGCCGGGGCCAGATTGACCACCACCCGCTGGGCCGGCATCGCCAGTCCCAGCCCGGTAAAGGCCCCGCGAACCCGCTCGCGGCTTTCGGCCACCGCCTTGTCGCCCAGGCCGACGATGACGATGGCGGTCTCGCCGCCGGTCAGCTGGACCTCGACGTCGACACGCCGGGCCTCGACCCCCTGGAAGGCGACAGTGACCACCTTGGCGACCATGTTCCAACCCGCCCCTGCTAAGTCGTTGAAGTTATGCCACTTATCCACAACACCAGCACAACGGACAGCTCAAAGCAAGAACAAATATAGAACCAGACAGGAAGTTGAGTGCAAACAGTCATCTAGCCGTCACAAGCTGAGATGGCGGAACACCGGTGTCAGTCGAGGTAGGCGGTCGGGCTCTGATAGACCCGGCCGCGATCCTCCCGCTTGCGCTTTTCAGTGATTGCCACCCAGATCGAGCCGCCCAGCCAGACGATCACCCCGCAGAAGGCCGGAAAGGCGGTCTTCACCACCAGCACGGTTCCGGCCATGGCGAAGGCGAAGCAGAGCAGGACCGGGACGACCATGCGTCGGCCGAGGCGGCAGGCGACCAGGGCCGGGACGATGGCCAGCAGGGCGGCGACGGCGAGCATGAACTCGAGATCGGTCGTGACGAGCGGGGTGACGGTCATACTCCCCATTCTGGGGTGTCGTGGTTTCCGTCCGGTTCACACAGGCTAAGAAATCAGCCCCGGATCGCCTCGATGCGGTCCCACATCGCCTCCGTCACATCCGGCCCGCCGAAACGCTTGAGCTGCTGGGCGCCGGTCGGGGAGGTGACGTTGATCTCGGTCAGGTAGTCGCCGATGACGTCGATGCCGACGAACAGCAGGCCGCGCTTCTTCAGGTCCGGGCCGATGATGGCGCAGAGTTCCAGGTCGCGGGCGGTCAGCTCGACCGCTTCGGCGCGGCCGCCGCGGGCGAGATTCGAGCGCACCTGGCCATCGGCCGGCACGCGGTTGATGGCGCCGACAGGCAGGCCGTCGACCAGCAGGATGCGTTTGTCGCCCTTGCTGACGGCGGGGATGAAGGCCTGGGCGATGACCTGTTCGCGGCCGATCAGGGCGTGCAGTTCCAGCAGGGCGTCGAGGTTGGGGTCGCCCTTCTTCAGCCGCACCACGCCCGAGCCGCCGCCGCCGTAGAGGGGCTTGAGCACGATGTCGCCGTGGCGTTCCTGGAAGTCATGGATGGCGTCGACGTCGCTGGTGATCAGGGTCGGCGGCTGCACGCCCGGGAAGGTGGTGACGTAGAGCTTTTCCGGGGCGTTGCGCACCTCGGTCGGGTTGTTGACGACCAGGGTCTTGGGGTGGACCGCGTCGAGGAAGTGGGTGGCGGTGATGTAGGCCATGTCGAAGGGCGGGTCCTGGCGCATCAGGACGACATCGATATCGGCGCCGAGGTCGAGCAGGACCGGGTCGCCGACGGTGACATGGTTGCCCTTCTCCCGCCGGACCGTGACCGGAATGGCCCGGGCGATGACCCTGCCTTCTTCGAGGCTGAGCTTGTCGGGGGTGTAGACCCAGAGGCTGTGACCGCGCGCCTGGGCGTTCTCCATCATCAGGAAGGTGGTGTCGGTATCGATATTGATCCCGTGGACCGGGTCCATCTGGACGGCGACGCGCAAGGTCATGGGAGCTCCGAAACTGTGTGCGGCATACTTGAGGGGTCGCGGAGCATTTCGCCAGCCCTCGTTCCCTGTGGAGGCGTTTAGTTGAGCTGCATCCGCACGCGTTCACGGGCCGCGCGGGCCGAGACCGCCGCGCCGCCGTCGAGGATGGTGGCGCGGCTCAGCGCCTCCTGCGCTCCGACCAGCGCCCCCTGCCCTTCGCGGGCGCGGGCCACATCGAGCCAGGGGCGGTGATCGGCGGGATTGAGCAGGGCGCGGCGCAGGGCGGACCGTTCGGCGGCGGGCCAGTCGGCGCGCTGCTGGGCTCTGGCGAAGATGTTGTTCTGCAGGCGGATGAGGACGGCGCGGTCGGTGACCGGGGCCATCAGGGCCTCCAACCGGCTGGCGACATCGGGAGTCAGGCCGGCGCGCAGGGCCCGGCGGCTGAGTTCCGAGGGCAGGACGATGCGGCCTTCGCTGAACGGGTCCAGCGCCATCGGCCCCTCGCGGGTCTCGATGCGCAGCAGGAAGTGGCCGGGGAAGTCGACGCCGTGCACCTGCAGCTTACAGCCGCGGGCGGCGTGGATGTAGACAACGCCCAGCATCACCGGCAGGCCCTTGCGGCGCCCGGTCATGTGGATCAGGTCGGCGTTGGCCGGGCTTTCGTAGGTTATGACGTCGCCTTCGAGGCGCAGGTCGCCGGCCATGGCCTCGGCGATGGCTTCCTCGGGGCTTTCCTTGTCGAGGCGGGCGGCCAGCCGTTCGATGGCCTCGCGGCCGAGGTCAAGGGTGGGGCCGGTGTCGCGGTCGGGATCTTCGTGCACGGCGCAGGCCAGGGCGGCGTCGAACAGGGGGAAGGCGTCGTCGGGCGCCTTGCCTGCTTCAGCCAACAGCTCTTCAGCGTCCTGACGGGTCATGCGCATCTCTTAGCCGCGTCAGTAGCCGTCTGGCCATGCGTCGGGAACATGACGCGGCCATTTGCCCGGGGAGAGGGCGATCAGGTCCAGTCGCACGGTAACGCCCTTCAGGGCCGGGCGGTTGGCCGCCAGTTGCGCGCCGGCGCGGCGCAGGCGCTGGCGCTGGTCGATGCGGACCGCTTCCAGGGCGGCTTCCAGGGTGGTGCGGCTCTTGACCTCCACCACCGCCAGGACACGGCCCTTGAGGGCCAGAAGGTCGATTTCCCCCTGCGGGGTCTTCAGGCGAAACCCGAGGATGCGGTAGCCCTTGAGCATCAGGGCCAGGGCCGCGAAGACCTCGGCACGGCGGCCGGAGCGGCGGGCGGCGGCGCCGCGCTGGCTCCGCGCCTGGGTCACCGGCTGTCCTTCAGGGCCAGCGCCTTGCGGTACAGCTCGCGGCGATTGACGCCCAGGGCCTTGGCCACTTCGGACGCCGCCTCGCCCGGGGCCAGGCGGGTCAGGGCCTCGGCCAGGGCCGCGTCGGCGTCGGCCTCGGTGGCGACCTCGTCCTCGCCGGGACCGACAACGATGACGATCTCGCCCTTGGGGTCGTGGAGCTTGGGGTCGGCGGCCAGCTCGGAGAGGCGGCCGCGAATGCAGGTCTCGTGAAGCTTGGTCAGCTCGCGGCAGACGGCGGCGGGGCGGTCGCCGAACACCGCGGCCATGTCGGTGAGCGAGGCGGACAGGCGCGGGCCGCTTTCGAAGAAGATCAGGGTCGAGCGGACGTTGGCGAGCTCGCCAAGGAAGGTCTTGCGCGCGGCGGTCTTGGGCGGGGCGAAGCCGACGAACATGAACCGCTCGGTCGGCAGGCCGGCCAGCGTCAGAGCCGCCAAGGGCGCGGAGGCGCCGGGAATGGGCACGACGGTGTGGCCCGCCGCGATGGCGGCTATGGCCAGGCGTGAGCCGGGATCGCTGACCATCGGGGTGCCGGCGTCGCTGCACTGGGCGATGCGGGCGCCGTCGGCCAGAAGCTCGAGGATCTTCGGTTCGGCCCTTGCGGCCGAATGCTCGTCATAGCGCTCCAGCTTCTTCTTCAGGCCGTAGGCATTGAGCAGCTTGGCGGTGACCCGGGTATCCTCCGCCAGGACCAAGTCGCAGGCGTTCAGCACGTCCAGGGCCCGCAGGGTGATGTCGCGCAGATTGCCGATCGGCGTCGCCACCAGATAGAGGCCGGGGCTGAGCGGGACCTGCGACAGGGACGGCGGGGGTGGGCGTTCGGCCAAGGCGACTCACGGGATTGGGCGGCGGCGGCTTGCCGCGCGTTACAGGGCAAGGGATAGAGACTCCTCTGATCCGCGCAAGGAGCCGCGCCTTTGAGCAAGTTGATCTTTTGGCTGGTCGTCATCGTTGTGGTGGCTTTGGCGGCGATCTTCGCCTGGTGGTGGTTCGACGCCCGCTGGCGTCCGCAGACGGTGACCAGGAACCAGGCCGAGATCGTCAAGATCCTGGAAGCCAGCGGCTATGTTTCGCCCGGGCTCGGCGGTCCGAAGGCCTATGTCGTTGTGTTCCGCAGCTGTCCGGACTGCATCCGCTATGTCGACGAGGAACTGCCCAAGCTGCAGGCGGCCGGGGTCGACACCCGCGTGGTCGCCATCGCCCGGGCCGACGTCGGCGGTCAGCCCAGGTCGACGGCGCCGGAACGCACGACCGTCGCCGAGCTTTGGATCAACCGCAGCTGGCCGCTGTGGGAACAGTGGAGCGCGGCGCGGCCTGAGGCCTGGACCGCTCCCGGCCTGAAGGCCGCCGACGGCGACATCGCCCGCGCCGCCGTGGTCGAGGCCGGCCGCAAGGCCATTGCCGACCTTAAACCCCTGCTGGCCGCCAACGGCGTCAAGGTCGGCGAGGACGCGGTGAAGTTTCCGACGGTGATCTGGTGGACCAAGGACGGCGAGATGAAGGCCTGCGCCTGTGAGGATCCGAGGACCTATCGCTTCGTGCGCAAGGACCTGGGGGCGAAGGATAGGGCGCCTTAGGGGCGGGTGCGACAGGACGCGAAAGCAGAAACCAAAGCTCCCCCCCGCGAGCGGGGGGAGAGTTGATGTTGCCGCCGTCGGTCGCCCGCGCTAACCCCACCCCGATGCCGTCCTCCGTCCGCACCGCCTATCGTGATCGCCTGAAGGCGGGCGAGATCCAGCCGGACGCGGCGCAGGAGCGGGCGGTCGAGGCGCTGTCCCGCCTGGAAGCCGACCTCGACCAGGCCGGTGAGCCCGGCTTCTCCCTGTTCGGCCGCAAGCCCAAGTCCCAGAAGGGCGTCTACCTGTGGGGTCCGGTGGGGCGCGGCAAGTCGATGCTGATGGATCTGTTCTTCGACAGCGCCCCGGTGTCGCGCAAGCGCCGCATCCACTTCCACGGCTTCATGGGCGAGGTGCACGGCCATATCGACGCCTGGCGCAAGGGGGATGCGGCGGCGCGCAAGGCGCGCTTCGGACAGAGCAGGGGCGACGATCCCATTGTTCCCACAGCCGAACGGATCGCCGGCGAGGCCCGGCTGCTGTGTTTCGACGAGCTGCAGGTCACCGATATCGCCGACGCCATGATTCTGGGCCGACTGTTCGAGGCGTTGTTCGAACGCGGGGTCACCCTGGTCGCCACCTCCAACCGACCGCCGGAGGACCTCTACAAGGAGGGCCTCAACCGCCAGCTCTTCCTGCCCTTCATCGACATGCTGAAGAGCCGCATGGATGTGGTGGCCGTGAAGGGGCCGACGGATTTTCGACTGGACCGGCTGAAAAGCGCCCGGGTCTGGCTCTCACCCCTCGATCCGGACAACGAGCGGACCTTCGACGCGCTCTGGGCCGACATGCTGGACGGCCAGCCGGAGACGGGGGCCAGCCTCGAGGTGCTTGGCCGCAGGATCCATCTGCCTCGGGCCAGCGGCGGTCTGCTACGGGCCAGTTTCGCCAGTCTTTGCGATACGGCGCTGGGGCCCAACGACTACCTGGCCGTCGCGGGCCGGTTCCACACCCTGTTTCTGGAAGACGTGCCGCGCCTCACCCCGGCCAGGCGCTCGGCGGCCCGGCGGTTCAACACCCTGGTCGACGCCTTGTACGAAGCCCGGGTGCGGCTTGTGACCCTGGCGGAGGTCGCCCCCCGCGATCTCTATCCCGAGGGCGAGGGGGCGTTCGAGTTCGAACGCACGGTGTCGCGGCTGGAAGAGATGCAGTCGGCCGACTGGCTCGAACAGGACAGGGACTAAAGCCCTGAACGAAAGGCGGCGGATCGGGTTTCCCCGATCCGCCGCATCCCCCCGCGCGCCTCACCGCTCCCCCCGAGCGGTTCAAGCCGTTGAAGGTGCTTCCATGCCATGGCCCCAAGGGCCCTGGCAGTGGAATTTTTCAGTCCTTTCTCCGGATCAGAGCAGCCAGCCGCCTTCCGCCGGCGTCGAGGCGCCGGTGATCAGGTTGGGCGTCCCGGCGTCACCGTCGAGGCGCAGCTGGTAGTCGGCCTTGCCGTCGCCATCGATGTCGAGACGCAGGATCGTCTGGTTGACGGCGGCATCGTAGATCAGGGTCGCTTCGCCGGCCTGGAAGCCGAAGGCGGTCACGAAGGTGAAGGCCTGGTCGCCGGCCAAGGTGCTGTTGGCGTCAATGGCGGTCAGGTCGATGCGGTCGCCGGAGGTCTGGCTGAAGTCGATGATCTGGTCGGTCTGCAGCGCCAGGGCGCTGGAGCCGGACAGTCGCACCGAGTCCTGGCCGATCTTGAAGACGTCCGATCCCGTGCCGCCGGACAGGACATTGTTGCCCGAGCCGCCTTCGAGGAGGTCATTGCCGGTTCCGCCGCTGAGGTTGTCGCTGCCGACGCCGCCGACCAGATGGTCCTCGCCGCCGTTGCCGACCAGCTTGTCGTTGCCGTCCAGACCCAGGAGGAGGTTAGCGCCTTCGGTCCCGGTGATGGTGTTCGCCTCGGCATTGCCCGTGCCGTTGGCGGCCGTGCCGGTCAGGACCAGGTTCTCGAGGTTGGCGCCCAGCACCCAGTTCAGGCTGGCGCGGACGGTGTCGGTGCCCTCGCCGACCAGTTCGGTGACCACGTCCTTGGCGCTGTCGACCACATAGGTGTCGGACCCGGCGCCGCCGGCCATGATGTCGTCGCCGAGACCGCCGTCCAGGGTGTTGGAGGCGGCGTTGCCGTAGAGCCGGTTGTTGCTGGACGAGCCCGTGCCGTTGATGGCGGCGGTCCCGACCAGGTTCAGCACCTCGACGTTGCTGCCGAGCACGAAGCTGGCCGAGGCGTTGACCACGTCCTCGCCCTCGTCCGCCAGTTCGAACACCTGGTCGAGGCTGTTGTCGACCGAGTAGACGTCATTGCCGGCGCCGCCGCGCATGGTGTCCTTGCCGGTGCCGCCGATCAGGCTGTCGATGCCGGCGCCGCCATTGATGACGTCGTCACCGGCCCCGCCGTCGAGCACGTCGGCGTCAACGCCGCCGATGAGGGTGTCGTCGCCGACCTCGCCGTACAGCTTGTCGCCGCCGGTTCCGCCGTCGAGGATGTCGTTGCCGCTGCCGCCGTACATGTTGTCGACGCCGGCGCCGCCCGACAGGGTGTCGTCGCCGCCCATGCCGTAGACGAAGTCGTTGCCGCCACCGGCGCTCAACACATTGGCCCCGGCGTTGCCGGTCATGCGGTTGGAGAGGGCGTTGCCGATGCCGCTGACGCTGGCGATGCCGGTCAGCAGCAGGTTCTCGACATTGGCGCCCAGCAGGTAGTCGATGCTGCTCTCGACCGTGTCCGTTCCGCCGTTCAGAGCTTCGGTCACGGTGTCACCGGCGTCGTCGACGACATAGGTGTCGTTGCCCGCGCCGCCGGTCATGGCGTCGGCGCCCTTGCCGCCGTCGAGACGGTCGATGCCGGCGCCGCCGAGCAGGACGTCCGTGCCGGCCCCACCCAGCAGGGTGTCGTTGCCGTCGCCACCGTCGAGGGTGTCGTTACCCGTCAGGCCATTGACCGTGTCGCTGCCGATGCCGCCCACCAGGTTATCGGCCAGGACCGAGCCCTGCAGGATGTCGCCGTTACCGTCGACGCCGTTGATGGTGACCGTGACGGTCGCCGTATCGCCGTTGGCCACGGTGTAGGTGAAGGTGTCCGTCGCCGTCAGGTTCAGGGCGCCCGAGGCGGCGCCGGCCAGGTGATTGAAGGCGCCGTTGGTCAGGTACTGGAAGGTGCCGTTGGCCTGCAGGGTCAGGAAGGCGCCGGACGGCAGAAGGATCTTCATGCCGACAGCGGCCGGCTGGCCGTTGACCGCCGTGATGGCCAGAGCCGGGGCGTCGGCGCCGTTGCCGTTGTCGTTGCGGACGTTGGCGACGAACCCGGCGTTCTCGGCGACCGAGAAGCTGTCGTCTTTGGCCGTGTCGGGGATGACGGAAGCGGCCGCGCCGACGTCGAAGACGCTGATGCCGCTTTCGCCCTCGGAGCCGGTGATAAGGAAAGTGCGACCGCCGACGACCACGGTCTCCATGCCGAACACCGTACTGATGGAGAGGCCGGCCGTGTCGGCGATTTCAGCTTCCTTGGTCAGCGAACCGTCGGCGGCGACCTGGAAGAAGGTCAGTCCGCCCGGAGCCTCGTAGGCGCCGACGGCCAGGTAGGTCTTGCCCGCCTGGGTGAAGGTCGTCATCGCCATGGAGGTGCCGAGCAACGAAGCGGCGTCATCATCGATGTTGAAGACGTTGGTCAGGACGCCGCCGGCGCCGAGGCTGAACACCGAAACGCCGCCTTCATCGTAGCTGCCCGTGAAGACATAGGTCACGCCGCCGACCACGGCGGTCGCCAGGTCGTAGGACTGGGCCAGATGGCTGGTCGCGGTGTCGGCGATGTTGAAGACGTTGGTCAGGACGCCGCCGGGCTCAACGCGCAGGACGCTCATGCCGCTGTCCATGTTGCCCTGAACGATGATGAAGCTTTCGGCGCCGACCGTGGCGGTCGTCATCTTGTAGGCGCGCGCCAGGTGCAGTGTGGCGTCCTCGAACAGGTTGGCAGTGTTGGTCAGCGACCCATCGGCGGCGACCGAGAACAGGCTGATGCCGTGGTCGCTCTGGCCGGTGACGGCGACGTAGGTCACGCCGGCAACCACAAGGGTCTCAAGGCCGGTCGCGCCATTGAGCGCCGTGGCGACACTGTCGAAGACCGACGAGGTCAGGGTCAGGGTTCCATCAGTGGCGATGGCGTAGGTCCGCACAGCAGCTGAGTTAAGGTCGGCCACGAACAGGAAGGGATTGCCGTTGACCAGGGTCGCGCGAATCTCGAACGTGTCGCCGACCAGCGATTGGACCGGCGTCAGGGCGCCGGCGGCGTCGAGCGTGAAGACGTTGAGGCCGCCATTGCCGAACAGGCTTGCAGCGTAGACGTAGGTAACGCCGCCGATCTGGATGGTCGTCTGGCTGATCAGCGCGGGGACGCTGGTCGCGGCGTTGGAGGTGTTGATAATCGGATCCATGAAACAGCCCTGCAAACCTGGCTGGGCGCCACCTGGCCCCGGCTCTGAAGGTTAAGGCGCGGACCCTGCTCACACCTTCCATGGCGGCGGCAGTGGAAAAAAATGGTACTAATTTAGTGTCTGGGGCGATCAACGCTCGCCTTCCGGCCGATAGCGACGAAAACATGCCGCGGGCGAGCTCAGGCAGTTAACCACGTCCGGCCTTGCTTGACGTTGCGGCCTCCTGGCCATTCCGGACCTGATGTCGGGTTCAGGGCCGTGCACTCGCCCATGGACAGGTCGAGCACTTTCCGCTGCCCCTGGGTGAGTTCGATAGAGAAAACGTTCTCATCTTTCCCCCGCGCGTTGACACCCGCGCCTTGGGGGTTAAATCCGTGGCCGTGTCCGAACTCGGCCCCAAAATTCCGGAATCCCCATGACTGAAGCCAATCGGGGCGTACGCGAACGCCCGCAATCGCCGCACACCCAGGTCTGGCGCTGGCACATCACCATGGTGACCTCGATCCTGCACCGCGTCACCGGCGTCGGCCTCTATGTCGTCGCCCTGCTGGCGGCGGTCTGGGCCGTGACCCTGGCGGCGGGGCCGGACGCCTACGCCGGCTTCATGGGCTTTCTGGGAAGCCCGATCGGGCGCCTGGGTCTCTTCGTCGCCACCATCTGTGTCTTCTTCCACCTGGCCCACGGCATTCGCCACCTGGTCTGGGACGCCGGCAAGGGCTTCGAGGTGAAGACCTCCAACGCCAGCAGCGTCGCCGAGCTGGTTTTCACGGCCGTCGCCAGTGTCGCCGTCTGGATCATCGCCGCCATGATGGGAGCGCTGTAATGAGCCGCTACCGCACCCCCCTTTCCCGCGCCCGCGGCCTGGGCGCAGCCCACCACGGCGCCGCCCACTGGATTTCCGAACGGGTCAGCTCGATCGCCCTGGTTCCGCTGACGCTGTGGGCGGTCTACGCGACGATCCACCTGGCGCCGCTGCCGCGCGATCTGGCGCTGCTGTGGCTGGCCGAGCCGGTCAACGCCGTGCTGATGGTGCTGACCTTCCTGGTCGGCTTCTGGCACATGCACTCGGGCCTGCGGGTGGTCATCGAGGACTATGTCGACACGCTCGTGCCGCGCACTATCTCCCTGCTGGTGAACCTGTTCCTCTGCGTCCTGGCCGGCGGGCTGGCCATCTTCTCCATCCTCAAGATCGCGTTTGGAGGGGCCCTCTGATGGCAACCACCTACAATTTCGTCGACCATACCTATGACGTGGTCGTGGTCGGAGCCGGCGGCAGCGGCCTGCGCGCGGCGCTCGGCTGCGCCGAAGCCGGTCTGAAGACCGCCTGCGTCACCAAGGTCTTCCCGACCCGCAGCCACACCGTGGCGGCCCAGGGCGGCATCTCCGCCTCGCTCGGCAACATGGGTGAGGATAACTGGCGCTGGCACATGTACGACACCGTCAAGGGGTCGGACTGGCTGGGCGACCAGGACGCCATCGAGTACCTGACCCGCAACGCCCCGGCCGCTGTCTATGAGCTGGAGCACTGGGGCGTGCCCTTCAGCCGCACCGAAGAGGGCAAGATCTACCAGCGCGCCTTCGGCGGCATGACCAAGAACTATGGCGAGGCCCCGATCCAGCGGACCTGCGCGGCGGCCGACCGCACCGGCCACGCCATGCTGCACACCATGTACGGCCAGAGCCTGCGCAAGAACGTCGAATTCTTCATCGAGTACTTCGCCCTCGACCTGATCATGGACGACGGCGTCTGCCGGGGCGTCACCGCCTGGAAGCTGGACGACGGCACCCTGCACCGGTTCCAGGCCCAGAAGGTGATCCTGGCCACCGGCGGCTATGGCCGCGCCTACTTCAGCGCCACCAGCGCCCACACCTGCACCGGTGACGGCGGAGCCATGGTGCTGCGCGCCGGCCTGCCGCTGCAGGACATGGAATTCGTGCAGTTCCACCCGACCGGCATCTACGGCGCCGGCTGCCTGATCACCGAAGGCGCGCGTGGCGAGGGCGGCTACCTGACCAACAGCGAGGGCGAGCGCTTCATGGAGCGCTATGCGCCGACCGTGAAGGACCTGGCCCCGCGCGACATGGTCAGCCGGGCCATGACCATCGAGATCCGAGAAGGGCGCGGGGTGGGACCGAACAAGGACCACATCTTCCTGCACCTGGACCACCTGGACCCGGCCATCCTGGCCGAGCGCCTGCCCGGGATTTCGGAGACCGCCAAGGTCTTCGCCGGCGTCGACGTGACCAAGGCCCCGATCCCGGTGCTGCCGACCGTCCACTACAACATGGGCGGCATCCCGACCAACTATCACGGCGAGGTCCTGACCCTGAAGGACGGCAACGCCGACAGCCCGGTGCCCGGCCTGATGGCCGTCGGCGAGGCGGCCTGCGTCTCCGTTCACGGGGCCAACCGCCTCGGCTCCAACAGCCTGATCGACCTCGTGGTCTTCGGCCGCGCCGTCGGCCTGCGCTGCGCCGAGACGGTGAAGGCCGGGGCGACCCAGCCGGAGATGAAGGACAGCTTCACCGACGCCCACCTGGCGCGCCTGGACCGCTTCCGCAACGCCAACGGCTCGACGCCGACCTCGGTGCTGCGTCTCGACATGCAGCGGGCCATGCAGGAAGACGCCGCCGTCTTCCGCACCGGCGAGACCCTGCAGTCGGGCGTCGACCGGATCGCCAAGGTCGTCAGCCAGCGGGCCGACATCAAGACCACCGATCGCGGCCTGATCTGGAACAGCGACCTGATGGAGACGCTGGAATTCGACAACCTGGTCAGCCAGGCGGCCGTCACCGTCGGCGGCGCGCTGCTGCGTCCGGAAAGCCGGGGCGCCCACGCCCGCGAGGACTATCCGGATCGCAACGACGGCGACTGGATGAAGCACACCCTGGCCTGGTTCGATGACGCCACCGGCCAGGCGAGCTACGACTTCCGGCCGGTGCACAGCTACACCATGACCAACGAGATCGCCTACATCCCGCCGAAGGCCCGCGTTTACTAGGATCGCCTAGACGACACGCCCTTCGACTTCAGCCCTTCAGGTATCGGCCTAATGGTTCAGCTCACGCTCCCGAAGAACTCCCGCATCGGCAAGGGTCGGCATTTCGCCGCCCCGACCGGCGCCAAGCGGGTCAAGACCTTCAAGATCTACCGGTATGATCCGGAGGGTCTCGAGAACCCCCGCTGGGACACCTATGACGTCGATGTCGACGCCTGTGGGCCCATGCTTCTCGACGTGCTGATCCACATCAAGAACAACATCGACCCGACCCTGACCTTCCGCCGGTCGTGCCGTGAAGGCGTCTGCGGGTCCTGCTCGATGAACATCGGCGGCCGCAACACCCTGGCCTGCACCCACGGCTGGGAAGAGGTCCCCGGGGCCCAGATCACCATCAGCCCGCTGCCGGGCATGCCGGTGGTCAAGGACCTGGTCCCCGACCTGACCATGTTCTACGCACAGTACGCCTCGATCGAGCCCTGGCTGCAGACCGAGACCCCGATGCCGCAGAAGGAGTGGCGCCAGGATCCGGCCGACCGCGAGAAGCTGGACGGCCTCTATGAGTGCATCCTCTGCGCCTGCTGCACGACCAGCTGCCCCAGCTACTGGTGGAACGGCGAGAAGTACCTCGGCCCGGCCACCCTGCTGCACGCCTACCGCTGGATCATCGACAGCCGCGACGAGGCCACCGGCGACCGTCTGGACGCCCTGGAAGACCCCTTCAAGCTCTACCGCTGCCACACCATCATGAACTGCGCCCAGGTCTGCCCGAAGGGGCTGAACCCGGCGAAGGCGATCGCCGAGATCAAGAAGATGCTTGCCGAGCGGGTGGTCTAGGCAGTCGCGTCGCCTTCCGAGGCCTCGAACCCGGATGGCGCCCCCGCCAGGTAGAGGGCGCAGGCCTTGAGAATGAAGGCGCGGGCCTCGTCTTCCGGCATGTGGCTGGCGGCAAAGGGCGTGTCGCCGTAGGGCTCGCTATGGCCCCACTCCATGAGGTCACTCATCGGATCGTCGCCGATCTCGAGCGACCATTCATTGTGGCGTGCCCGGAAGTAGAACCGCTTTTCACCGACCGTGCCCTCGCCCTGCACGGGCGCCCGCCCGGCCAAGTATTCGATGTCGGTCATCCCGTGTTCCGTAGCTGGTAGTTCAGGCGAGTTGCAGTCCGCAGTGCGCAACGAAATGCCGGAAGTCGCCGTCCAGGGCGATGAGCGGCAAATCGGCGTCGATGCAGGACTGCGCGACTAATGTGTCTGCCAGCCTCGCCTTGAGACCCAACGCCAGAAGCGAACGCCGGGTCTGGCCGGCTCGTACCCAGTAGCCGGGCATGATGGGCAACACCGGCGCACCCGCGATCAGCCGTTCAGCATCGGCCGACTTGATCGGATGCGAAAGCAGTTCGGTGACAACAACGGATGGCAGGCGTAGCTCGTTGCTATCGACGGCCCTAGCAACGGCCTCAAGCGCCGGCCCCGCCTGGCCCGCCAGAAAGGAAATCAAGGCGCTTGAATCCGCGCCGACAATCATTCGACTAGGTTGCCCGACTCATCGAACTCGCGATCCTCGCGCAGGGCGGCGATGTCGATGTCGAGGTGAACCTTGCCCCGGAGCGCGGCGAACTGCCGTGACCATTCGGCGATCGTGTAGGCTTCTAGCGCGCGGCGTATCGTCTCCGTCACGCCTTCGCCAGAAAAGCTTTGCGCCTTCTCCAGAAGTGGTTCGGGAATATGAGCCGTGATCTTTCGGATGGCGTTCATGCGCTTACCATACCGTAGAATATTTACGGCATCAAATGCCGCAAACCCGTATCTGTCGGGCGCTGCCTTTGTTTGGGGCATTGCCGAGGCGACCCTGTTCTTCATCGTTCCCGACCTGTTGATCAGCTGGATGGCGATGAATCGGGGCTTCAGAGCCGGCGTCTGGACCAGTCTTCTGGCGGCTCTGGGCGCGGTGGTTGGCGGGGCGGCGATCTTCCTTTGGAGCACCCAGTATCCAGCTGGCGCCCATCGCGCCGTGGCAGCCGTGCCGGCGATCTCCGACCGGATGATCGCGCAGGCCCAGGCCGACATCGACCGAAACGGTTGGTTCATCGCCGCGATGAAGGGGCCGCTGACCAGTACGCCCTACAAGGTCTACGCCCTGCTGGCTCCGAAGAGCGGGGCGTCGCTGACGGCGTTCGCGCCGGCTGCACTGCCGGTGCGTTTGCCGCGCTTCCTGTTGGTTGCGGCGTTGTTCGCGCTGATCGGCCATTTGCTGCGGGAACGGATAGATCGAAGAATCCTGCTGGCGGCCTTCACGTCAGGCTGGCTGCTGTTCTATCTGTGGTTCTGGACAGCCCATTCGGGTTGAAGGTGCTTGCACAAAGGTGACGCAGGCGTCATTTTCCGCCCGCATTCTCAAAGGAGGGCCGCTTGGCCGATCTGGAGTCACGCGTCGTCATCATCGGGGCCGGCCATGCCGGCGGCTCGGCGGCGGCGTTCCTGCGCCAGTACGGCCATACCGGCCCCATCGTCCTGGTCGGCGATGAGCCGCTGGTGCCCTATCAGCGGCCGCCGCTGAGCAAGGCCTGGCTGAAGGGCGAGGCCGACGCCGAATCCTTAAGCCTCAAGCCCGCCGAATGGTACGAGGAGAACGACTGCCGTCTGATCCTCGGCGCCGCGGCGACGGTGCTGAACCGGGGCGCCCGGCAGGTCACCCTCAATAACGGCGCGACGCTGGACTACGACTATCTGGTGCTGGCCACCGGGGCGCGGGCGCGAATGCTGCCCGTTCCCGGCGCCGAACTGTCCGGCGTGATGGCCCTGCGCACCGCGGCGGACGCCGAGACTCTCAAGGCGGCGCTGGGCCCCGGCAAGCGTCTGGCCATCGTCGGCGGCGGCTATGTCGGGCTGGAGGTCGCGGCCTCGGCCCGGGCGCTCGGCGCGGACGCGGTGATCCTCGAGCGTGAGCCCCGGGTGTTGGCCCGGGTGGCCTGCGAGGCCCTGTCGAGCTTCTTCACCGACTATCACCGGGCGCGGGGGGTGACCTTCGAGCTGTCAGCCGGGGTCGAGGCCTTTGAAGGCGCGGACGGCAAGGTCACCGGGGTGAAGCTGTCGGACGGCCGGGTGCTGCCCTGTGACGCCGTCATCGTCGGCATCGGGGCCATACCCAACGACGAGATGGCCCAGGCGGCCGGCCTGGAGTGCGTCAACGGCGTGGTTGTGGACCTGGAGGCCCGCACGGCCGATCCGCACGTCTTCGCCATCGGCGACCTGACCCACCGGCCCCTGCCCCACTACGACCGCATGTTCCGCCTGGAGAGCGTGCCCAACGCCCTGGAGCAGGCCAAGCAGGTCGCCTGCGCCATCGTCGGCAAGCCGGGGCCGACGCCGGAGGTGCCGTGGTTCTGGTCGGATCAGTATGATCTGAAGCTGCAGATCGCCGGCATCGCCTTCGACACCGACCGCGTCCTGCTGCGCGGCGATCCGGCAACCGCGAAATTCGCCGTCTTCCACCTGCAGGGGGACATCGTGCGCTCGGTCGAGGCGGTCAACGCCCCGCCGGAGTTCATGATGGGACGAAAACTGATTGAAAACCGTACGCGAGTGAACATTGATAAGCTTGCGGACGCATCGATTTCCATGAAAGAGGTCGCAGCCTGAAAACGGGCGCGCCAAGAAGAAGGTCCAAGGGGAGCGTATGGCCAAGGTCACCTACGTCGAGCACGACGGAACCGAACACACCATCGAGGTGAAGAACGGCATGTCCGTCATGGAAGGGGCGATCAAGAACAACGTCCCCGGCATCGACGCCGACTGCGGCGGGGCCTGCGCCTGCGCCACCTGCCACGTCTATGTCGACGCCGCCTGGGAAGGGAAAACCGGCGAGAAGTCGGCGATGGAGGAGTCGATGCTCGACTTCGCCGAGAACGTCGAGCCGAGCAGCCGTCTGTCCTGCCAGATCAAGGTCAGCGACGACCTCGACGGTCTGGTTGTGCGGATGCCGGAAAGCCAGCACTAGACATCGACAAGGGCCCACGACGCCCGCCGGGTACGCTGGCCGGCGCCGTGAGCCCCCATCCCCCCGCGGCTGCGAGGGACCCGGTCTTCCGCCTCGGGTCTCAGTTGATGTCTTCGGCCATCAGGTCGATCTTGTTGAAGCCGCCGTCCTGCAGGGCGTTCACGACGCCCATGAACTGCTCGTACTTCACCTCCGCGTCGGCCCGGACAACGATGCGCTGCGCCTGAGGCAGGCCGGCGATGCCGTTGGCCCGCATCGACACCGGCAGCGCCGAGGGCAGGTCCGCCAGGCTGGTCAGGGTGTCGCCGATGTAGACCGCCCCGCCCTTCTGAAGCGAGACGATGGTCAGCCTAGGCGGCTGGGCGTTCTCCGGGGCGTCGGCGACCGGCAGGTCGACGGCGATCGACACCGTCGCCATCGGGGCGGCCACCATGAAGATGATCAGCAGCACCAGCATGACGTCCACAAACGGGGTGACGTTGATCTCGGCGTTCTGGCTGATCGAAAAACGACCCGCGCCGGCTCCGGCGAGTTTGGCGGCCATTGGCTCTTCCTCCCATCGATGTGAGATTAAGAGCGTAATATTTTATAGTTGTAAATAGCTAAAGCCCGAGCTCGCGCTGACCGGTCTCGATCTGCGCCGCTTCCGGCAGATGGCAGGTGAACACCGCCCCCGCCCCGGGCTCGCTTTCCAGGGCCACCCAGCCGCCGTGCAGCTCGACCAGCGACTTGACCAGGGCCAGGCCGAGGCCCGGGCCGCCCCGGTCGCGGCCGACAAAGCGGTCGAAGATGTGGGCCTGGACGTGGAAGGGGATGCCCCGGCCCGTGTCGGCGATGCTGATCCGAACCTCGCCCAGCGCCCGGCGGGCGGTCAGGGTGACCTTTCCCTGCGGCGGGGTCTGGCGGATGCCGTTCTCGACCAGATGGTCGAGCACCTGGGCGAACCGCTTGGGATCGCCACGGATCAGGCCGACGTCATCCTCGCAGTCGACGATCAGCTGGATCTGGCCGGCCTCGGCGTGGCGGCTCCAGCGCTCGGCGGTTTCGTTCAGCAGTTCGCAGACCCGGACGTCGGCCACCTCGAGCGCGATCTCGCCGGAATCGATGGCGGCGATGTCGAGGACGTCGTCGATCGAGCGGCCAAGCTGCGAGCCGGCGGTGCGCACGGCGGCCAGATGGCTGCGGGCCCGCTCGGGCAGGGCGTCGCCCATCCGTTCGAGCAGCTCGCTGTAGCCGATGATGGTGGTCAGCGGCGTGCGCAGTTCATAGGAGACGTTGCCGACGAACTCGCGCTTCAGCCGCTCGGCCTCGGCAAGCGCGTTCTCGCGGTCGGCCAGGGCGCTTTCCAGACGACGGGTGTCGGTGACGTCGGCGAAGGCGATCAGGGTGGCGCCGTCGGGCAGGGGCCGCGACTGCCAGGCGACGATGCGGCTGTCGCTGGTGCGGGCCTCGCCGGAGGCCGGGGCCCGGGCCTTGGGGTCGGGGTCGGCGATGCGGCCCTTGAGCTCGGACCAGAAGACGGCGTCGTGCAGGCGCGGCAGGCAGCGCTCGACGACGCCCTCGAAATCCATCGCCCCCTCTAGGTCGACGGCCGGGATGTTCCAGAACTGGGCGAAGGCGTCGTTGTGCAGCCGCATCAGGCCGTCGGAGCCGAACACGGCGACGGCGTCGTTGAGCTTGTCCAGCGTCGCCTGCTGCACCTGGATGAAGGCGTTGTAGCGGGACTTCAGTTTCAGCTCGTCGGTGATGTCGCTGAACAGCAGGAGCACGCCGCCCAGCGGATGGGGCTGGTGGACGACGCGCAGGGTGCGGCCGTCGGGCAGGCTCCAGAGGTCGTCGGGCTGGGCCTTCAGGGATTCGTAGCGGGCCAGCTCATTAGCCTTCCAGCCGGCGTAGTCGACCGTCTCGGGCAGGCGGCGACGCTGGCGCAGGCGGTCGAGGATCTCGCCGTGGGTCGGGGTCTCGGCCAGCCAGGCCGGCTCCAGGCTCCACAGCTGGGCGAAGGCGGTGTTGTGGAAGGCCAGGCGCCGGTCGCGGGTGAAGATGGCGACCGCCTCGGCGATGTGGTTCAGGGTCTCGTCATGGGCGGCGACGTGGCGCTTGAGGGCCTCGCGGACGTCCTCGGCCTCGGTCAGGTCGCGGGCCGACATGGCGACATCGCCGCCTTCCAGAGGGGCGGCGCGAACCTTAAGGGCCCGTCGGCGGCCGCCAAGGGTGATGCGCTTGACCGTCTCCCGCCGTTCGCCGCTCTCGGCCGCCTCGCGGGCAAGCGCGTCGGCCTCCGGATCGAGGGTCAGCTTGCGGGCCACGGCGTCGGCCAGGCTCTCGGCCCCGACCGCTTCCAGCCACAGCTTGTTGGCCCATTGCACTGACCCGTCGGCGGCGGCGATCCAGGCGGGGTCGCCCTGGCCGTCCAGGAAGGAGGCGAGCCGGGCGGCGGTCGGCAGGGCGGCCTCGCCGGCGGCAAGCGCCGTCAGCCGCAGCCAGGCCTGGGCCCCGGCGGCGCGGCCCTCGACCGAGACGGCGCCGAACGGCCCACGGGCTTCGAAGGCGCAGGCCTCGCCCTTCTCGGTGAGCGCCCGCAGGCGGCGCGCGTGGTCGGGGTCGGCGCCGATCATGGCTTCCATCAAGGCCTGCGGATCCTCGTCCTCGAGGTCGAAGGCGGCGGCGCAGGCGGCGAGCGCCTCTTCACCAGAAGCCAACCGGGCGACGCCGTCGTCGACGACGACAAGGGCGCAGTCGAAGGCTTCGGCCGAGGCGCGGGCGGCAGAGGCGCCGGCGGTCAGCTGGTCGATCTGGCCTTCAAGAAGTTTGGCGCGCGCGTCACCGGCCCTGCGCTGGGCCACGGCCCATAGGGTCGCGCAGATGGCCAGACTGACCGAACCGGTCGCCGCCGCGAGGATCAGGTCGGATCCACCCAAAGCGAAATAGCCCCTCGAATCACCGTTAACCCTACGCCTGTAGCCTGCTTCGCGCGAAGAGGCCGCTGGCGAATGGGCGCAGCCTCTCTTCTTGTGCCTGTCCGGGCGGCGGAACCGCAAACACTTCCGCCTGACAGGCACAGGGGCCATATCAGTCAAATGACCGACTGGACCCATGCCGCCGCCCCCTCTCTGGACGATTTCGCCGTGCTGGCCCAGGCGGCCTTCGACGGCCTGCCGGAGCCCTTCCGGGGCCTGGCCAGGGAGGCGATGGTTCGTATCGACGACTATGCCGACGACGAGACCCTGGCGGCGCTGGGTATCGAGGACGTCTTCGAGCTGACCGGCCTCTACCATGGCGTCGACCTGACCGAGCGCTCGGTGTTCGACATCGCCCCGCTGCCGCCGCGCATCTTCCTCTACCGGCGGCCCTTGCTGGATGAGTGGGCCGAGCGGGGGGATGTGACCCTGGGCGAGCTGATCACCCATGTTCTGGTCCACGAGATCGGCCACCATTTCGGCCTGTCTGACGACGACATGCACCGGGTCGAGGACGAAGGGTGAACGAATCGGCTAGAATCGCCCGATGAGCCAGCTGTTCGACATCCCCGCCCTGACTGACGGCGTGCCCGAGGCCCGGGTTATGCGGGGCGAGAACTACTTCGGCCACGGCTGGGTCGAGTTGGTCGACCACGGTCCCGGCGGTGTGCTGGCCCATGTGATGGGCGAGCGCGGCATCGCCTATGTGGTCGAGATGAGGAAGCCGGACGGCAAGGACGCGGTCTGCACCTGTCCGGATTTCGAGGACTCGAAGCTGATCTGCAAGCATGTGGTGGCGACGGCGCTGAAGGCCAATTCGGTCGATGACGCCGACCTCAAGGAGGCGGCGCAACGTATCCCCCGCCTGCGCGACATGCTGGACATGGAAGGCCGCGACGACGCCGACGACCTGGCCTTGAGGGCCCGACGCGATCCGGCGCTGTTGAAAGAGCTGGAAGGCTAGACGTTCACCGGCTGGCCGAACCGCTCGCCCAGATACACCCGCCGCACTTCCGGATCGTCGATGATCTCCTGCGGGGAGCCTTCGAACAGCACCTCGCCGGCGTGGATGATCGAGGCGCGGTCGATGATGTCGAGCGTCTCGCGGACGTTGTGGTCGGTGATCAGGATGCCGATGCCGCGACCCTTGAGATAGCCGATCACCTCGCGGATGTCGGCGATGGCCAGCGGGTCGATGCCGGCGAAGGGCTCGTCGAGCAGCATGAAGGCCGGCTCGGAGGCCAGGGCGCGGGCAATTTCCACCCGCCGGCGCTCACCGCCTGACAGGCTGATGGCGGGGGCGGCGCGCAGGTGCTCAATGCGCAGCTCTTCCAGCAGGCTGGTGGTGGTCCGAATCGCCTGGTCGCGATCGGGAAGCCGCATCTCGACGACGGCCATGACGTTCTGCTCGACCGTCAGCCCCCGGAAGATCGAAGCCTCCTGCGGCAGGTAGCCGACGCCCAGACGGGCCCGCTGGTACATCGGCAGGGCGGTGATGTCGGCCCCGTCGAGCAGGATGCGGCCGTTGTCGACCGGGATCAGGCCGGTGATCATGTAGAAGCAGGTGGTCTTGCCCGCGCCGTTGGGGCCCAGCAGGCCGGCGACCTCGCCGCGCGCCAGGCGCAGGGAGACGTTTTTGACGACCTGACGATCGCCAAAGCGCTTGCCGAGATTTTCGACGACGAGGCCGACCCCCTCGCCCGGATTGTCTTGGGTGAGGTCCGTCATGCGCTATTGCGACCTGCCGGCCGGGAAGATGACGGCCCGGATGCGGTTCTTGCTGCCGAGGCCCTTGGTCCCGGCGAACAGCTGAGACTGGCCGGTGGTCAGGTTGATGATCACCTTCTCGGCGGTGACGACGTTCTCGCCCTGGACCACGACGACGCGGCCGGTCAGAACGATGGTGTCGTTGCCCAGCGTGTAGACCGCGTTCTGGGCATGGATGCGACGGTCCGGCTGGACGTAGAAGACGTCGCCCTCGGCGACCAGGCGTTCGGTGTCGCCGCAGCCGTCGCCCTTCCTGGTGGCATAGACATTGACGACCTGGGCGCGCAGGCGGGTCTTGGCCTGCATGGCCTCGACATCGCCCTTCCAGACCTGGCGGCACTCCTGGGTGAAGGCCTCCATGTCGTCAGCGCCGATATGGAGCGGGGCGTCGGAGCGGGGCGCGATCTGGGCGAACGCCCCTCCGGCCATCGCCAGGGCGCCTGCCGCCAGGGCGCTCGCCGCCATCACATGAACCTTGCGCATCGTCTGCCTTATTTCTCGATTCGGGCCCGGACCCGGCCCTTCATGGTGACCCGGCCGGTATCCCGGTCCACGTCATAGGAGTTTGCCTGAACCTGGCCAAGCGGGCCATCGCCCGAAATGCCCTGCTGACCGCTGATCTTGCCCGTCCGGGTATCGATTATGCTGTCGTTCGTGGCGATACGTTGACCCTTGCCGTTGTCGATGCGGACATCGCCGGACAGCCGCAGGATACGGGTCTTCTCGTCGTAGACGCCGCGCTTCGCGGTCATCCGCTGCGGGGCGCCGGTTTCGCCGCCCAGGGTCAGCACCGGATCGGTCAGCACCACCTCCTGCATCAGGGTGTCGCTGCGCATCGCCGAGCCGGCGCCGATCAGGAAGCTGCGGCCATCGGCCATGCGGCCCATGAAGCGGGCCCCGAGCAACTTGATCTCGGTCTGGGTGACCTTGGGCAGCTTCTGCGGCGCCTGGATCGAGCTGAGGGTGAAGAAGCCGGCCAGGGCGATGACCAGCGCGCCCATCAGGGCCGGCAGCAACCAGCGCAGCACGCGGATCAGGGCCGACCGGCGTTGCCAGGCGTCCATGCGGCTGTGGGGGATGGTGGCGGCGGGGGCGGTCATTCGCTTCCTAGATGGGGACTGTTCAGCTGTGGGCGAAGATGTCGACCTCTTCCCAGCCGGCGAGGTCGAGGGTGGAGCGGGCCGGCAGGAAGTCGAAACAGGCCTGGGCCAGGGCGGTGCGGCCCTCGCGGGCCAGCATCATCTCCAGCTTGGCCTTGGCGGCGTGCAGGTAGAGGACGTCCGAAGCGGCATAGGCCAGCTGCTCGGGGCTGAGCGTTGCCGCGCCCCAGTCGCTGGACTGCTGGGCCTTGGAAAGATCGACGCCGACCGTCTCCTTGACCACATCCTTGAGGCCATGGCGGTCGGTGTAGGTGCGGGCCAGCTTGCTGGCGATCTTGGTGCACCACACCGGGGTGGTGATAACGCCCAGGTGCAGTTCGAACATGGCGATGTCGAAGCGGCCGAAGTGGAAGATCTTGGTCACCGCCGGATCGGTCAGCAGGGCCTTGAGGTTGGGCGCGTCGTAGGTCTCGCGATTCAGCTGGACCATATGGGCGTCGCCGTCGCCGGCGGAAATCTGCACCAGGCAGAGAGGATCGCGCCGGAAGCGCAGGCCCAGGGTCTCGGAATCAACGGCGACGGAGGTAACGCCGGCGAAAATGCCGGCCGGCAGGTCGCCGATATGGAGGTGGTTGGCCAAGTTTTCTCTCTCGTGAACCCGTCAGGCGGAAGCGTATGTGGTTCCGCCGCCCCAAGAGGCTCAAAACGTCACAAGCCGCGTCATACCATACTGGCTGCCGCCTGCGAGACTAAGAGAGAAGGGGTGGTGCCCAGGAGAGGACTCGAACCTCCACGACCGTTAAGTCACTGGCACCTGAAGCCAGCGCGTCTACCAATTCCGCCACCTGGGCTCGCTAGGCATCCTTGTGGGATGGCCGCGAAGGCGCGCTCATTACGGCAGGGTTTCGGCGCGGTCAATGGCCGTGATTGCGAATATCGTCCGGGTCGTCTAAGCCCGCGCCAGTTCAAGGGATAATCGCGCCATGCAAGGTCTGGTCACTGTTTTCGGCGGCACCGGTTTCATCGGCCGGCAGGTGGTTCGTGCGCTAGCCAAGCAGGGCCTGCGGGTGCGGGCCGCGGCGCGGCAGCCTGGACGGGGATATCGCCTGCGCATGCTGGGCGACGTCGGCCAGATCGAGGTGGTCCAGGCCAACATTCGTGACAAGGCGTCCATCGCCCGCGCTGTCGAGGGCGCCGAGGCGGTGATCAACCTGGTCGGCATCCTGCGCGAGACCGGCCGCCAGCGCTTCCTGGCCATCCAGAGCATGGGGGCCCGCAACATCGCCGAGGCCGCCCGGGACGCCGGCGCCAGGCGTCTTGTGCAGATCTCGGCCATCGGCGCCGACGCCGAGGGCGCCTCGAAGTACGCCCGCTCCAAGGCCGAGGGCGAAGCGGCCGTCCGCGACGTGTTCCCTGGCGCCACCATCGTGCGGCCGTCGATCGTCTTCGGGCCGGAAGACGACTTCTTCAACCGCTTCGGCCAGATGGCCTCGATCAGTCCGGCCCTGCCGCTGATCGGCGGCGGACATATGAAGTTCCAGCCCATCTACGTCGGCGACCTGGCCGCGGCCATCGCCCAGGCGGCGTCCAGCGACGCCTTCGCCGGCCAGACCTATGAACTGGGCGGCCCGGCGGTCCATGACTTCAAGGCGCTGCTGGCCTTTGTCTGCACCGAGACCGGCCGCAAACGCATCCTCGTCCCCCTGCCCTTCCCGATCGCCGGCCTGCTCGGCATGGCCGGCGATGTGGCCGGCATGGTCATCGCTCCGCCGATCACCTCTGACCAGGTCGAGCTGCTGCGCACCGACAACGTCGCCTCAGGCCCCGGCCTCGAAGCCTTCGGCATCACCGGCAAGCCCATCGAGGCGGTCGTTCCGTCCTACCTCTACCGCTACCGCAAGGGCGGCCAGTACGCCGAGACGCCTGAAGGGGCCTACTAGCCGGCCGGCCGCGCCTATCGAAGCGGGCTACGATTATACCGTGCTTCCGGGCGGCAAGGGGCTGAAGCGGTCCTGACCGCTTGAAAACATTGGCGGAACCGTGCCCGGCGCGTGGGCCGGGCGCCCCGGAATGTAGCCTGCGGCGTAGCCCGGACTGTAGGTCGACTGCCTGCGAATGTGGGTCGCGATGTGGTCGGTTGGACCTACATGGGGCGCCGCAGTTTGCGGTCGCCGCCGGCCCGGCTCAAAGCGCCCCTAAATCAATATGTCTAGACATATTCATCGGCTTCAGCGGACCTGATCCCACTCGGCGACGACGGCCGGATCGGTCTCGGCGGCGGAGGCCCGCAGGACTTCCGCCCGCTCCGGCGCCAGCCGCTTCAGCGCCCAGACCGCCGCCCCGCGCACGACGGGGTTGGCGTCGGCCAGCAGGGCCTCCACCTCAGGAACCAGGCTCGCATCGCCGCTGTTGCCGGCCGCGTAGAGCACATTGCGGACCAGCCGGTCGCGGCCGATGCGGGTGACCGCGCTCTTGCGGAACAGCGCCCGGAAGCCGGCGTCATCGAGCCGCGCCAGCACGGCCAGGGGCGGCTCCTCCAGCTCGGGCCGCGCCTGCAGCCCCATCTCCCGGGCCCGGGCCGCGAACTTGTTCCACGGACAGACGGCCAGGCAGTCATCACAGCCGTAGATGCGGTTGCCGAGCGCCGGGCGCAGGGCCGGGTCGATCGGCCCCTCATGCTCGATGGTCAGGTAGGAGATGCAGCGGCGCGCATCCAGCTGGTAGGGGGCCGGGAAGGCGTTCGTCGGGCAGATGTCGAGACAGGCGCGGCAGGTCCCGCAGGCGTCGTCTCCCGGCGTGTCGAGCGGCAGGTCGATGCTGGTCAGGACGGAGCCCAGGAACAGCCAGCTGCCCAGCTCCCGCGAGACCAGGTTGGTATGCTTGCCCTGCCAGCCGAGCCCCGCCCGCTCGGCCAGCGGCTTCTCCATCAGAGGCGCGGTGTCGACGAAGACCTTCACCTCGCCGCCGAACTTCGCCTTGATCCAGCCGCCGAGGTTCTTCAGCCGGCCCTTGATCAGGCCGTGATAGTCGTCGCCCCGCGCATAGGCGCTGATCAGCCCGTTGGAGCGCCGGGCCAGGCCCAGAAGCGGGTCGGAGTCCGGGCCATAGGTCATGCCGACGACGACCGCGCTCCTGGCCTCCGGCCACATGCCGGTCGGATGCGCCCGCCGGTCCAGCGTATCCGCCATCCAGGCCATGTCGCCGTGGCGACCCGCCTCGACGAACTGCGCCAGGCGGGCCCCGGCCGGCCAGGCCTCCGCCGCCGAGGCGAATCCGCAGGCGTCGAAACCCAGGGCCCGCGCCCGTTTGCGGATATCCTCGGGGGTCATCGCTGCTTGAAGAGATTGATCCGCTGCTCGTAGAGGGCGGCGCGCCGGTCAACCAGCGGCTCGATACCCTCGAAGGCCGTGCCGTCCGGATCGATATCCGCATCGCCGGCGGCCAACTGGTCGGCCATCGCGCCCAGCAGGTCGGCGAGAGCCACTTCGACCTTGCCGCTCTCCTCGATGGTGTCGAGGGCCGTGAAGATGTTGGTCCGGAAAGGACCTTCCGGCAGGCTGACCGAGAATTCCGCCCGGATCTTGCGGGCGTTGGGCCAGGCCTTCTGGGCCTCTTGCCGCCCGATCTTGACCTTGGCCTGCATGGCCTTGCCGGTGGCGACAGGATCGGGGTCTTCCAGGTTAATCTGGCGTTCCAGGTACTCGAGCGCGATCATCATCGCCTCGTTGGTGGCCTTGGCCGACCTGGACAGCGCGACCTGCGGATGGTCGGGCCGGTTGGCCATGGCGATCGACAGGTCCAGCAGGGCGTTCTCGTTGCGGATGGCCAGCCGGGTGCCCGACAGCATCTGGCCGGCCACCTCGATCTTGGCGTCCTCATCGCCGGACGCCGCCTTGATCAAGACAGGCCGCAGTCGGTTCAGCAGAACCTCGGACTCCTTGATCACGTCCCGGGTGATGCCGGGGAGCGCCTTGAATCCGTCGATCTGGCGCACCGCGTCCGGGCCAAGCGTGCGATAGCGGCGTTCCAGCTCCGCCGGCAACGGCGGCAGGGCGGCGGCGGCGGCTGTCTGGCGGGCGAGTTCGGCGTCGGCCCTGGCCAGCCAGGCATCGATCCAGGCCCGGCCCTCCCTGCCCTTCCGTTTCTCGTCCATGGCCTCGCTCACCACATCGATCATTTCCAGAGCGAAGGCGTTGCTCTCGGACATCAGCGTGTTGGAGGGCGTCGTCCAGGCGATGATGTCGCCGAGAAGCTTCTGGACCTCGGCCTCGGTGTCGACCCGGTTGACCGGCTGGGCGAGGACCGGACCGGCGGACATCGGCGCGGCGATCAGCGCCGCCGCCAGCATGAATTTGAAAAGGCGCATATCCGGAACTCCCCCTCAGGCGCTCCAACCGATGTATGGCGCGCCGCTAGAAGTCCAGATCGTCGTAGTGACCGGCAGGCGCGAGGCCCGGCCAGCGGTCAGCCAACAGCGGCCGGAAACACGGCCTGGACTTGAGCTTCATGTACCAGGTCTTGGCGGCGGGAAAGTCACGCCAGGGCACATCGCCGAAATAGTCGATCACCGACAGGTAGGCGGCGGCCGCGAAATCGGCCAGCGACACCCGCTTTCCGGCCAGCCAGTCGCGCTCGCGCAACAGGGTTTCGAGATACTGCAGGTGCAGTTTCAGCCCGTCCCGCCCGGCCCGCAGGTTGGCCAGGGCCGGGGCGCCGAGCCGCAGCAGCCGCTTTTCCATCTTTTCGTGCAGCAGCAGGCCGGCGACCTCGAAGTCGAACTTGCGGTCGAACCACTGGACGATACGCCGCGCCTCGGCCCGCTCGGCCGGTTCGCGGCCGAGCAACGGCGGTTCGGGGTAGCTCTCTTCCAGATGCTCGAGGATGGCGCGGGCTTCGCAGATGACGATCCGCTGGCCGTTCACGACCTCGACCAGCACGGGCGGAACGCCGGACGGATTGAGGGCGAACAGCTCCTCCGGGCCTTCCCAGTAGCGGACGACCTGGTCGCTGAACGCCAGTCGCTTTTCGCCCAGCGCCAGTCGCACCTGGCGCGAGGCCGGGTCGAGGGGGAAATGGTAGAGGGTGCGTTCGACGCTCATGGACGGGGACAACTTGAAATCAGTTGCCCCCGCATTGCGCCTGTTCGGATTAACGCGTCGTTTACTAGGCGGCGATCCGCGGGCGTTTTCTCAATGATTACGCCGCGATGCGCGGTTTGGGCCCGACATATTCCGACTGCGGCCGGATCAGCCGACCGCCGGCCAGCTGTTCCCGCGCATGGGCCAGCCACCCGGCCGTGCGGCCCATGGCGAAGACGCCGGTGAAGGTGGCCGGCGGGAAGGCCAGGGCCTCCAGCAGGAGCGCGGTGAAGAACTCGACGTTGACGTCCAGGGGGCGGTTGGGGCGATGCTCCTTGAGGATGGCCAGGGCGGCGGCTTCGACGGCCTCGGCGAAGGCCAGACGGCCAGGCAGGCGGTCGCTTTCCCCCGCCAGACGCCGCACCGCGCTCTTCAACGCATCGGCGCGGGGATCGCGCACCCGGTAGACCCGGTGACCAAAGCCCATCAGCCGCTCTCCGCGATCCAGCGCCGCCTCGATCCACGGCCGGGCGTTCTCCGGCTTGCCGATGGCGTCGAGCATCTCGATCACCGGCCCGGGCGCGCCGCCGTGCAGCGGACCCTTGAGCGCCGAGATGCCGGCCAGCACGGCGCTGGTCAGGCCGGCGCGGGTCGAGGCGACGACGCGGGCGGCGAAGGTCGAGGCGTTGAGGCCATGGTCGCAGACGGTGACCAGATAGGCGTCCAGCGCTTCGGCATGGCCGGCCGGCGGGGTCTTGCCGTGCAGCATGCGCAGGATGTCGGCGGCGTGACCCAGCGCAGGGTCAGGGGCGACGGGCGCGTCGCCGGCCTGCAGGCGGACGATGGCCGGGGTAAAGACGGCGGGCGCCGCGATCAGCCTGAGGGCCGTCTGAAGATCGTCACCGTCCGCCAGCCTGGCGGTCAGGGCCCGCATGGCCTCGACGGGACCCAGGGCCAGCAGGCCGTCATCAACCGCCTGAACCTCGTTGAACACCTCGACCCGGGCGCGGCCGAGGGCAGCGGTCAGATCGTCCGGCAACTCTTCGAAGAAGCCGTCGAACAGCAGCCGCACGACCGCCTCGTAGCGCGTGGTTCCGGCGAGCTGGTCCAGGGTCCAGCCGCGTATGATCAGGCGGCCGGCCTTGCCATCGACATCGGACAGAACGGTGCGGGCGGCGACGACGTCTTCGAGACCGTCGGACATGACATTGATCCTCTTGTTTCACCTTGTCTTCCCTTTGAAATCGGACCAATGTTGATCAACGTCAATCTTGATCAATATAATCAATGTCAACGGACTGGATCGACCGCGAGACCGCCCTGCAGCGCCTGGGCGTACGATCCCAGACCCTCTACGCCTATGTCAGCCGGGGCCGGGTCGAGGCCCGCACGGACCCCGTGGACCCTCGCCGCAGCCTCTATCGCGCCGCCGACATCGCCGCGCTGACGGACCGCCGCGCGCGGGGCCGCAAGGCCTCGGCCGTGGCCCAGAGCGCCATCGCCTGGGGCGAGCCCGTGCTGGCCAGCGCCATCACCACGGTCGCGGGCGGCCGCCTTTGGTACCGGGGCCGCGATGCCGCCCTGCTGGCCGAGACCCAGAGCCTGGAGGCGGTCGCCCGCCTTCTGCGCGGGGGCCATGGGGCGGTTCTGAAGAGCGCGCCGCGCCCGGCGCCGCCCGAGCTGCCGGACGGCCGCGCCCGACTGTTCGCCGTGCTCGCCACCCGCGCCGCCGCCGAGCCGCCGGCCCGGGGGCGGGCGCCGCTGGCCCTGGCCCTTGAGGGCGCAGGCCTGCTCGATCTGGTCGCCGACGCCGTCTGCGGCGGACCGGGCGCCGGCCTGATCCATGACAGGCTCGCCGCCGCCTGGGGCCGGCCTGAGGCGGCGGACGCCATCCGTCGCGCCCTGGTGCTGCTGGCCGACCATGAACTCAACGCCTCGACCTTCGCCGCCCGCGTCGCGGCCTCGACCGGGGCGGGCCTGTCGGCGGCGGCCCTGGCCGGCCTCTGCGCCCTCTCGGGGCCACTGCACGGCGGGATGGCGGCCCGGGTCTGGAACCTGGTCGAGGAGTCCCGACGCATCGGCCCGGCGGCCACCGTCGAGGGGCGTCTGGCCCGGGCCGCGCCCACCCCGGGTTTCGGCCACCCCCTCTATCCCGAAGGCGACCCCCGCGCCGCAGCCCTGATCGACGCCTGTCCGCCGTCAGCCGATCTCGCCGCCCTGCTGGGCGCGGTCCAGAGCGGCACCGGCGAGCGGGCCAATATCGATTTCGCCCTGGTCGCCATGGCCGAGGCGCTGGGCCTTCCCCAGGACGCGCCGTTCCTGCTGTTCGCCGTCGCGCGCTCCGCGGGGTGGATCGCCCATGCGGTGGAGGAAGGGTCGGGCGGTCGGCTGATCCGGCCGAGAGCGCGATATGTCGGGCCGGCGGTGGGGGGGTGAAGGAATAGCGAGTGCAGGAGAAGGAAACTCTCCCCCCGTCGGGGGGAGGACCGCTTTGGAGCGTGAGCGACAAAGCAGGAGGGGGGAACCCCTGCCTGACGACGATCCCAAGCGCCGGTGGGGCCCGCCTCCTGATTTCTCGCTAAGGCTCGAAATCTGTCCTCCTCCCGCTTCGCGGGGGGAGAGTTTGAAATCGCCGCCGACGGGCTTTCAAGACGCGTAGAAGTCCTGCTTGGCCAGCATCATCGCCGTCACCAGGTCCCGTTCAGCCTCGGTGAGCAGCGGGTTCCAGACGTCGAAGATCAGGATCACCCGGAGCTCATCGGCATCGTTCCAGGCCTCGTGCTCGATGGTGTCGTCGAAGGCCCAGGCCTCGCCCATCCGCCAGGACCGCAGCTCGTTGCCGACCCGGAAGCGCGCCGGGCCCGGCAGGATCAACGGCAGGTGAACCAGCAGCCGGGCGTTGGTCGAGCCGGTGTGGGGCGGAATATGGGTGCGGGCCTCGAGCGCCGAGAACAGCGCCGTCGGCGCATAGCCCTTCTGATCGCACATCGGCAGGCGCGAGAGCAGCTCGGCCGTTTTCGGGCACTGCCCGCAGGCCGCCTCCTGCCTGACGCCATCGCGCCACAGCCACAACGAGCGCCAGCGACGGGACTTGTTGAGCTCCGCCCACTGATTGAGCGGCGCCCCGGTCGGATAGTCGATGTAGGGCGCGAAGTCGGCGTCGGCGGCGGCAAGCGCGCCCTCCAATTCGCCCCGGATCATGTCGGTGGCGGCTTCCAGCTCCGGGAACCAGGGGAAATGCGATCGATCGAAGAAGGGCACCGCCGGCAGCTGCGGGTAGTGGAAATCGATCGGCTCCGAAACGTAGGCGCGTTGGCGTCCCGACAGGATCTGCAGGGCCTCGTTGAAGCGGCCCAGGCTCTGGGCGCCATGCCGGCCCCGAACCTCCGAAAGCCGGGCGTCGAGGTGCTGGACCAGGCTTTCGGCGTGCTGATCGACGACCGCGCGGGCCCTGGCCATCGGCGCCGCCACCCCCGGCGGCAGATGCTCGGCCGGCGGCGCGATCTTCAGCACGTTCTTGTAGATCAGCGCCGCCGCCTTAGGCCCCGACAGCTGTTCGACCAGGGCCGCCTTCGAGAGCAGGGCCATGAAGTGGTAGGGGTCGGCGATCAGCACCCGGTCGAGGCTGGCGACAGCGCCCCGCAGGTCGCCCCCCACCCTTTGGGCCAGGGCGATGTTCATGTGGATTTCGAGGTCGTCCGGCGCCTGTTCCCGGGCCTGGCCAAGCAGGGTCAGCGCCCGCGCGGAATCACGGCGCTGCAACGCAGCCATCGCCTGATTGACCAGTTCGGCCCCCGCCGACGCCATCGAAACTTCCTGTACGCCTACCCGCATGACGCAAGGGTTATCTGGCCGACACAGGGGGTGCGACAGCTAAGATGACAAAATCGTAATCCTGCGACAGCGTGACGCGGAACGTCGTTCTATCTGATGAACACGCTCAGCGAACTGCCCGCTTTTCAGGCGCGTTCGTGAACCGCTTCCTCGGCCTGCAGGGGATGATCGATCCGGCCGATCATCTCCTTGGGACAGATCTGCCAGAACTGCCCGCGCGTCCGCTCCCAGTCGCGGAGCAGCCCTTCGGCAAAGGCGGACCCCGTCTCATGGGCGTGTTCGCGGACCAGCTTTTTCAGCACATCTTCCCAATGGGGCGAGGCCAGGCGCTGGACGACGACGCTGTCGGGATTGACGCAGCCGCGGAAGCGATCGGCCAGGTCGAGCACGAAGGCCATGCCGCCGGTCATCCCCGCCGCGAAGTTCTCGCCGACCGGACCCAGGATCACGGCCGTGCCGCCGGTCATGTATTCCAGGCCGTTGGTGCCGACGCCCTCGACCACCGCCGTGGCGCCGCTGTTACGCACCGCGAACCGCTCACCGGCCTGGCCCGCCGCGAACAGCTTGCCGCTGGTGGCGCCGTAGAGGACGGTGTTGCCGAGGATGACGTTGGTCTCCGGCGCCACCAGGGTGCGGCTCGGCTTGATGACGATGGTGGCGCCCGACAGGCCCTTGCCGACGTAGTCGTTGGCCTCGCCGGTCAGCACGATCCGCAGGCCGCGCACCGCGAAGGCGCCAAGGCTCTGGCCGGCCGAGCCCTTCAGCTCGACGGTCAGGTGGCCGGCCGGCAGGGCGCTCATCCCGAACTTGCGGACGATGTGGCTGGAGATGCGCGCGCCGATGGCCCGGGCGGTGTTCCGCACGGTATAGGTCAGCTGCATCTTCTCGCCCCGTTGCAGCAGCGGGGCGGCGTCACGGACGATCTGGGCGTCGAGGGTGTCCGGCACCGGGTTGCGGCCCTGGACCGTCGAGTACGGGGGGTTGGAGCCCGGGTCGGCGCGGACCAGCAGCGGGTTGAGGTCGAGGTCGTCGAGGTGCTCACCGCCGCGGCTGACCTGGGCCAGCAGGTCGGTGCGGCCGACCACTTCCAGCAGGGAGCGGAAGCCAAGCTCGGCGAGGATTTCCCGCACCTCCTCGGCGATGAAGGTGAAGAGGTTGATCACCTTCTCCGGCGTGCCGGTGAACCTGGCGCGCAGGGCGTCGTCCTGGGTGCAGACCCCGACCGGGCAGGTGTTGGAATGGCACTGGCGGACCATGATGCAGCCCATGGCCACCAGGGAGGCCGTGCCGATGCCGAACTCCTCGGCCCCCAGCATCGCCGCCATGACGATGTCGCGGCCGGTGCGCAGGCCGCCGTCGGTGCGCAGGGTGACGTGATGGCGCAGGTTGTTGAGGGTCAGCACCTGGTTGGCTTCGGAAAGCCCGAGCTCCCAGGGCGAGCCGGCGTACTTGATCGAGGTCTGGGGCGAGGCGCCGGTGCCGCCGACGTTGCCGGCGATCAGGATGACGTCCGCCTTGGCCTTGGCGACCCCGGCCGCGATGGCGCCGATGCCGGTCATCGAGACCAGCTTCACCGTCACCCGGGCGTCGGGGTTGATCTGCTTCAGGTCATAGATGAGCTGGGCCAGATCCTCGATCGAGTAGATGTCGTGGTGCGGCGGGGGGCTGATCAGCATGACGCCGGGCGTGGCGTGACGCAGCTTGGCGATCAGTTCGGTGACCTTGAAGCCGGGCAGCTGGCCGCCCTCGCCGGGCTTGGCGCCCTGGGCGACCTTGATCTCGATCTCGCGGCATTCGTTCAGGTATTCGGCGGTGACGCCGAAGCGGCCCGAGGCGATCTGCTTGACGGCGCTGTTGGGGTTGTCGCCGTTGGGCAGCGGCCGGTAGCGGGCCCGGTCCTCGCCGCCCTCGCCGCTGACCGACTTGGCCCCGATCCGGTTCATGGCGATGTTGAGGGCGCCGTGGGCTTCGGGGCTCAGGGCCCCGAGGCTCATGCCGGGGGTCAGGAAGCGCTTGCGGATCTCGTTGACGCTCTCGACCTCGTCCAGCTCGACGGCGTTGCGGCCCTTGCGGAAATCGAGCAGGTGGCGCGGCTGGCTGGCCTTCTGGCG
>JAUMCZ010000027.1:0-2757 GCA_032122215.1 Caulobacter sp.
AAGGTCGCCTGGAGCCAGGGCGACGGCCTGTCCGCGCTCGGGGCCAACACCACCCAGACCGTGCCCACCGGCCTGCTGACCGCCGCCGGCGACAGCGTCATCCTGTCGGAAGTGCAGTACAGCTACGACTCGCCGGTCGACTACTTCGTGCCCAACGCCGTGGTCTTCAACAAGAAGTTCTACCTGCGGCCGCGCAAGTCCGACACCGTCGCCAAGGTCAACTGACCCGCGCGGTCAGCGGGCTTTCGACGACCGGCCGGCCATCCAGCATCGATACCGGCCGCACGCCGATCAGGCTGTTGGTCAGGAACAGGCCCTCGGCCCCGTCCAGAGCCTCCCGGCCCGCCCGCACCTCCTCGACAGCGATCCCCTGCGCCCGCGCACGGGCCATGACGACGCCGCGCATGATCCCGTCCAGCACGCCGCACGCCAGCGCCGGCGTCAGCAGCCGGCCATCCCTTACCCAGAACAGGTTGGCGGCCGCCGCGCAGGCCAGTTCGCCCGCCGTGTTGAGCATCAGGGCCTCGGCCCCGCCGGCTTCGCGCCGGGCCAGGACGTTGTCCAGATAGCTGAGGGTCTTCAGGCGCGAGGCGGGCGAGTGGTCGTTGCGGCGGACACTGACCGTGACCAGCCGGGCCGGACCAACCGGCGCCGGCGAGGCGCTGGCGACAGCGAACAGGCGAAGTTGAACCTGGGCCGGCCGGTCGAGGCCCCGACCGCCCGAGCCGGCCGTCAGGGTCAGGCGCACGGCCGCGCGGCTGAGGCTGGCGTCCTCCACCGCCCGTTCGCACAACCGCCGGGCTGCCGCACCGTCCGGCGCGGGCAGGCCCAGCGCCGCGCAGCCGGCCGTCAGCCGCGCCAGGTGCGCCTCCCAGTGCTCCAGAGCCCCGCCCCGCGCCAGCAGGGTCTCGAACAGACCGTCGCCGAGCAGCAGGCCCCGGTCGTCATGCGGCACGGTCATGTCAGGGCTCTCACGAGGGCGCCGATCTTGGCTTCGGTCTCCAGCCGCTCGGCGCGGGGATCGCTGTCGGCGACGATACCGGCCCCGGCCCGGGCCTCGACGCGCCAGCCATCATTGCCGCCTGAACCCCGCGCCCGGGCGAAGGCGGCGGTGCGGATCAGGACACTGCTGTCGAAGGCCCCATCGACTCCGGCCCAGAACAGCGAGCCGCAGTAGGGGCCACGCGGCGGCTCCAGCTCGGCGATGATCTTCATCGCCTGCACCTTGGGCGCGCCGGTGACCGAGCCGGGCGGGAAGGCGGCGCGCAGCAGGTCGATCGCGGTGAGGCCTGGCGCCAGGCGCGCCGTCACCGTCGAGACCAGATGGTGGACATTGGCGAAACTCTCGACCGCGAACAGCTCGGGCGCCGCCACCGAGCCGGCTGGGCTGACCCGCGCCAGGTCGTTGCGCATCAGGTCGACGATCATCAGATTCTCGGCCCGGTCCTTGTCGCTGGCCAACAGTTCGTCGGCCAGGGCCCGGTCCAGCGCCGCGTCGGCGCCCCGCGGCCGGGTGCCCTTGATGGGCCGGGTCTCGATACGGAAGTCTTCGCCGGTCACCGTGACGAACCGCTCCGGCGAGTTGGAGACCAGCGCCAGGTCTCCCAGGTGCAGCCAGCCGGCGAACGGCGCCGGGCTTTCCCCGACCAGCCGCGCGAGCAGATCATACGGTCCCGTATTTTCGGCCATCGCCCCGCTCCAGACCCGCGCGATGTTGGTCTGGAAGATTTCGCCGTCGTGGATGCGGCGCACGACCTGGGCCACAGCGTCCTCGTAAGTCGAGGCGCCTGTTTCGGCGGTGAAGCCTGTCGTTAAAGGGCCTTTCGCCGCCCCTCTGGCGGGCGCCGCAAGCCAGTCGGCAGCGTCCAGCGCCCTTGCTCCCGCCGTCGCCCCGTCCGCGCCTCGCCCGATGGCGAGAACCCGCTTCTCGTGATGATCGAAGGCCAGCAGGGCGGGATAGCGACAGACCGCCAGGTCCGGCCATCCATCGCCATGCTCCGCGAGCCCCAGGCCCTCGACCCGGTCGCCCAGTTCGTAACCCGCCAGCCCCGCGATGCCGCCCTGGAACGGCGGTCCGTCCGGGTGTCGGTCGCCGCGTTCGCCCAGCAGGGCCGCCAGTTCAGCGAAGGCGTCGCGCGGATCGCCCCGGCCGATGCGCAGCTGCGCGTCCGGCGCTCGCAGCACATAGGACCAGCGCGCCCGCGGCCCTTCACCGCCCGACAGGAAGGCGCAGGTTCCCGCCTCCGTCCCGAAGGCGGACAGGACCTCGGCCGGCGCCCGCCAGGGACGCGGCTCTATGGCGACGTGACGCATGAGCGGGCAATACCGCCGCCCGCCCTGAGGGGGAAGGGCGTCAGTCTGTTCGGAACTCGCCCTTGCCGCCGCCCTTGACGAACAACAGGCCGATCAGCCCGAAGATCAGCAGGCCGATGATCGGCACGAAGCCGGCCTGCTGGGTCTTGAAGATGCCGGTGAACAGGGCGACGAGCGCCGAGCCCAGCCATACCGTCACCGTCCCCGACAGCGCGTAGAGGCCGAAGAAGGCCGGCAGCTTTTCCGGCGGCGACAGGCGGGTCAGCATGGTCCGGCTGGTGGCGTACTGGGCGGTGACGAAGATGGCCGTGCCGAAACCGATCACCAGGAACAGCACCTCCGGCAGCGTCCTGAACATCGGCCCGTTCCACAGGGGCGCGTGGGCGGCGGCGTCGTAGTGCCAGAAGTAGAGGATGGTGTCGGGCGTCATGCCGATCTGGGCGG
>JAUMCZ010000028.1:0-23156 GCA_032122215.1 Caulobacter sp.
GTGGTGCGCGGTTACGGCCGGGGCGGCGATCTCTCCGCCCTGCCCGAGGTCAAGGCGGCTCTGGGCGGCCAGCCCGCAACCGTCCTGCGCGATAACAGCGACTATCGCCCGGACAGTCACTACGAGTGGCTCTCCCGCGCCTCGACGATCCGCATCCACCACGCCCGGCCGATCATCGCCGAGGGGCGGGTTCGCGGCGTCCTCCTGATGTCGCGCTCGCCCCGGGCGCTGTTCCGGGGGGTCTATGAGGATCGCGGCAAGATCGTCTTCGGCCTGGTGCTGATCGTCGCCCTGCTGATCCTGATGGCCGGCATCGTCTCGCGCGGCATCAGCCGTCCCATCGTCGCCTTGAGCCGCGCCGCCCGCGAGGTCACCGCCGGCCGCGGCGATGTCCCCGAGACTCCGCGCACCGCCGCCGTCGAGATCCGGGCCCTCTACGAGGATTTCCGCGAGATGGCCGAAGCCATCGAGACCCGCAGCCGCTACCTGCGCGACTTCGCCGCCGCCGTCAGCCACGAGTTCAAGACCCCCCTTGCGGGCATCGGCGGGGCCGTCGAACTCCTGCAGGACCACTTTGAGACCATGAGCGCCGAGGAGCGCCGCCGCTTCCTCGACAACATCGCCGCCGACAACGCCCGCCTGACCCAGTTGGTCACCCGCCTGCTCGACATGGCGCGGGCCGACATGGCGAGGCCCGAGGCCGGCGCCGCCGTCGACCTGCTGCCCGCCGCCCGCCGCGTCGCCGACAGCCAGCCCGCCCTGCAGGTCACCATCGATCTGACCGACGATCTGCCGGCCGTCGCCGTGCCCGAGGCTACCATCGAGGCCGTGCTCACCACCCTGCTGGAAAACAGCCGTCAGGCCGGCGCCAGGTCGGTGGTGCTGTCGGCCGCCGTCGAGGCCGGCCAGCTCTGCCTGGTGGTGCAGGACGATGGCCCCGGCGTCGCCGAGGCCAATCGCGAGCGCCTGTTCGAACCCTTCTTCACCAGCCACAGGGCGGACGGCGGCACGGGCCTGGGTCTCTCCATCGCCCGGTCCCTGCTGGCCGCCAGCCACGCAACGATCGCCGCGGCGCCCTGCAGCTCGGGCGCCCGCTTCGAGGTGCGGCTGCCGCTGGCCTGAGCCGTCTGCACCGAATCGGCGCCGCGCCCGCTGAACGCGCTCCACGGCCCCGGGCCATGGTCTCCCGACAACAAGGGAGGTTTCCATGCCCACATCGACCGAAGGCTTCGCCCTCTTCGTCCGCCCCGAGAACAGCCAGTGGGTCTGGACCCTGATGGACCTGGAGGCCCGCATCGCCGCCAGCGGCCAGGCGCAGGACCGCGAGACAGCCTGGCGCACCGGCGAGTTCGCCGCTGCGGCCGTCGGGGCGCTTGGCCGGGTCGGACGGCGGAGTTTCTAGGTCGGTGCGTCCTTCGACACGCCCGCTGCGCGGGCTGCTCAGGATGACTGGCTTGGGTGGAAATGAACAAAGCTAGTCTTGCTGAGCAGCGACCGCAGGTCGCATGTCGAAGCACGCACGGTCAGCAGTACGCCACCCCGCCGTCGACAGTGAGCGTCGCCCCGACCACATAGTCCCCCGCCCGTGAGGCCAGATAGATGGCCGCCCCGGCCATATCCTCGTCGGTCCCGATCCGCCGGGCCGGCACCTGCGAGGCCACCGCTTCGGTCTGGTCGCGGGCGGCGATGTTCATGTCGCTGGCGAACGCCCCCGGCGCGATGGCGCTGCAGACGATGTTGTCGGCGATCAGGGTCTTGGCCATCCGCCGGGTCAGGTGGATGAGCCCGGCCTTGCTGGCCGCGTAGGGATAGGTTTCCTGCGGATTGACCGCGATGCCGTCGATGCTGGCGATGTTGATCACCTTGGCCGGCCGCTCGAAGCTGGCGGCGGCGCGCAGTTCGGGGGCCAGTTCACTGGTCAGGTAGAAGGGCGTCTTGACGTTCAGGTCCATGACCTTGTCCCAGCCCTTTTCCGGAAAGTCGTCGAAGGGGGCGAGCCAGGCGGCGCCGGCATTGTTGACCAGGATATCCAGCTTGCTCTCGTGCTCACGGTAGGCGCCGGCCAGCGCCTTCATCCCCTCGAGCGTCGAAACGTCGGCCGGCAGGGCGACACAGCCCAGCTCCTCGGCCGTCTGTCGGCAGGCGACCTCCTTGCGGGCGCTGATGTAGACCTTGGCGCCGGCGGCGATATAGCCGGCCGCGATCATCTTCCCGATGCCGCGCGAGCCGCCGGTGATCAGGGCCGTGCGGCCGGTCAGGGAAAAGAGATCGGACATGGGGCGCTCCTCGTTTGCTTTGGAGCGACCCTAAGTCCCGAAAGAGGGGCGGGCTAGTGGGCCCGCTTCAGCTCTTTCTTCAGGCGGGCTTCTTCCTTGGCGGCCGCCTTGCGTTCCTTGCGCTCGCGGCGCTTGGCTTCCAGCTCGGTCTCGGCCGCTTCGGCGCGGGCCTCGATCTCGGCCAGACGCCTGGCCTCCTGTTCCGCCTTGGCGGCTTCCTTCTCGGCGGCGCGCTGGGTGCGGATGGCTTCCAGTTCGAGGGCCTTGCGGGTCGCGCGATCGACGAAGTTGGGGTCGGTCACGGTGGGCTTGGGCTTCATGCGCGCCAGCATGGCTTTCTTGGCCTCGGCGGCGGCGGCGATACGGTCGTTGAAGCCCGTTTTCAGAGGATCTTTCATTCAGTCCTTCGAGGAGAGTCGATGCTTGAAAAATTTGCGCCCGCCTTGGAGCCCAGAATCCTGAGAATTGCAAGGTTGGGGCGCTGACGGTGATGTCCGAAAACCGCGAGACGCCGGTCTTCGTTCGCCTCATATTGGCCGGATGGAGCTCGACCACGACGCCTGCTACCGCGCCATCCTGTCGCGAGACACCCGCTTCGATGGGCGTATTTTCGGCGGGGTGAAGACGACAGGGATCTACTGCCGGCCCATCTGTCCGGCCCGCACGCCCAAGCCCCAGAACATCACCTTCTACCCCAGCGCCGCCGCGGCCGAAGCGGCCGGCTTCCGCGCCTGCCTGCGCTGCCGCCCGGAAACCTCGCCGGACCTCGGGGCCTGGAAGGGCTCGTCCAGCACCGTCTCCCGGGCCCTCAGCCTGATCGAGGCCGGCGCGCTCGACACCGGCGATGTTGAAGCCCTGGCGGGCCGGCTCGGCGTCGGTGATCGCCAGCTACGCCGCCTGTTCCAGACCCATCTCGGCGCCACCCCGATCGGGGTCGCCCAGACCCGGCGCGTGCTGCTGGCCAAACAGCTGATCCACGAGACCGACCTGCCGATGGCGCAGGTCGCCCTGGCCTCCGGCTTCGGCAGCGTCCGCCGTTTCAACGAGACCTTCCAGGCGCTCTACAATCGGCCGCCGGCCACCCTGCGTCGCCGGTCAGTCTCGGCCCATACCGCCGACGGCATTACGCTCAAGCTCCGCTACAAGCCGCCCTATGACTGGGAAGGCCTGATCGCCTTCCTCCAGCTTCGCGCCATCCCCGGCGTCGAGCGGGTCGAGGGCAACCGTTACGCCCGCACGATTGAGTTGGACGGCGAGATGGGCACCCTGGCCGTCACCCCGGCCGGCAAGGACCAGCTGTCGGTCGAGGTCCGCTTCCCCCGGACCAGCGCCCTGCCGGCCATCCTGGCGCGGGTGCGCCGCGTCTTCGACCTCGCCGCCGATCCGGTCGCCATCAACGAGCACCTGTCGGCCGATCCGGATCTCGCGCCGCGCGTGGCGGCCCGGCCCGGCCTGCGGGTCCCCGGCGCCTGGGACGGGTTCGAGCTGGCCATCCGCGCCATCCTTGGCCAGCAGATCACCGTCCATGCCGCCGTTCTGCTGGCCGGCAAGCTGGCCGCCCAGTACGGCGAGCCCCTGCCGAAAGCCTGGGCGCAGGAGGGCCTAACCGTCGCCTTCCCTAGCCCTCAGCGCCTCGCCGCCGCCGACCTATCCGGCCTGCCCATGCCTGGCGCCCGCTCCCGCTCGCTCGGCAGCATGGGCGCGGCGGCCGTCGCCGACCCGGCCCTGTTCGGCCCGCGCCAGGATCTCGAGACCGCCATCAAGGCGCTCAAGGCTCTGCCCGGGATCGGCGAATGGACGGCCCAGTACATCGCCATGCGCCAGCTGCGCGAACCGGACGCCTTCCCGGCCGCCGACATCGGACTGATGCGCGCCCTGGAGACCCCGGAAGGCGTCCGCCCCACCCCTGCGCAGCTCCTCGCTCGCGCCGAAGCCTGGCGCCCCTGGCGGGCCTATGCCGCCCTGCATCTCTGGGCCGGCGACGCCGCCGCCATCAAGGAAAAGGCCGATGCCCGTAAAGCCGCCTGAGACCCTGACGATCGAACGCTATGCCTCGCCCATCGACGGCCTGTGGCTGGCCGTCGACGAGGACGGGATCTTGCGCCTGCTCCACTTCGACTGTCCGGAAGAGGACTTCCTGCGCACCGTGCGCCACAGTTATCCCAAGGCCCAGACCGTCAATGGCCGCGCCCCGCCGCCGGTCCGGGACAATCTCGACGCCTACTTCAAGGGTGACCTGCCGGCGCTGGAGCGCATCCCTACCCGGGCGGTCGGCAGCGACTTCCAGCAGTCGGTCTGGAACGAGCTCAAGCAGATCCCGGTCGGCGAGACCCGCAGCTACGGCGCCATGGCCCGCAAGATCGGCCAGCCCAGCGCCAGCCGCGCCGTCGGCCTGGCCAACGGCTCCAACCCTATCGCCGTGGTCGTGCCCTGCCACCGGGTGATCGGCGCCGACGGTAGTCTCACCGGTTTTGGCGGCGGCATCCCGCGCAAGCGGTGGCTGCTGGAGCACGAGGGCGCCCACTACGTCGCCCCGACGGGGAAGCTCTTCTGAAACGAAAAGGGCGGGACCCTTGCAGGTCCCGCCCTCTGTCGTTCGTCGCGCCCTGGCCTCACTGGCAGGCGAGGCATTCCTCGTAGTCGGTGCGGGCGGCGTCCTCGGCGCTGGCGCGGACCTCGTCCTCACCGGCGTGGGCGGCGCGTTGCACCGACTTGGAACGCAGGTAGTAGAGGCTCTTCATGCCCCGCTCCCAGGCGGTCCAGTGCAGCATGTGCAGGTCCCATTTGTCGACGTCGCCCGGCAGGAAGACGTTGACCGACTGGCTCTGGCAGATTTCCGGGGTCCGGTCGGCGGCCAGTTCGATGACCCAGCGCTGGTCCAGTTCGAAGGCCGTCTTGTAGACGTCCTTGTCATCCTGGCTCAGGAAGTCGAGGTGCTGCACCGAGCCTTCGTGGCTGAGGATCGAGTCCCAGACGGCCGGGGTGTTCTGGCCGTGGCCGTCCAGCACCCGCTCCAGGTAGGGGTTCTTGACCGCGAAGGTGCCCGACAGGGTCTTGTGGCTGTAGATGTTGGCCGGGATCGGCTCGATGCCGGCGCTGGTGCCGCCGCAGATGATGCTGATCGAGGCGGTCGGGGCGATGGCCAGCTTGTGGCTGAACCGCTCCATGACGCCGCGGTCGGCCGCGTCGGGGCAGGGGCCCTTCTCCTCGGCCAAGGTCTTCGAAGCCTTGTCGGCCTCGCGGCGCAGGTGCTTGAACAGGCGCATGTTCCAGCTCTTGGCCATGGCGCTCTCGAACGGAACGTTCTGGCCCTGCAGGAAGCTGTGGAAGCCCATCAGGCCGAGGCCCACCGACCGCTCGCGCTTGGCGGCGTAGACGGCGTTCTTGGCGTCGATCGGGGCGCGCTGGATGAAGTCTTCCAGCACGTTGTCGAGGAAGCGCATGACGTCCTCGATGAAGCGGGGCTCGTCGCGCCACTCCAGGAAGGTCTCGGCGTTGACGCTCGACAGGCAGCAGACGGCGGTCCGCTCGGCGCCCAGGTGGTCCTTGCCGGTGTGCAGCATGATCTCGCTGCACAGGTTGGACTGGCGGACGCTCATGCCGAGGTCCTTCTGGTGCTGCGGCATGGCGCGGTTCACCGCGTCCGAGAAGATCAGGTAGGGCTCGCCGGTCTGCAGACGCAGCTCCAGCACCTTCTGCCACAGGGTGCGGGCGTCGACTTCTTTCAGAACTTCGTTGTTCTTGGGGCTGCGCAGGCCGAACTTCTCACCGTTCTGCACGGCGTGCATGAACTCGTCGGTGATGTTGATGCCGTGGTGCAGGTTCAGGGACTTGCGGTTGAAGTCGCCCGAGGGTTTGCGGATTTCGAGGAACTCCTCGATCTCCGGGTGGAAGATGTCGAGGTAGACGGCCGCCGAACCGCGGCGCAGCGAACCCTGGCTGATGGCCAGGGTCAGGCTGTCCATGACGCGGATGAAGGGGATGATGCCGCTGGTCTGGCCGGCGCCCTTGACCTTCTCGCCGATGGAGCGGACGCCGCCCCAGTAGGTGCCGATGCCACCGCCGTTGGCGGCCAGCCAGACGTTCTCGTTCCAGGTGTCGACGATGCCGTTCAGCGAGTCGCCGACGGCGTTGAGGAAACAGCTGATCGGCAGGCCGCGATCGGCGCCGCCGTTGCTGAGCACCGGGGTCGCCGGCATGAACCACAGGCGGCTCATGTAGTCATAGACGCGCTGGGCGTGCTCGGGACTGTCGCTGAAGGCGGTGGCCACGCGGGCGAACATGTCCTGGTAGGACTCGCCCGGCAGCAGATAACGGTCTTCCAGCGTGGTCTTGCCGAAGTCGGTCAGCAGCGCGTCGCGGCTGCGGTCGACCTCGATCTTGGGGACCAGCGAAAGCGAAGGACGGTCGGCCAGCCAGGCTTCGGAGCCAGCGGCTTCGCCCAAAGGAATCTGACGTGCAACTTCACCCATCATGTGCCCAAAACCCGTAAAACAAACAGCCACTTCGGGAGACCAACTCCGCCCGAAGACCCCATATATAGTGGGCGAAGCGCCCCGCTAACCCACTATATGGGGCCACGGAGCCTAATGCTTCGTCAACGGGGCAGTGGGGTCCGGCAGCGACTTTTTCGTTAACAACCTGTGAAGAAAAGGTCTTGCAAACGTCGCAAACCCAACGGGGCCGGGCCTTCCAACCGATCATTAAATCTCGCCTATGACACGAGCGTGATGATCCGTCGCAGGCAACCTCCGATAGCCGGCCAACCGGTCACGCCATCGGGCGTGTAGCCGAGCCGCACAACAATTAGGCGCCGCGACGGGACGACCAGGATCAGCTGGCCATCGAGGCCTCTGGCGTGGAAGGCGTCGGCGGGCGATCCGCCCAGCAGGGCCGGGCCGGCGTGGGGTCCGGGCGCCCCTTCCAGCCACCAGCCGGCGCCATAGGTCGGCTCCACGGTCGGGGTCCGGGCGAATCGGGTCCAGCCTTCGGGAAGGATTCGCCGGTCGCTCACGACGCCGTCGTTGAGGTAGAGGGCGCCGAGGGCGGCGAAGTCCCATGTCGTCGCCCACATCAGTGAGCCGGCATAAAAGGTTCCCTGCGGATCGAACTCGAAGAGGGCGCCTGGCATCCCGGCGGGTTCAAACAGCCGCCGCCGCATCCAGTCCGCCATGGCCGCGCGGCGCTCAGGCGGATGACCAAGCGCGGGGATCAGCCGGGCGGTCAGCTCGCGGGCGATCAGATGATAGGCGCCGGTTGAGTAATTCCACGTCGTTCCGGGGGCTTTGCGCTTCCCCGGTCGGCTGGCGGCGAACCGGGCGACGTCCAGGCGGCCCTCGCCGAACAACAGTCGCGAGGCGTCGGACGCGATTGCGGCCGGCTGGCGGGCCTCGTCCCATGGCAGGCCGTCGGTCAGGGTCAGCAGGTGGCGGAGGGTGAGGCCGCCACCTGGCGGCACAGACAGGGGCCGATCGATGTCGAGGCCATCGTGCAGGACGGCGGCGCCGACCAGGGCGTGGGTCACGGATTTCGCCATCGACCAGCTGACGTGGCGCGTGGCCGGGCCATGGTTGGGCCCATAGAGTTCATAGCGGGTCTCCCCGCCCTGAAGAACCAGCAGGGCGTCGGTACGGCCGAGTCGGGGATCGCCGAGTGTGGCGCTGATGGCGTCGACGCCTGCCCGCCCCTCTGGCGACAGGGTGGTCCCCAGCAATGGCAGAGCTCCCAGGCCGAGGATGAGTTGGCGACGACGCATGCCGCACCATAACCCGGTTCCTGGCCGAACACCGTTTGACACTTCCGCCAATTCCGCCACTGGCGGGCGACCTCCCGTGACGTTAGGTTTTGCGCCCATTCGATCCCCCGGAGTCTGAGCCTCGATGAAGTCCCTGCTTCTGGCCACCGCCATCGCAATCCTGCCCGTCTCGGCCTTCGCCGCCGATCCCCTGTTCGACGCAGGCCGTCTGACCGAGCATGTGAAGGTTCTCTCCGACGACAGCTTCGAGGGGCGCGGCCCCGCCACCGCCGGTGAAACCAAGACGGTCGCCTACATTGCCGAGCAATACGCCAAGGCCGGCCTGCAGCCCGGCGGCGACAAGGGCAAGGACGGCAAGCGGGCCTGGACCCAGGACGTGCCGCTCGGCCGCTTCGACATCGACGGCCCGGTGGCCGCCAGCTTCACCGTCGGCGGCAAGACCGTCTCCCTTGCGCAGGGCGACGACATCGCCATCCGCGCCTCGATGACGGGCCAGAAGGCTGTGTCGCTGAAGAACGCGCCGATCGTCTGGGCCGGCTATGGGGTCAAGGCCCCGGAACGCAACTGGGACGACTTCAAGGGCCTGGATGTGAAGGGCAAGATCATCGTCGTCCTGATCAACGATCCGGATATCGAGACCGGCGAAGGTGACTTCGGCGGCAAGGCGATGACCTACTACGGTCGCTGGACCTACAAGTACGAGGAGGCCGCCCGCCTGGGCGCCGCCGGCGTGCTGATCGTCCACGAGACCAAGGGCGCTTCCTACGGCTGGGCGACGGTCAAGAACTCCAATACCAACACCATGTTCGACATCGTGCGGAAGGACCCGACCAAGGCCCACACCGCCGTCGAAAGCTGGATCACCCGCGATGTCGCCGTGGCCCTGTTCAAGGACGCCGGCCTCGACTTCGAAGCCGAGAAGAAAAAGGCCCAGGGGCGCGACTTCCAGCCGGTCGAACTGAAGGGCGCGACCTTCTCGGCCGACTTCAAGGTCAAGCCGGAGGTCATCGTCTCCAAGAACGTGGTCGGTCTGCTGCCGGGCAAGACCCGTCCGGACGAGTACGTCATCTACTCGGGCCACTGGGACCACCTGGGCGTCGGCCAGCCGGACGCCAGGGGCGACACCATCTACAACGGCGCTGTCGACAACGCGACCGGCGTCGCCGCCGTCATCGAACAGGGCCGCGCCTTCGCAGCCGGCCCGCGCCCCGACCGTTCGATCGTCTTCATGACGGTCACGGCCGAGGAAAAGGGGCTTTTGGGTACGGAATACTACGCCTCGAACCCGCTCTACCCGCTCAGCAAGACGGTGGCGGTCATCAACACCGACTCCCTCAAGCCGCTCGGTCCGGCCCGTGACTTCACCGTCTCCGGCGACGCCAGGCAGGACCTGCTCGACCTGCTGATCGCCGAGGGCAAGACCGTGGGCCGCAGCTACATCCCCGATCCGCGTCCGGAGGCCGGCAGCTTCTACCGCTCCGACCACTTCCCCTTCGCCAAGCGCGGGGTGCCGGCCATCTCCTTCGGTGGCGGCATCGACATCATCGACGGCAAGCCGGGTGAGGCTCGCGCCTGGGCCGAGGCCTATACCAAGGACAAGTACCATCAGCCTGCGGACGAATGGTCGGCCGACTGGCGGATGGATGGCATGGTCGCCGACCTGACCCTGCTGCACGACCTGGGCTCGGACCTGGCCAACAGCCGTATCTGGCCGGAATGGGACAAGGACTCGGAGTTCAAGGCCGCCCGGGACGCCACCAGGTCCGAGCGGAAGTAGCTATCACTGGCGGCGCCTTCACCGGCGCCGCCGGAGACCCCAGATGACCGCCAGCGTCTTCGACCTGTTCAAGCCGGGAGTCGGCCCCTCCAGCTCCCACACCATGGGGCCGATGACGGCGGCTGCCCGGTTCGTCGCCGAACTGAGGACCGGCGGGCTGATCGCCGACGTCACCCGCGTTCAGGTCAAGCTCTACGCCTCCCTTGCGCTGACCGGCCGGGGCCATGCCACCGACCGGGCGACCATGCTGGGGCTGATGGGCTTCGAACCGGCCGGGCTCGATCCTGACGCCGGCGACGCGGCCCTGGAGGCCCTGCGCGCCACCGGCCGCATGCAGCTTGGCGGTCAGCGGGAGATCGCGTTCGACGAATTGGTGGATATCGTCTGGGCCGGCCGCCAGCGCCTGCCCCAGCATCCCAATGCTATGACCCTGACCGCCTTCGACAGCGCGGACCAGATCATCCTGCAGCAAACCTACTTCTCTATCGGCGGTGGGTTCGTCTGTGAGGAATCGGAGATCGGCCGCAACGCCCCGGCCGACGAGACGGCGATTCCCCATCCCTTCGAGTCCGGCGTCGAGCTGCTCGAGAAGGCCGAGGCCGCCGGCCTGACCATCGGCGAACTGATGATGGCCAACGAGATCGCCCGCGCGCCTGAAGCCGTCGTCGTCGAACGGCTCGACGCCATCTTCGGGGCGATGGAGGCCTGTATCGACCGCGGCATGCGGATGGACGGCATCCTGCCCGGGGGGCTCTCGGTCAAGCGCCGCGCCAAACAGGTGCACCAGACCATCATGGCCAAGGTCGAGCGCCAGATCAGCGATCCACTGGCCGCCATGGACTTCGTCAACCTGTGGGCCCTGGCGGTGAACGAGGAGAACGCCGCCGGCGGCCGGGTCGTCACCGCCCCCACCAACGGCGCGGCGGGCCTGATCCCGGCCGTGCTTCGATTTTACGACCGCTTCATGCAGGGGACGCCCGAGGGGCGCCGCACCTTCCTGCTGACCGCCGCCGCCGTCGGCGCCCTCTACAAGAAGAATGCCTCGATCAGCGGGGCCGAGGTCGGCTGCCAGGGCGAGGTCGGCGTCGCCTGCTCGATGGCCGCCGCCGGCCTGGCCGCTGTCATGGGCGGGTCCAACGCCCAGATCGAGAACGCCGCCGAGATCGGCATGGAGCATAATCTCGGCCTGACCTGCGATCCCATCGGCGGCCTCGTCCAGATCCCCTGCATCGAACGCAACGCCATGGGGGCCATCAAGGCCATCGACGCCGCCCGCCTGGCCATGCTCGGCGACGGGCAGCATTCGGTCAGCCTCGACAAGGTCATCGCCACCATGAAGCGCACCGGCGAGGACATGAACGAGATCTACAAGGAAACCTCGCTTGGCGGCCTGGCGGCGGGGATGCCGGTGAACCGGGTGGAGTGCTGAGACCGACCCGTATTCAATAACGTCTTCCTTGCCCTGCGCCCGGGGTTTATCCCACGGGCAATGTCCCACGCGCACGATCATCACGGCCCCCATACCGGCCATGACCACCACCACGGTGGCCACAAGGACCATCACCATGGTCCGGGCGGTCACAGCCATGCGCCGAAGGATTTCGGCCGGGCCTTCGCCATCGGGGCCGGACTGAACATCGCCTTCGTGGTCGCCGAGGCCGGGGCGGGGCTATACACCGGCTCGCTGGCCCTGCTCGCTGACGCCGGCCACAATTTGTCGGACGTGATCGGCCTGCTGATGGCCTGGGTGGCGGTCATCGTTGCGCGCCGGGCCCCGGCCGGTCGGCGGACCTATGGCCTCGGCAAGAGCACCATTCTGGCCTCATTGGCCAATGCCGGCCTGTTGCTGCTGGCGGTTGGCGGCATCACCTGGGAGGCGGTGCGCCGCTTCGGCTCGCCGCAGGATATCCCGCCGGGCCCCGTCATCATCGTCGCCGCCATCGGCGTGGTCATCAACACGGCCACGGCGCTGATGTTCATGCGCGGCCAGGAGGACCTCAACGTCAAGGGGGCCTTCCTGCACATGGCCGCCGATGCAGCGGTGTCGCTGGGCGTGGTGTTCGCCGCCATCATTCTGTGGGTGCAGCCGGAGTGGCGCTGGATCGACCCGATGATCAGTCTGGTCATCGCCGCCGTCATCGTGGCCGGCACCTGGGGTCTGTTGCGCGACAGCCTCGACCTGGCCCTCGACGCCGCCCCGCGCGGCATCGACCCGGACAAGGTCAAGGCCTGGCTGGCCGCGCGGCCTGGCGTCACCGAGGTGCATGACCTGCACATCTGGGCGATGAGCACCAGCGAGACGGCGCTGACCGCCCACCTGACCCGGCCCGACAACACCGACCCGGACCAGTTTCTCGACGAGCTTTGCCACGACCTGGTCCACGAATTCGGCATCGGCCACGCCACCCTGCAGCTGGAGACCGGCCGCCGGGGTCCCTGCCGTCTGGCCCATGCCCACGGCGGACATTAGGTGACGCTGGGCCTGACCCTTTACCGGCTGGCCATGACGGCCTTGCAGCCGTTCGCGCCCGGCCTGCTGCGCTCGAGGGCGGCGAAGGGCAAGGAGGATGCGGGGCGGCTTCAGGAGCGGCTGGGGTACGCCTCGGTGGCCAGGCCTGAGGGGGGGCTGGTCTGGATTCACGCGGTCAGCGTGGGTGAGAGCCAGGCTGTGTTGCCGTTGATCGAGCGGATCAGTCAGGCGCGGCCGGACCTTGCCCTGCTGGTCACCTGCGGGACGGTGACGGCCGCGGCCTTGCTGGCCAGGCGGTTGCCGGCCGGGGCCATTCATCAGTACGCGCCGCTCGATACGCCGGCTTCGGCGAGGCGATTCCTCGATCACTGGCGGCCGGATGTGATGGTTCTCGTCGAGAGCGAGATCTGGCCGAACCTGATCCTCGGGGCCAGAGATCGGGGGGCAAAACTGGCGCTGATATCGGCCCGCATCACGCGCAAGACCGCACAGGGCTGGGCCCGGATGGCGACAAGCATCCGACAACTGCTGACCAACTTCGATCTGGTGCTGCCGCAGGACGAGCTGTCGGCCGAACGGCTGGCTTATTTCGGGGTCGAGACGGACGGCCGGTTGAACCTGAAGCTGGCCGGAGAGCCTCTGCCGGCCGATGCCGCCGAGCTTGCCGCCTTGAAAAAGGCCGTCGGCGACCGGCCGGTGGTGCTGGCCGCCAGCACCCATGCGGGGGAGGAGGCGATCATCGTCACCCCGATGCTGACCGCCATCCGCAACGAGGCGCCGGGCGCCCTGCTCATCATCGCCCCTCGCCATCCCGACCGCATGGCCGAGGTGCTGACTGATCTGGGCGCAGGCCATGGGGCGGTGGCCGTCCGCTCGCGTGGCGACAAGGTCACGCGCCAGACCCAGATCTATGTCGCCGACACGCTTGGCGAGATGGGCCTGTTCTTCCGTATCGCCGATGTCGTGGTCATGGGCGGCAGCTTCGTGCCGGGTGTCGGCGGCCACAATCCGATGGAGCCGGCCCGGCTCGGCGCGCCGGTGATCAGCGGGCCGCAGGTGTTCAACTCGGCCGAGGTCTACGAGGCCATGACCCTCGGCGAGCGCGGGGCGATGATCGTCGAGACGCCCGGCGACCTCTCCATGGCCCTGGCCGGCCTGCTGGCCGGGCCGGAGGCGGCGAAGGCGCTGGGGGCCCGGGGACAGGCCTTTGCCGCGGCCCAGTCGGCGCAGCTCGACACCGCCTGGACGCGGCTGGAGGCCCTGCTGCCATGAAGCTCTCGACGCCCCGCTGGTGGTACGTGCGTGACAATGTCCCCGGCGTGGTGACCCGCATGGTGCTGACTCCGCTCAGCTGGGTCTGGGCGGCGGTCACGAAGTACAAGATCGACAACGCCCGGCCGGTGGACGCCGGCCTGCCGGTGATCTGTGTGGGCAACCTCACGGCCGGCGGGGTCGGCAAGACGCCGGTCGTGCGCGAGCTGCTCCGCATGCTGCGCGAGGACGGGGTGGCGGCGCATGGCCTGTCGCGCGGCTATGGCGGCAATGAGCCGGGGCCGCTCAAGGTTGATCAGGCCATCCATGGGACGCAGCAGGTCGGTGACGAGCCGCTGATGCTGGCCGCCGACGGGCCGTTCTGGGTCAGCCGCGACCGGCCGGCCGGGGCGGCGGCGGCGAAGGAGGCCGGGGCCCAGGCCGTGGTCATGGACGATGGTCACCAGAACCCGTCGCTGAAAAAGACCCTGTCGCTGGTCGTCGTCGACGGCGAGACCCGCAACAACGAATGGCCGTTCGGTGACGGCGCTGTTTTCCCGGCCGGACCAATGCGGGAGCCGCTGGCGGTGGGCCTGGGCCGGGCCGATGCGGTGGTCCTGCTGATGCCGGCCGACCTGGCGCAGCCGGATCCGGACCTCGTCGCCCTGTTCAAGGGCAAGCCGGTCTTCATCGCCCGGCTGGAGCCGGCCGGACCGGCCCCGAGCCATCCCGTGCTGGCCTTCGCCGGCATCGGCAAGCCGTGGAAGTTCGAGCGCTCGCTGATCGCCGCCGGAGCGGTGCTGAAGGACTTCGCGCCCTTCCCGGACCATGGCGAGTACCGCGAGGCGGACCTGGCCTTCCTGGAGCAGCGGGCGGCCCAGCTCGGCGGCACGCTGCTGACCACCGAGAAGGACTGGGTCCGGCTGCCCGGAGCCTGGCGCCGAAAGGTCGACTACTGGCCTGTGCGGGCGCGGTTCGAGGACGAGGCGGCGGTGCAAGCCCTACTAAGGTCCGCGCTTTAGTTTGCTGGTCGCGCGTTTGATCCGATAACCGGTCCCCACTTATCGGAACGCGCTCGCCTAGTCCTGCCGGTAGACGACGCCGCCCTTCATCACGAAGCTGACGCGTTCCAGGACGGTGACGTCGGCCAGCGGATCGCCCTTCACGGCGATGATGTCGGCCTGCTTGCCGTTCAGCAGCGAGCCGATCATGCCGGCGAGGTCGAGGTGGTCGGCGGCGTAGATGGTGGCGGCCTTGATGGCTTCCAGCGGGGTCAGGCCCGCCTTGACCAGCAGGGCGAACTCGCGGGCGTTTTCGCCGTGGGGGGAGACGCCGGTATCGGTGCCGAAGGCGATCTTGACGCCGCCGGTGTGGGCGCGGCGGCCCATGTCCAGCATCTTGGGGCCGGCCTCCAGGGCCTTGGCCTTCACGGCGGGGACCATCCAGGTGTCGGCCTTGGCGGCCTCGCGGGCCACGAAATCGCCGGCCAGCAGGGTGGGCACCAGGTAGCCGCCGTTCGCCTTGAACAGCTTGACGGATTCGGCGTCGAGGTAGGTGCCGTGCTCGATGCTGTCGCCACCGTACTTCAGGAAGGCGTTGATGCCGTCGCCGCCGTGGGCGTGGGCGGTGACCTTGCGGCCCATGGAGTGGGCGGTCTCGACGATGGCTTTCAGCTCTTCGTCGCTGAACTGTTTGGCGAGGCCCGCATTGGTCGGCGACAGCACGCCGCCGGTGGCGGTGATCTTGATGACGTCGGCGCCGGAGCGGACCTGCTCGCGCACGGCCCGGCGGCAGTCGTCGGCGCCGGAGCAGACGGCGGCGTCGCGGAACAGGTGGACCATCGATTCAGGCACGCCGTTGGCGTCATCGCCATGGCCGCCATGCACCGACACGGCCGAGCCGGCGGCGACGATGCGCGGGCCGGGGATGCGGCCGGCGGCAATGGCGTCACGCAGGCCGAACACGCTCTCGTTGGCGCCGCCGAGGTCGGCGACGGTGGTGAAGCCGGCCTTCAGGGTCAGGCCCGCGTACCAGGCGCCGTCGAGGGCGTAGTCGCTCTTCGTTTTAGTGAAGCGTTCCAGCGCGCCCTTGGGGCCGTTCTGGCTGGTCAGGTGGACATGGCTGTCGATCAGGCCGGGCAGGACGAAGCTGTCCTTCAGGTCGATGACCTTGGCGCCGGGGGCCGAGGTGTAACCGGCCTCGATGCGCAGCACCTTGCCGTTCTCGACGACGATGGTGCGCTCGGTCTCGACCTTGCCGGTGGCCGGGTCGGCCAGCACGCGGCCGGCCTGGATATAGGTCAGGGGGCTGGACTGGCCTTGCGCGTCGGCGACGCCGACCAGGGCCAGAACGCAGAGCGCGGCGGCGACAAGGCCGGCCTTGAAGGTGGATTTCATCGATAGTGCCCCGAACTGTTTGAACCAGAGTGACCCGCGGAGGCGCCGCGAACAACCCTTCGCCCGTACGGAAAAAGGGGGGCGCCGTGTCGTGGTGGGGCAAGGAGGGGCGCTATCGTCCGACAGCGTAACCCCTCACCCGAACCTGCTGCGCAGGTCCGACCTCTCCCTATGGGAGAGGTTAGGCCCCGGCCTTTTGAGCGAACTCCCAGGCGCCCCTGGCCAGCACCGGGACCCGGGCTTCCATGGTTGCGGCATGGGCCGAGTTGGCGGTGCCGTCGCGCACGCGGCCGACGATGCCCTGGCAGATGCCGGCCAGGCGGAAGAGGTTGTAGGCGAAGTACCAGTCGAGGTTGGGCAGGCCGTCGCGGCCCGTCGCCTTGCAGTACTGGGCCACCGCCTCGTCGATGGTCGGGATGCCGTAGGCGGTCAGGTCGTCGATGCCCGACAGGCCGCCGCGCTCCTGGCTGGGCATGACCCAGCTCATCAGGAAGTAGGAGAAGTCGGCCAGCGGGTTGCCGAGGGTGGACAGCTCCCAGTCGAGGACGGCGGCGACCTTCTGCTCGGTCGGGTGCAGGATCATGTTGTCCAGGCGATAGTCGCCGTGGACGATCGAGGTCATGTCGTCTTCCGGCGTGTGGTCGGGGAACCAGGCGATCAGCTGGTTCATCTCGGGGATCACCGAGGTTTCGGACGCCTGGTACTGCTTGGTCCAGCGGCTGACCTGGCGGCTGAAATAGTTGCCGGGCTTGCCGTAGTCCTCCAGGCCGATGGCCTTGTAGTCGACGTTGTGCAGGGCCGCGAGGGTGCCGATCTCGGCTTCATAGATCTTGCGGCGCTCGGCGGGGCTGTAGTCGGGCAGGGTGCCGTCCCAGAGGATGCGGCCCTCGACCTGTTCCATGACGTAGAAAATGGTGCCGACGATGCTCTCGTCCATGCACAGGGCGTAGGCCTTTGCGACCGGGAAGCTGACCTTGTTGAGGGCGGCGATGACCTTGTATTCGCGGTCAACGGCGTGGGCGCTCGGCAGCAGCTTGCCCGGCGGCTTGCGGCGCAGGACGTAGCGCTGGTCCGGGGTGACGAGCTGATAGGTCGGGTTGGACTGGCCGCCCTTGAACTTGCGGATTTCCAGCGGGCCCTTGAAGCCTTCCACGTTCGCCTGCAGCCACGGCAGCAGCTTCTCGGCGTCGATCCAGGTGCGCTCGTCGAGCGGCTCGGTGCCGCTGTTCAGGTCCTGGGCGCTGGGCGCGGCGTCGGCCATGGTCTCGTCCCCAATTCGTACGCTTGTTTGAAGTTGGCGCACTTTAGCGGGGGAAGGCGTCGGCGCAAGGCTCAGTTCCTCCCCCATCGGGGGAGGGGGACAGCATATGGCCCGTCGGCGTCTTCTGCGTGAAGATTGGCCTCGGGACTCCCTTCTCCCGCAAGGGGAGAAGGACGCCCAGAGGAGGCTTCACGAAACTTCGAAACGCGAAGCGATATGCGTTAACCCTCCCCCGAGAGGGGGAACCGGGCCTAGGTCAGCAGGATCGCCGCCACGAAGAGCGCGATAACCGCCACCACGGCGACCCCGACGAACTGGGTCCAGAACCGCAGAGGCTCGTCGGCGCGGACGATGTCCGGCATTTTCGTGAAGAAGACCGCCAGGGTTCCGGTCTTCAGGCTGCGCACCAGGGCGACCACGGCCAGCAGGCCGATGATCGCCAGGCTGATGCCGACCGACAGATCAATCATGCCGCCAGCTCCGCCCGAACCGCCGAGGCGATGAAGCCGCCACCCAGCACCCGGTCGGGGGCTTCGGGCGCGTAGAGGACGCAGGCCTGGCCGGGGGCGACGCCTTCCTCGTGGGTGTCGAGGGCGACGGCGACCTGGCCGTCGACAAGGGTCAGGCGGCCGGGGACCGGTTCGCGGGTCGAGCGGACGCGGGCCAGGACCGGTCGGCCGGCGGCGCAGGCGGCGTCGATGCCGTCTTCGCCCAGCCAGTTGGTTTCCTTGAGTGTCAGGGCGGTCGTCAGCAGGGCCTCGCGGGGGCCGACGATGACCTGGCGCTTGTCCGCGTCGATCTTCGTGACGAACAGCGGGTCGCCGACGGCGATGTTCAGGCCCCGGCGCTGGCCGATGGTGTAGCGGGTGACGCCCTCGTGGGTCCCCAGGACGCGGCCATCCATGTGCACGATCTCGCCCGGCAGGGCGCCTTGCGGGCGCAGCCGGTCGATGACGGTGTGGTACTTGCCCTCGGGCACGAAGCAGATGTCCTGGCTGTCGGGCTTGTCGGCGGCGGTGAGGCCCAGTTCGGCGGCGATGGCGCGCACCTGCGGCTTGCTCATGCCGCCGAGCGGAAAGCGCAGGTAGTCCAGCTGATCCGCCGTGGTGGCGAACAGGAAGTAGCTCTGGTCCTTGGCCGGGTCGGCGGCGCGGCGCAGCTGCGGGCCGTCTTCGCTGTCCACCCGTTGCACATAGTGGCCGGTGGCCATGGCCACCGCGCCGAGGTCGCGGGCGACGTCGAGCAGGTCGCGGAACTTCACGGTTTGATTGCAGCGCACGCAGGGGATCGGCGTCTCGCCGCGCAGGTAGGCGTCGGCGAATTCCTCGATGACCTGGTCCTTGAAGCGGCTTTCGTAGTCGAGGACGTAGTGCGGGATGCCGATGGCGTCAGAGGCCGTGCGGGCGTCGTGGATATCCTGGCCGGCGCAGCAGGCGCCCTTCTTGCTGATGGCCGCGCCGTGGTCGTAGAGCTGCAGGGTGACGCCCACCACGTCGTAGCCGGCGCGGTGGAGCAGGGCGGCGGTCACGGTGGAGTCCACCCCGCCGGACATCGCCGCCACGATCCGGCTGCCGGCCGGCAGACCGACGGCCGCGCGCACGGAGTCCAGCGCGGCGTCAACGGCTGAGGGGGCGAGAGCGATCGTCATCGGGCGGTATGTAGAGGTTTGGGGCGCCAAATGCGAGATCGGGTCTTCGAGCCCTATCCCTTCCAGTCGAGCCTCTCGGCAATCCGGGGGGCGCGGCGCAGGCTGTTCTCCAGGCGAAAGCGCCAGCGAGGGCCGCGATCCATGGCTTCCTCGAAAGCCTCGGCGAGGTCCACAGGCCGGTCTTCCGCCAGGACTTCGACGAGGATTCCGGCCTGGGCCAGGTCCTTCCGGGACTTGAGACTGTCCGGCCCCTCCAGACGCCGGTCGGCGACGATCAGCTTGTGAATGGCGAACCGCTCGGGGCGAGGCGCCTTGACCAGAACCCCCTCGCGGTAGACGGCGGCCAGGTTGATCGGTCCGGTGATCAGATAGTCCAGATGGTGCAGGGACTGGCCGCTGACCCCCAGGGCTTCCAGATCGCGCAGGTCTTCCTCGTCGCGAAAAGAGGGAGTCAGAAACTCGACCGCCGCGCCGCCGGCCTTACGCCACCGCCAGGTGCGCCGATTGTCGAGCGACGGGACCGGCGCAAAGTCCAGGCTCTCGAAAACCTCCGAGAGGGCCGGCTCTACCGCTTCGCCCTGCGCCACGGTCAGCCGTTCGAAGCTGGCGATGTCGAAATCGTTGGTCATCGCCGTCTGGTCGAGCGAGAGCCGCAGGCCCAGTTCGCCCTCATAGAGCCGGAAGGCTGCGGTTCCGACGACCACGCCGCCAAGGCGGAAGACGCCTGCCTTCTCGAGGGCCGAGGTCAGCACCCCGGTATCGCTGTCCAGGCCAAGAAACAGCTCGCTTCGGAGTAGACGGACCAGACGCGCTCTCTCGCGCCGGCGCTCATCCCTCATCTTCTTCGACTCCTGAAACTGGTCCATCTGCTGGCGTAGCGTCGGCGAGTCCTCGCCCAGGTACCGCTCCCGGACGTGGTCGCCGATGCGATAGCGATCGTACCAATAGGTCTTGCCGCCCCGTTCGCGCGCAGTGGGCGTTCCCCGGACGTCGGGCGGTCGTTCCTCCGACAGGAGCGACAGGAGGTCGTTGTAGGCAGTCACGGCCACGGGCGAGTGTCGACGGATCATGGGACGACTCCTTGCCACACAGTATTATTTTTGTGTGGCAAGGGCAATTGCCACACAGTATTTTTTTCGTGTGGCAAGCGATGGCTGACGGCGAGCTTCTTGACTCCGCAGCTCCCCGCTCCTACTTCCCCGGCACCGTTGGCACTCACGGGAGAGGACTGCTAACAGCGGCCGCTCCCACGCCTGCGAACCAAAAAAACAGTCATCGAACGGAGAGCATCCGATGAAGTTTCGCCCCCTTGGCGACCGCGTGCTGGTGAAGCGCGTCGAAGAAGAATCCAAGACCAAAGGCGGGATCATCATCCCCGACACCGCCAAGGAAAAGCCCCAGGAAGGCGAAGTCGTCGCCGTGGGCCCCGGCGCCCGTGACGACAGCGGCAAGGTCCAGCCCCTGGAACTGAAGGCCGGCGACAAGATCCTGTTCGGCAAGTGGTCGGGCACCGAGGTCAAGGTCGACGGTGAAGACCTGATCATCATGAAGGAAAGCGACGTCCTGGGCGTCCTGCAGGCCTAAAGGCCCGCCGCTTCCTTCCCTCCAATTTTCTACTGAAAGAAGGCAACCATCATGGCCGCCAAAGACGTCTATTTCTCCTCCGACGCCCGTGACCGCATGCTGCGCGGCGTCAACATCCTCGCCAACGCGGTGAAGGTGACCCTCGGCCCCAAGGGCCGCAACGTCGTGATCGAAAAGTCCTTCGGCGCCCCGCGCTCGACCAAGGACGGCGTCTCGGTCGCCAAGGAAATCGAACTGAGCGATCGCTTCGAGAACCTCGGCGCGCAGATGATCCGCGAAGTCGCCTCCAAGACCAACGACAAGGCCGGTGACGGCACCACCACCGCCACCGTCCTGGCGCAAGCCATCGTCGTCGAAGGCCTGAAGTCGGTCGCCGCCGGCATGAACCCGATGGATCTGAAGCGCGGCATCGACAAGGCCGTCGCCAAGGTCATCGAAGAGATCAAGTCGACCGCCAAGAAGGTCTCGGCCAACAGCGAAATCGCTCAGGTCGGCACCATCTCGGCCAACGGCGACGTGGAAGTGGGCGAGATGATCGCCCGCGCCATGGAAAAGGTCGGCAACGAAGGCGTCATCACGGTTGAAGAAGCCAAGACCGCCGAGACCGAGCTCGACGTCGTCGAAGGCATGCAGTTCGACCGCGGCTACCTGTCGCCCTACTTCATTACCAACGCCGACAAGATGGAAGTCGTGCTCGAAGAGCCGATGATCCTGCTGTTCGAAAAGAAGCTGTCGGGCCTCCAGCCCCTGCTTCCGGTCCTGGAAGCCGTGGTCCAGTCGGGTCGTCCCCTGCTGATCATCGCCGAGGACATCGAAGGTGAAGCCCTGGCCACCCTGGTGGTCAACAAGCTGCGTGGCGGCCTGCGCGTCGCCGCCGTCAAGGCTCCGGGCTTCGGCGATCGCCGCAAGGCCATGCTGGAAGACATCGCCGTCCTCACCGGCGGTGAAGTGATCAGCGAAGACCTGGGCATCAAGCTCGAGAACGTCACCCTCGAAATGCTCGGCAAGGCCAAGAAGGTCACCATCACCAAGGACGACACCACCATCGTGGACGGCGTCGGCGGCAAGGACGGCATCGAAGCCCGCATCGGCCAGATCAAGAAGCAGATCGAAGACACCACGAGCGACTACGACAAGGAAAAGCTGCAGGAACGCCTGGCCAAGCTGGCCGGCGGTGTTGCCGTGATCCGCGTCGGCGGCGCGACTGAAGTCGAAGTGAAGGAAAAGAAGGACCGCGTCGATGACGCCCTCAACGCGACCCGCGCGGCCGTGGAAGAAGGCATCGTCCCCGGCGGCGGCGTGGCCCTGCTGAAGGCCTCGAAGATCCTCGAAGGCATGGAAGGCGCCAACGCCGACCAGACCCAGGGTATCGCCATCGTCCGTCGCGCCCTGCAGGCCCCGATCCGTCAGATCGCCGAAAACGCCGGCGTTGAAGGCTCCATCGTGGTCGGCAAGATCCTCGAAAGCGACAGCCCGACCTTCGGCTTCAACGCCCAGACCGAGCAGTACGTCGACCTCGTCGCCGACGGCGTCATCGACCCCGCCAAGGTGGTTCGCACCGCCCTGCAGGACGCGGCTTCCGTGTCCGGCCTGCTGATCACCACCGAAGCCGCCATCGTCGAGGCCCCCAAGAAGGGCAGCGGCGGCGCCCCGGGCGGCATGCCCGGCGGTATGGGCGGCATGGGCGACATGGACTTCTAGTCCAGACTGCTTGAGCTACCGACTTAAGGGAAGGGCCGCTCCGAAAGGGGCGGCCCTTTCTCTTTGAGTCCTTCTCCCGCTTGTCGGGAGAAGGAACGAAGGCGCCGCACAAGGCTGAAACCTGACAGCCCTGCTTCGGCCCCTGCCGCGCCCCATTGTCGTCACCGGCGCGCCGGTCAATGGCGCGGTCGGGAGGAGCGCCATGCTGCGGATCGTCTTTGCCTGCCTGTTGCTGATCGCCGCCCCGGCGATGGCGGAGGCGTCCTTGTCACCACAAGCTGCTGCGTTGATCGCGCCGGTGCGGGAGGCGCTGGACGCCGAGCGCGCCCGGCAGTCCGCTCTGCCGCCGGCGGCCAGCGATGCCGAGACGCTGGTGCGCATGGGGGCGATGGATCAGGTGGGGCGGCGGGTGCTGACCAAGATCGACCTGACGGCCCTGCCGCCCGGAGAGATCGCGGCGGCCCGCAAGGCGATGTGGGCGCCGATCGAGGCGGCTGATGACGAGAACCTCAAGGCGCTGCTCAAGATGGTCCCGCCGGAAGGCTGGTTCCTGAAGAGCCGCTATGGCGACAAGGCCGCCAGCGCCGCCTTCCATATCATCCAGCACAGCGACGTCGCCCAGTGGAAGCGGTTCGTGCCGGTGCTGGAGCCGCTGGTGGTGACCGGCGAGGCGGATGGGCAGGCGTTCGGGCTGATGTACGACCGGCTGGCGATCAACGAAGGCCGGCCGCAGCGGTATGGCTCCCAGATGACGTGCGAGGCGGGGAAGTGGGTTCCGGAAAGGCTCGAGGACCCGGCGCGGGTCGAGGAGTGGCGCAAGGCGATGGGGTTTCCGCAGACGTTTGCGGCGTACCTGGAGCACTGGAAGACGTATCCGCCCTGCACATAGGGATGGGGCGTTGAACTGACTCGCCGGTGGGACCCCCTTGTTTGTTGGTTGGCTGCTAGGTTGAGCTGTCTTCCGGGACGCTCGCCTGGTGTTAGCCGCACCAGGCGAGCTGTCGGTGGAGGGGCCGTTGGTCCCCGGGCTGTTTAGG
>JAUMCZ010000029.1:0-4625 GCA_032122215.1 Caulobacter sp.
CCCCTTGAGGGGGAGGGCTTTCCGGGTTGCGAGATCGAACTGCGGTCCCCCTCCCCCGAAGGGAGAGGAACTGTGTATGCTCATTCCTCAACGGAGGCCCCGAGCGTGATTTCCAGACGGACCCTGATGGCCACGGCCGCCGCCGCGGCGGCCGCCCCCCTTCTCTCTTCAAATGCCTTCGCCCAGGAAGACCCCTTCTCGCGCCTGCTGACCGGCACGGGCGACCCGAAGCGCGCCGTCCCCGGCTACGCCGCCATCGCCTTCCGCAAGGCCGACCAGACCGCCGTGCTGGCCAAGGCCGGCGGATACGCCGTCGATGGCCTCGAGGCCGGCCGCATCATGCGGACCGAGTCCCCCATGCGCATCGCCAGCATCTCGAAACTGGTCGCCGCCATCGGCTTCATGATGCTCCAGCAGCAGGAGCGCATCGGTCTCGACGATGACGTCTCCGAACTCCTGCGCTTCCCGCTGCGCCACCCGCTGTTCCCCGACACACCGATCACGCCGCGCATGCTGCTCAGCCACACGAGCGGCCTGCGCAATGGCCCCAGCTTCCCCGTCGGCCTCGGCCGCCAGCTGGCCGACGCCCTGACCCCGACCGGCAAGCAGTGGGATGGCGGCGCCTGGTTCGGCCCCGCCTCCGAGCCTCCCGGCCAGTACTTCGCCTATTCCGACACCAACATCGCCGTCATCGCCCAGCTCATCGAGCGGATGACCGGCATGCGCTTCGACCTCTACATGACCCGCCGGGTGTTCGAGCCGCTGGGCCTGCAGTGCGGCTACAACTGGTCGGGCGTTCCACAGACCCTGCGCAACTACGGCGCCGCCCTCTACCGCAAGGCCCCGTCCGACGAGGGCCCCTGGAACGCGGCGGGGCCCTGGGTCGCCCAGCTGGACGCCGCCATCCCCAAGGCCCCCGAGATCCTCGTCACCCGCTCGCCCGAGGGCGAACTCCTGCGGCTGGCTCCCGACGAATACGAAGGCGGCAATGGCTTCGTCTTCTCACCCCAGGGCGGCCTGAGGGCCAGCGCCCGCGACCTGGAGGTCATCGCCCGGCTGATCGCCGGCGGCGGGCAGGTGAATGGCGTACGGCTGCTTCGCCCCGAGACCGTCGCCCTGATGGCCACGCCCGTCTGGCGCTACGACGCCGCCCCTCCAGGCGGAAATGGGCCCAATGGCGACGCCTACGGCGGGGCCATCCTCGCCTATGGCCTCGGCATGCAGATCCTCACCGACGCCGGCGGCGACAGCCTGTTTCCGAACTGCGCCGGTTGGGTGGGACACCCTGGCGACGCCTACGGCCTGGTCTCGGGCCTGTGGGTCGAGCCGACCTCCGGACGCGGCATGACCTATCTGGTCAACGGCACGGCGGCGCCGCTGACAGAGCTGCACGGTCGCTCGAAGTTCACCGCGGTTGAGGAACAGATCGCCGGGGTTCTGGCGAGCGCCTAGAGCATGTCAGGCGGAAGTGTACGCGGTTCCGCCGCCCGGACGTGCTCTAAATGTTTGATTCTAGACCCTTTCAGGTTTTGATGCGTACATCAAAACCTGAAAGGGTCTAGAGGCTCTCGTAGGCCGCCTTGATCAGCCTCCGGCTGCGCGGATCGCCGATCAGGTGGATGTCCTGCCGGTTCATCACATAGCTGCCCGCCAGCTTCGCCTCGGGATCGGCGAAGGCGCAGCTTCCGCCCCAGCCGCTGTGGCCGAAGGTCTGGACGCCCGGGCCGAAGAACATGTTGGGCGGGTTGCGCATGAAGCCCGCGCCCCAGCTCAGGACGAAAGGCAGCACCAGGTCCTGGCCCTTGATCTGCTGGCCCCGCGCCTCATCCCGCACCCTGGGTGACAGGATATGGACGCCGTCGACCGCGCCATCGCCGGCCAGCGCGCCCATGAATTTCGCCAGCGCCTCGGCGGTGGCATGGCCATTGGCCGACGGCACTTCCAGCCGCCGCCATTCCGGACCGCGCCCGTTCGGGGCCGCCCAGGGGCTGAGGAAGGCGGCCTTCTTGGGGTCGGTGGTCTCACCGAAGGCCGGCAGGGCCGTCGGCGGCTTGAACTCGGCGGTGCGGTCGTGCTCGGAGTCGGGCAGGCCGATCCACAGATCAAGCCCGGCCGGATCGCAGATGTCGGCCTTCAGTGCGCTCCCCAGGCTGCGGCCGTCGACCCGCCGGAAGATCTCGCCCGTCAGATAGCCGACGGTCAGGGCGTGATAGCCGCTGGCGCTGCCCGGCGGCCACATCGGGGCCATGGCGGCCAGCTTGGCGGCGATGGCCGGCGGATCGAACCACAGGCCCGGGTCCATCTGCTCGACAAAGCCCGGCAGTCCCGCCTGGTGCGACAGCACCTGGGCCACCGTGATCGCGCCTTTGCCATTGGCGGCGAACTCAGGCCAGATCTCGGCCACCGGCTGGTCGAAGCGGAGTTTGCACTGCTCCACCAGGCGGGCGATCATCGTCGCCGCCACGGCCTTGGTGGTCGAATAGACCATGGTCAGGGTGCGGTCGTCGAAGGCGCGCGTCTGGGCCTTGTCGGCATGTCCGGCCCACAGGTCAGCGACCACTTCGCCTTCGCAGACCAGGCTGAAGCGGGCACCCAGCTCGAGCCCCTCGGCGAAGTTGGCCTCGAAGGCCTCCCAGACGGCCGAGAAGGCGACGTCGCAATGGCCGTGGATATCAGGGGTCACGCCAGGCGCTCCATGCGGACGGTCGGGCTGGCGTTCTTGATCTTGGCGCCCATGGCCACGATCGGCAGCTCCGGCGACTGCCAGATACCGGCCGCCGCCACGGTTTCGGCCAGGCCGCCGACCGCCCGCGCCAGCCCGTAGGATGGCGTCTGGCCCTCCAGCATGGCGGCGGCGAACAGGGCGGCCAGCAGGTCGCCCGTGCCGCTGGGAACATTGTCGACCTTCTGGTGGGCGGCCAGCCAGGCCTCGCGCTTGTCGGCGAAGACGACGCCGATCTCGCCGCCGCGCATCACCGAGGAGACCAGCGCCGGCCGGCCCATGCTGCGCGCCGCCCGCACGGCCGAGGCCGGATCGCGGACGTCGAGCGACGACATCCGCTGCAGTTCCCAGGCATTGGGGGTGATCAGGTCGGCGAGCGGGACGAGATCGTCCTGGATGGCCCGCGCCACATCGACCCCGACATAGAGCCCCTTGCCGGCGTCGCCCATCACCGGATCGACGACGATGTAGGGCTTGCGGACCATGGGCCCTTCACGCGGGGCGCCGCGCACCGCCTCGATGGCGCGCCCCGCGGCCCGCACCTGTTCGACGGAGGCGAAATAGCCGGTGATGACCAGATCGATCTGGCCGAACAGCCCGTTGGCCTCGACCCCGTCCAGCATGCCCTCGAACGCCTCGATCGGCACCTGCGCTCCGCCCGGCGCGCCCCAGCCGGGGTGGCGGCCGTAGAGCACGGTAGGGATGTGCACCGGATCGATCTTGAAATTGGCCAGCGCCAGCGCCTGGGCCGAACCGCCGACGCGGCTGCCTGCAACGTGGCTGGAAAGAAGGAGCGCCATGGGCATGGCCAAGGCCTTAGCGGAGGCGACACCGGCGCGCTATGCCCAAAAGAGGGCCTTACGAAAAAGGGCGGATCCTCGCGGACCCGCCCCTGATCGTTCACTGCTCGCGCAGGTTTAGTAGCGGTAGTGGTCCGGCTTGAACGGGCCGGCTTCCGGCACGCCGATGTAGTCGGCCTGTTCTTTCTTCAGGGTCGTCAGCTTGGCGCCCAGCTTGGCCAGGTGCAGCATCGCCACCTTCTCGTCGAGGTGCTTGGGCAGGACGTAGACCTGGTTCTCGTACTTGGCCCGGTTGGTCCACAGCTCCAGTTGCGCGAGCGTCTGGTTGGTGAAGCTGGCGCTCATCACGAAGCTCGGGTGACCCGTGGCGTTACCGAGATTCACCAGGCGGCCCTCCGACAGCAGGATGATCTTCTTGCCGTCCGGGAACTCGATGTGGTGGACCTGCGGCTTGATCTCGTCCCACTTGAAGTTCTTCAGGCCGGCGACCTGAATTTCCGAGTCGAAGTGACCGATGTTGCAGACGATGGCGTTGTTCTTCATCGCCCGCATGTGGTCGACGGTGATGACGTCCTTGTTCCCCGTCGCGGTGACGAAGATGTCGGCGCGGCCGGCGCTGTCGTCCAGGGTCTGGACTTCATAGCCTTCCATCGCCGCCTGCAGGGCGCAGATCGGGTCGATCTCGGTGACGATGACGCGGGCGCCGCCCTGGCGCAGCGAAGCCGCCGAGCCCTTGCCGACGTCGCCGTAGCCGCAGACCACGGCCACCTTGCCCGACAGCATCACGTCGGTGCCCCGGCGAATGGCGTCGACCAGGCTTTCGCGGCAGCCGTACAGGTTGTCGAACTTCGACTTGGTGACGCTGTCGTTGACGTTGATGGCCGGGAACGGCAGCTCGCCGGCGGCGGCCATCTGGTAGAGGCGGTGAACGCCCGTGGTGGTTTCTTCCGACACGCCGGTGATGGCGTCGCGGATCGCGCTGTAGAAGCCGGGCTTCTCGGCGATGTACTTCTTCATCACCGCGAACAGGGCTTCTTCTTCCTCGTTCTGCGGGTTGGCCAGGACGCTGATGTCCTTCTCGGCCTTGGGGCCCAGCACGCAGA
>JAUMCZ010000030.1:0-38517 GCA_032122215.1 Caulobacter sp.
GCGGCGTTCTGGGCGACATCGGCGTCGACAAGACAGTCCCAGAACCAGGTCTCTCCGCGACGCCAGTCGATCAGCAGGTCCTTGATCAGGAAGCTGGCGACGATCATCCGCACCCGGTTGTGCATGAAGCCGGTGGCCCAGAGCTCACGCATGCCGGCGTCAACGATGGGGAAGCCGGTGAGGCCCTTGCACCAGGCCTCGAAGGACTTGTCGTTCTCGCTCCAGACGAAGCGGTCCCACTCCGGCCGGAAATTCCGGGTCGGCAGGTCGGGCCAGTGGAAAAGCAGGTGATGGTGGAACTCCCGCCAGCCGACTTCTGCCAGGAACTTCTCGACCTGTGCATGCGGGGCGCCGTGGTGGGCGGCGTCCTCGGCGGCCCGCCAGATCTGCCGGGGGCCGATCTCGCCGAAATGCATGTGAGGCGAAAGGCGCGAGGTCCCGGGGCGGTCCGGCCGGTTGCGGTCTTCCGAATAGGCGCCGACCGCGCCGCCCAGAAAATCGCGCAGCGCCGCCTTGGCGCCCGCTTCGCCGGGCGTCCAGTCGGCAAATCCTTTGGACCAGTCGGGCTTGCTGGGATGCAGGTTCCAGTCCGCCAACCGATCCGATCGGGGCCAGGAGGCCGGCGCCGCAATCTCGCTGGGCGCACGATGCAGGACGAACTCGCCGATGTGCTGTCGCGCCGCCCGCCAGTAGGGGGTGTAGACCTTGTAGGGGCCGCCGGACCCTGACTGGATTTCCCAGGGCTCGTTCAGCAGGGCGGCGTTGCAGGACAGGCAGCGGATTCCGCTCTCGGTCAGTCCTGCCTTGATCGCCTTGTCACGGGCGATGGACCCGGCGTCATAGAGGCGGTTCCAATGGACGGCGCCGGCGCCGGTTTCCTCGACAAGGCTCGCCAGGACCTCCGCGGCCACGCCCCGGCGCAGGATAAGCCGCGATCCCCGCGCCTCCAGGTCCTCGGCCAGCGCCTTCAGGGACTTGTCGAGCCACCACAGCGACGCCCCTCCCATCGGTCGCACGCCCTCTGTCTCATCGAGAATGTAGACCGGAATGACCGGCCCCTCGATGGCCATCAGGGCCGGATTGTCGGCCAGCCGCAGGTCCTGGCGCAGCCAGAGGAGGGTCGGGGCGTCTTGTCTTGGCGTACTCACGCCAAGCGGTACGCGGACGCGCGCTGTATGGATCACTGACGCCGGTCTTGACCGACCCGGCGTCACGGATCACACCCTGCCTCCTATGGACCTAGCCGGCCTTCAGAAACTCCTCGACGCCGTCGTTGGCGCCCGCGTGGCCTGTGTGGGCGATGTGATGGTCGACCGCTTCGTTTACGGCGACGTCAGCCGCACCAGCCCCGAGGCGCCGGTGCCTGTGCTGGCCCTGGGCCGCGAAACAGCCATGCTGGGCGGGGCTGGCAACGTAGCCCGCAATGTCGCCGCGCTGGGCGGCAAGGCGGCCCTGGCCGGGTTGATCGGTGATGACGCCGCAGGCAAGGAGGCGCTGCGGATGATCAGCGCCGAGCCGGGCATGGAGTCCCACCTGATCGCCGACGCCGGGCGCCCCACGACGGTGAAGACCCGGTACGTCGCCTCCGGTCAGCAATTGCTGCGGGTCGATTCGGAAGACGCCTCGCCCGCCGTCCGCGACACGGAAAAGAAGATCGCGGATTCGGCCCGCTACGCCGCCGAGGGGGCAGGGGCCATCCTGCTGTCCGACTATGGCAAGGGGGCCGTGACCCAGAAGGTCATCGAGGCCTGTCTCGACGCCCGCGCCTCCGGAGCGGTGCTGATTGTCGACTCCAAGGCCCGCAGCTTCGCCCGCTACGGCGCCGCCGACATCGTCAAGCCCAACGCCAGCGAACTGTCCCGCGCCACCGACATGCCGACCGAGACCGACGAAGAGGTCGAAGCCGCGCTGAAGCACGCCCTGGACCTGTCGCGCTGCAAGGCCGTGCTGGTCACCCGCGCCGCCAAGGGCATGTCCCTCGCCGTTCGCGGCGAGGGGGTGAAGCACTATCCGGGGCGCCCCCGCGAAGTGTTCGACGTCTCCGGGGCCGGCGACACGGCGCTCGCCGCCCTCGGCCTGGCCCTGGCTGCTGGTCAGACGATGGACGACGCCGTCAGCTTCGCCCTGTTGGCGAGCGGTGTCGTGGTCGGCAAGGCAGGCACCGCCACGGCCACCCCGCGCGACCTGGTGGAAGCCGAGATCGCCGCCCACCTGGCCCCCGCCGAGGCCAAGCTGGCCAGCCCCGTCCAGATGGCCCAGCAAGCCGCCGACTGGCGCCGTCAGGGTCTCAAGGTCGGCTTCACCAACGGCTGCTTCGACATCCTGCACAAAGGCCATGTCGCCTACCTGGCCCAGGCCCGCGCCTGGTGCGACCGGCTGATCGTGGCGGTGAACAGCGACAGCTCGGTTCGCGCCCTCAAGGGCGAGGGCCGGCCGGTCAACGACCTGGAAAGCCGGGCCATGGTTCTGGCGGGTCTCGCCGGCGTCGACCTGGTCACCGCCTTTGATGAAGACACGCCGTTGAAGCTCATCGAGGCCGCCCGTCCCGACGTCCTGATCAAGGGCGCCGATTACACCGTCGAGGGGGTCGTCGGCCATGAACTGGTCCAGGGCTGGGGCGGCGAGGTGAAGCTGGCCCCGCTCGTCGACGGCTATTCGACCACCGCCGCCATTGCCCGCATGACTGCCAAGGAAGCCTGACATGACCCGCCGTATCGTCTTCGTCACCGGCGGGGCCGGCTTCATCGGCTCCAACGTCGTCGCCAGGCTCTGCGAGGACCCGACTCTCGATGTCGTGGTCTGCGACTGGCTGGGCACGGCCGACGGTGGCAAGTGGAAGAACATCGCCAAGCATCCGATCGGGGACTTCGTGCCGCCGGAGGAGATGATGGACTGGCTGGAGAAGCGCTGGCGCGACATCGAGTGTGTCATCCACATGGGCGCCATCAGCTCGACCACCGAGCCCGACGCCGACAAGATCATGCAGACCAACTTCTGCCTGAGCCGCGATCTCTTCCGCTGGTGCGCCGACCGTCAGCGCCGCTTCATCTATGCCTCCAGCGCGGCCACCTACGGCGACGGCGTTACCGGCTTTGACGACAACGATGACCTGGAGTCGCTGAAGGCCCTCAAGCCGCTCAACGCCTACGGCTGGTCCAAGGCCCTGTTCGATGTCTTCGCCGCCCGCCAGGCGGCGCGGGACTACAAGCCGCCGCAGTGGGTCGGCCTGAAGTTCTTCAACGTCTACGGCCCCAACGAGCACCACAAGGACAGCATGAAGTCGGTGGCCGCCCAGATCTTCCCGAAGGTGAAGTCCGGCCATACCGTCCAGCTGTTCAAGAGCCACAACCCCGACTACGCCGACGGCGGCCAGCTGCGCGACTTCGTCTATGTCCGCGACGTCGCCGACGTCATCGCCTGGCTGGTGGACACCCCCTCGGTCAACGGCATCTACAACCTCGGCTCCGGCCAGGCCCGCAGCTTCTCGGAGATGGCGGAGGCGGTGTTCAAGGCGGCCGGAAAAGCGCCGCTGATCGACTACGTCGACATGCCCTACAGCATTCGCGACAAGTACCAGTACTTCACCCAGGCCCGCATGGACCGCCTGCGCGAGGCCGGCTACCCGGGCCAGTTCACCCCGCTCGAGGACGGCATCACCGAGTATGTGACCAAGTACCTCGCGGCGTCTGACTCCTATCGTTGAGGCAGCCGTGGCTGACTTCATCCTGCTGATGCACGGCGACACGACCGGGCCAGAGACGGGCTGGGACGCTTACTTCACGCGGTTGAATACCCTCGGCGTCTTCCAGGGCGGCAGTGGAGTCGGCGACGGCGCGAGCTATCGGAAAAGCGGGACGCCCGGACCGGCCGCCGATCATCTGACGGGCTACATCCGCGTGGAGGCCGAGAGCCTGGAGGCGGCGCAGGCCCTGCTGGCGGGCAATCCGGTGTATGAGGCCGGCGGGACGGTCGAGATCCGGTCGCTGCCGCGCGACGACTAGTCTGGAACGGCGTCGTCAGGGCTTAACCCTCAGGCTTCGGCGTGCGAGGTTGGAAACATGCCACCGTGGTTGCAAGGACGCCGACTCTGGATCGCGCTGGGCGCCGTGGCGCTCAGCCTGCTGCTGGGTCTGGCCTGGATGGTCTATGGGGTCGATGTGCTCCGCGCCTCCCTCGATCCGCGGGTGCCGTTCCAGACCTATGATCCACCGGGCAAGCCTGACTACGCCCAGGCCCGGGCCTGGGCCCTGATCCCCAAGGCGGCGGACCGGCCCAGGGTCGATGATCCGGCCACCGACGTCTTCTTCATCCATCCGACCACCTACGACGGCGGCGACCACTGGAACGCCCCGTTCCGCGATTCGAAGGCCACGCGGCTGACCCGCGACGTCATGCTGCCCAACTACGCCGGCCCCTTCGCCAAGGCCGGCCGGGTGTTCGCCCCTCACTATCGCCAGGCCAGCCTGTACGCCCAGCTGACCTTGCGCGAGGACGCCCGCGACGCCCGCGCCTTTGCCTACACCGATGTGCGGGACGCTTTCCGGCTGTGGAAGGCGAAGTACCGCGGCTCCCGACCCTTCATCCTGGTCGGCGTCGAACAGGGCGGCCTGCTGGCGGCGCGCCTGCTGTCCGAGGAGATCGCTCCAGACCCGGCCCTGATGAAGCAGATGGCGGCCGCCTACTTCATCGAGACGGTTGTGCCCGCCGACGCCTATGGCCCGACCCGTCCGCCGCCGGCCTGCACCGCGCGTCACCAGGCCGGCTGCGTGCTGGCCTGGAAGTCGGGCGGGGCGGTGGAGCGGGGCCGGATCACGGAACGCTCGCTTGTCTGGGGGCCGAACGGCGCCCTGGTGAATCTGGCCGGCCGCACGCCCTTGTGCGTCAACCCGCTGACCGGGACGGCGACCAACGAAGACGCGCCCGAGCGCTCCAACCTTGGCGCCGCCAATGCCTCACGCCTGGCCTGGGGCGAACGTCCGCCGCTGATCGCCCGGGCGGTGCACGCCAGATGCGACGGGGGAATTCTCAAGGTGTCCCGTCCCAGGTCCGGGGCCCTGCGGCGCAGCGGCGGCTGGGCGGACCGCCTCAGGATGCCGCCCTACAACCTGTTCTACGGTGACCTGGAAGCCGACGCCGAGGCGCGGGTCGCGGCCTTGCTGGGCGTCCCCGAAGGGGCCAAGGCCGCGCCGCCGATCAGCCAGTCGATCTCGGTCGGCACGGTCCCGACCCACAGCATCGACTAGGGTTACCCCGCCAGGGTCTTCAGCCCCGCATACTGCGGCTGGTCGATGCGCACCTGGTCGATGATCGAGGCTCTCAGGTGCGCCAGCAGCGCCGGATCGGTCGGGGAGATCGCCCCGTCGCGGATGGTCGCGCAGAGCTCACTGTTCAGCGTCGCCCAGTCGCCGTCGTGGCCCAGCAGGGCCGTCATCCGGGTGACTTGCGCGTCCTCCGCCGCCTGGCCGCCGGCGATCTCGCGCTTGATCGCGGCCAGGGCATTGACGGCGACGCGGGCATGGAAGGCGTCGCGGTCCTTCAGCTGCGGCGCGGCCCGTTCCTCGATGAACTTGATGACGCTCTCGATCAGTTCGATGCTGGTCGGCTGGCTGATCATGCGGCTTGCTCCAGCAGGGCGACGAGGTCGATTTCGGTTTCACTGGCCCGGCGGCCGATCATCGCCCGCTCGACCGAGGCGTCGGCGCCGCTGGCGTAGGCCATGTACATGGTCAGGCACATGCAGCCCCACTTCAGCGAGCCCAGCATCTCCCAGTAGAGGACGCGTTCGAGGCTGATCTCCCGGCCGCCGGCCGCGTGATAGGCGTCCAGCAGGTCGGCGTAGTCGCCGAAGCCGCCGACCGGCCTGGCCCCGCCAAAGCGCCAGCTACGGGTGCAGATCCAGCCCATGTCCTCGGCCGGGTCGCCCAGATGCGCCAACTCCCAGTCGAGCACGCCGACCAGGCCCTGCTCGGGGTGGACCATGATGTTGCCGTTCCTGAAATCGCCGTGCACCAGCACGGGCGTGTCCAGCGCCGGGGCGCGGTCGCGCAGGAAACGGATGGCGGCCTCGAAGATCGGCCGTTCGGCCCCGGAGCCGCGATAGACCGCCTCATACTTCTCCAGCTCGGTCAGGGCGCTGGACGTGACCAGCTCTGGCAGGCCCTCGGTTGGCACCGCGTGAATGGCCGCCAGAGCCTTGCCGCACTGGGCGGCCAGGCCGGGCCGGATGGCCTCGAAGGGCGGATCGCGGGCGATGCGCTTGCCCAGGGTCTCGCCCTCCAGCCGGGCCATCACATAGGCCTCGCCGATATCGCTGCCCGGGGCGCTTTCAGCCAGCACCCTGGGAACGATCGCCCCCTGGGCTGCGGCGGCGCGGATCAGAGCGGCTTCGGTCGCCAGGGGCACGGCTGTCCCGCTGCCCGTGGCGCTCGGCGGCTTGCGGCGCAGGATCATCGGTGCGCCGGTGTCGGTCTCGAAGGCCCAGGTTTCCTGGCTGGCTCCGCCCGAAAGGCGGCGCAGGTTGACCACCGTCGTGGCGCCGGCGTCGAGCTGCGGGGCGAGGGGGGCGAGGGCCTGTTGAAGTTCGTCCATGATTTCGATTCCGACCCTTCACCCACCGTCAGTCAACCGATTGCCGAAAGCCTCGGCGGGATAACGCGGCTGTCAGTCGCCCTGCGCCGCCGGCCGCCAGTCGAACAACTCCTGCAGCGTCCTCAGGCGCTGCCCCCGTTCGCCCGTCAGCTCGGGATCGCGGGCCAGCACCAGCCGGGCGTCGTCGGCGGCCACCGCGATCAGGTCGCGGTGGGCCGCCGGGTCGGCCAGGCGATAGGCCGGGAAGCCGCTCTGCTTGAGGCCCAGCGGGTCGCCGCCGCCGCGTAGTTCCAGATCCTTCTCCGCGATCTCGAATCCGTCGTCCGTCTTGCGCAGGATATCGAGCCGTTGTTCCGCGATGTCGCCGAGCGGCGGGTCGTAGATCAGCAGGCAGGCGCTTTCCCGCCGGCCGCGCCCGACGCGGCCGCGCAACTGGTGCAGTTGCGCCAGGCCGAAGCGGTCGGCGTGTTCGATGACCATGATGGTGGCGTTCGGCACATTGACCCCGACCTCGACCACGGTGGTGGCGACCAGCACCGGCAGCCGACCCTCGGCGAAGGCTCCCATCACCTCGTCCTTCTCGGCGCCGCTCATCTGCCCGTGGACCAGCCCGACGTGCGAGCCCATGACCTTGCGCAGTTCGGTCGCCCGGGTCTCGGCGGCCATGACATCGAGCTCTTCCGACTCGGCGACCAGCGGGCAGATCCAGAAGGCCTGCGCGCCCTCCGACACGGCGTTGCGCAGGCGTTCGATGACCTGCGGCAAGCGAGGGGAGGGCACCGCCGCGGTGGCCACCGGCGTGCGGCCGGGAGGCTTCTCATCGATACGGCTGACGTCGAGGTCGCCGAAGACCGTCAGTTCCAGGGTGCGCGGGATCGGCGTCGCCGACATGGCCAGGAGATGCACCCCGGGGCCCTTGTCGGTCAGGCGTTTGCGCTCGTTGACCCCGAAGCGGTGCTGTTCGTCGATGACGGCCAGGCTCAGGCCTTTGAACTTCACCTCATCCTGGAACAGGGCGTGGGTGCCGACGGCGACCCCGGCCGTGCCGTCCATCAGCGCCATGAGCTTTTCGGCCCGCACCCCGCCCTTGTCGCGGCCGGTCAGCAGGACGACCCGGACCCCGAGCGGCTCCAGCATCGGGGCGATGGTCTCGAAATGCTGGCGGGCCAGGATTTCGGTCGGGGCCATCAGGGCCGCCTGTCGTCCGGCGTCGAGCACGTCGGCGATGGCCAGGGCGCAGACGATGGTCTTGCCCGAACCAACGTCCCCCTGCAGCAGGCGGCTCATCCGCTCGCCGGCCTGAAGATCGCCGCGGATTTCGGACAGCGCCCGGATCTGCGCGCCCGTCAGTTTCCAGGGCAGGTTCGCTTCCAGCCGGTCGGCCAGCTGGCCGGCGAGGATGGCAGGGGCCGGCTCGGTCTTCCGCGCCGCCTTGCGCTGGGCCAGGGCCAGTTGGTGGGCCAGCAGTTCGTCGAAGGCCAGACGCCGCCTGGCCATGCCGAGGGGGGCGGTATCGGCGTCGCTTCGGGGGTTGTGAAGCAGGTCCAGCGCCTCGCGCCAGCTCGGCCAGCGCTGGCGGGCCAGCCAGGCCGGGTCCTGCCATTCAGGCAAATCCGGCGCCCGCTCCAGCGCCTCATGGGCCAGTTTGCGAACCGTGCGGGCGGGCAGGCCGGCGGTGGCCGGGTAGACGGCTTCCAGTTCCGGCACCTCGGCGGCGCGGGCGATGTCGACGAAATAGTCAGGGTGGACGATCTGCAGTTCGGCCCCGAAGCGCTCGACCTTGCCGCTGACGATGCGTTTGGCGCCGACCGGGTGCTGGCGTTCAAGGTGCGGGCCATGACCCTTGAAGAAGGCCAGGGTGACGAAGCCGGTCGCGCCGTCGAAGGCCCGGATGCGCCAGGGCTGCTGCAGGGCGCGGGGCTTGATGTGGGCGTCGATGGTCACCGACAGGGTGGCGACCTCGCCCTCGATCAGATGCGCGAAATCGGAGGGGCGGCGGTGGATCAGGCTGTGGGGCTTAAGGAAGAGAACATCGCGGACAAGCGGCCCGGCCAGCTTCTCGACCAGAGGCGCGACCTTGGGCCCGACGCCCTTGAGGGTCGAGATCGAGGCGAACAGCGGGAAGAGAATCTCCGGACGCATGAGCCGAGGTATAGCGCGGGGGTGGGGAGGCCGACAAAGGCCCGTGCCGACGGGGCGGGCTAATCGAAGCGGTTGTCCATCATACCACGGCCGGGCCGACCCACATTTACAGCGAGATTCTTTGGTCCAAGGGGCGAAACCCTTGTTGGCGTAGGCTTTGGCGTGGGTCGGGGCTGTGTGGGCGTAGCCTCCAGTGTAGCCTCGGCGTAGGTCGACTGTGCGCGTTTGTAGGTCGCAATGAGGTCCCGGCGACCTACAGGCCTGCGCCGGACCGTTCTGCCGGTTCGGTCAGGGCCTCAAAAGTCGATGAATATGTCTAGACATATTCCGAACCGGCTCTCAGAACCGCCGGAAGGGCTCGATTTTCCTCAGGAATTCCTGGTGCGTGCCGAAGTCCTGATGGTCGGTGATCTGGGGTTCGAGCGAGGCGGCCTCCAGCAGCCAGCGCTGGGCCGAGCCGTAGCGTTCGTGCCGGCGCCAGCGGGCGGTGTCCTCGATCATGGCGCGCAGGATCACGGCGGCGGCCAGGGGGTGGCGGGCTTCCAGCAGGCGGGCGGCGGGTTCGAGGAGGTCGACGGCGTCGCCCTTGAGGTCGCCAGGCCGGGTCAGGACCAGGCGGGCCGCTTCGCCGGCGTTGGGCCATTCGACAAAGAAGCGCAGGGCCATGGCGGCGTTGGTGAAGGCGCGGGCATAGACCATGGCGCGGTCCTCGGCCTCGACGTCGTCGAAATCGCCCAGGCGCTTGAGGTGGGCGCGCAGGAGGTCGGCGTCGAGGCGCTCCTCGAAGCCGGCCCAGCGGATTTCCTGCGCCTCGGCGTCGCGGCCGTCGGCCTCGAGGGCGGCCAGCCAGCCGCGCTCCCAGTCGGCGGTGCTACGGGTGCGGGGACCGGCGGTCGGGCGGGCGCGTTCGAGGGCCGCGAAGGCTTCGGCTGTGCGGCCGGCGGCGAGCAGGCGGGACGCGACATGGGCGCCGACCAGGGGCTCCTGCAGTTCCTTGGGCGTCCAGGTGGCGATGTAGCCTTCGACGTCGCCTTGCGCGTCGGCGATCTGTTGCACGGCCCGGCGCAGGGTCAGGCTGGTGCGGGCCCGGCGGTTGATGGCTCCCGTCAGCTTTTCCCGCAACGCCCACATGGCCGCGTCGTCCAGCGCCGGCAGGACGGCGGCGACGATGCCGCTCATCAGCCCCTCGGTGTCGGAGGTCAGCATCTCGAAGACGCGGTCGGCGAGGCCGGAGGGCTTGGCCTTGGCGGCGATGGCGAGGGGGCCGAGGTCCTGGACGGCGACAGTGAAGACGGCGGCGACCTCGCCCTTGGAGTCGTCGATGCGGTCCATGACCGGATCAGCGAGGGCCAGCAGCCGCCAGAGCAGCTCCAGCGCCACGAAGGGGTTCAGTTCGGCCATCGGGCCGGCGATGGCGGCGCGCAGCTGCTTCAGCTCGCGGACAAACTCGGCGTAGCGGCGCCAGGTGATGCGGGTCCGCTTCTCGGCGATGGAGGCCAGGCGCTTGTCGAGCTCATTGGCCAGGTCGTCGGGCCCGGCCTCGCCCGCCAGCTCGAGGCGCAGCCGGCGTTTGATCGCCGCCTGACCCTCGGTGATCTCCATCATCAGGACGGCCAGCCGCTCCGCCCCCAGCCGCTCGAGATTGGCGAGGTTGAGGGTCTTTTTCGATCCGGAGCGTTTGACAGGCGCCTTCATGGACCTGTGGATACCTTGCGTCGGCGGCGCGTTGGAAGCGCGTCGTGAAACTGGCCTCTTTCAACATCAACGGCATCAACAGCCGGCTGGACAATCTGCTCCAGTGGCTGGACGAGGCGCGGCCCGATGTCGCCTGCCTGCAGGAGATCAAGGTCACCGAGGACCGCTTCCCGTTCGAGGCGCTGGAGCGGGCCGGATACGGGGCGGCCGTGAAGGGCCAGAAGACCTGGCACGGGGTCGCCATCCTGGCGCGGGGCGCCGAGCCGGTGGTCACCCGGCGGGCTCTGCCGGGCGATCCGGGGGACGCCGAGGCGCGCTACATCGAGGCGGCGGTCGACGGGATGCTGGTCGGCTGCCTCTACCTGCCCAACGGCAATCCCTGGCCAGGGCCAAGGTTCGACTACAAGCAGGCCTGGTTCAGGCGGTTCAACGCCCATGCGAAGTCGCTGTTGGGCAGCGGCCATCCGGTGGCGCTGATCGGCGACTACAACGTCGTGCCGACCGACGCCGACATCTACAACCCGGCCAGCTGGCGGAAGAACGCCCTGCTGCAGCCCGAGCCTCGGGCGTCGTTTGCCGAGCTCCTGGAGCAGGGTTGGACGGACGCGCTGGCCACGCTCTATCCGGACGATCCGCAGTGGACGTTCTGGACGAACCTGCGGAACCGCTGGGCCAATGACAAGGGCATGCGGATCGATCATCTTCTGCTCAGCCCTGACCTGGCGAAGCGGCTGAAAGCGGGCGGGGTCGATCGCGACGTGCGGGGCAGGGAGGGCGCGAGCGATCATGCGCCGGTGTGGATCAAACTGGAGGGCGCCAATTGAAGATATTGCTGGCCACGGGGTTCTGCACTGCCCTGCTGGCGCTGGCCGCACCGGCCTGCGCGCCAACGCCCGCCGACGCAGCGGCCCGCGCGAGCAGAACTCTTCTGCGCATGACCGGCACGGTCACGCCGGACAATGCCGCCGCATTCACCGCGTTTGTCGCCAAGCATCAGGACAAGGTCATTGGGCTGCAGGTTCGGGTCACCCCCGGAACGCCCTCCGACTTCAAGGCCAGGCACTATATGGCCGAGATCACCGACCGCCTGTTCGTTGTCTTCAAGCGCGGCGACAATGAGGGCGGGATCGAGATCGTTGCGCCGAAGGCCGAAGCGGTCTGGCTGCACGGCGACTATGTCCTGGACGGCTTCTACGTCGTCAAAAGCGGCGGGATGCACCAGGGCACACTGTCCTATGGGCTGCAAAAGACCGACGAGGGCGTGATCCGGGCCAATCCGGACGTTCTGGTCCGGGACGTGGCGCTCAGGCCCTGACTCGGGCCGTCCGGCGGCGGCGGCGTTCGGTCCACGATTGATTTTGGACGGCCTGGACCGGCGACCTGTTCAGCGGTCGCCTGCAGTCCCCAGACTATCCGGGCCGCGCCGGTTCTGTAGCACCTATCCCCCCTTTGTGCGGCATGGACCGCCGTTCTTGCGCTGGTAGGAAAACGCCAGATGGGAGCGGTGGTTATGTCCTGGGGTCTAGGATTGCGGATTTTGGCGATAGGGCTAAGCCTTCTTGCCGCCCCGGCCTTCGCCCAGATTCAGCCCACCCCCGACGGTTGGCGCCCCGACCAGGCGGCCGCCAAGACCGAGGCCTTCATCGCCGAGCAACTGGCGCTCTTCGCCAATCCGCCGAAGGGCGAAAACCGCTATATCATTCTCAATCGGGTCAGGATGCTTCGTCCCGACGACCCCACGGTGCTGCGCGAGTTCAGGGAGGGCCCGGAAACGGGAGCCCCCGCCGCCTGGCTGGTCGAGGCGGCGCGCTTGACCCGCGTATCCGATATTCCCAGCCGCATCCGCGCGGTTTACCTCGCCGACCAGGCCTTGCGCGTCGATCCCACCAATGTCCAGGCCCGCCTGATGCGAGCGAGGGCGTTGACGAACCTCAACATGGGCAAGCTTTCCGCCCTCGCCTGGGACGACGCGACACAGGCCCTGGCCGCCGATCCCACGTTGCACCGCGCCCATCTGGTCCGCGCCGTCCTGTTTCTCCGGGGCAACGGCCTCAACGAAGCCCTGACGGAGCTGAACGCCGCCATCGCGCTGGCGCCCCGGGAAGCCGACTATCGCGCCCTGCGCGGCGAGACCCTGCTGGCCTTGGGACGACATCAGCCGGCGATCGATGATTTCACCGTGGCGCTCGGCGCCAGGCCCAACGACGGGGCCATCCTGCTGAATCGCGCCGGGGCCTATTTCAAGGCTAGGCGCCTTCCGCTCGCCCTCGCGGATCTCGAAGCCCTCGAACGGCTGAAGCCCCAGTCTATTGAAGTCCAGGGTCTCTTGATCGAGGTTCTGGATGCGTCGGGCCGAAAGGCCGACGCTGACGCTCGCCATCTGGCGCTGATCGCGCGGGACGAGGCCGGAGCGCGCAAGCACCGGTATCTCGCCCAGCGAACCTCGCCCGCACTCATTGCAGCGGCGGCGGAAAAGCGGGCCCGCGACGCATTCCAGTCTTTCGTCGATGACTACGTTCCGGCGGAGTATTCCTATGAAAGCCTGATCGACCGGATGCAAAACGCCGGCGAGGCGCGTGATCCCGCGAAGGAACGCGGCATCTTGCGCGGCATGGCCAATGACGTGGACCGCCATGCCAAGGCGGCTTTCCGAAAGGGGAGCGCCTTGTCGAAGTCGCCCGATCTTCAATATCTGGGCCCGGAATTGTCGCTCAAGCTCGTTGAGTACCTGGCCGCTGTGGTGAGAATCCAGGAGGGGATGAGCCGCATTGGCCCAGCCCTGCGCGGCGAGAACTAGGTCCGTCGGCCGCGGCCCGACCGAACCTTCAGGCGATGTCCCAAAGTGGACTCCCAATCCATTTCGGGAGTGAGCGCGCGGCCCGTCGAGCGACAGGCAAACCGGTCGACCGCAAGGGCGGCCCCTGTCGATTGTCCCTAGCCGCCATTCCCCCTCCGCCCTATATCCCGCCGCCTGTATGGATGACGCTCGCTTGAAACGCCTGCGGATGCGCGCCTGGCGGCGTGGTTTCCGGGAAATGGACCTCATTCTGGGGCCCTTTGCGGACCAGCATGCCCAGAATTTGGCTGAGGCCGAGCTGGCCGCCTTCGAGGCGCTGCTGCAGGCTGACGACCAGGATGTCTACGGCTGGATCATCGGGCGGGAACCGCCTCCCGCCGAACACGATACATCCCTGATGAAGAAGCTGCAGACGTTCGACCCTTCCCAAGGCATCGGCCGTGGCGCGTGACGGCGACCTGAAGACCATCGCGAAGGGCGAGGGCCGCCTCGACCTGACCTCGGCGCCCGAAGGGTTCGACGCCCTGGTCATGGCCGACCTGCTGCGCACCCGCGGCGGTCCCGCCCTGTTCGTCGCTCGCGACGGCACGCGGGCCGAGGCCTTCGTCGGGGCCATGGGATTTTTCGCGCCCGAGATCGAGGTGGTCCAGTTCCCCAGCTGGGACTGTCTGCCCTACGACCGGGTCGGCCCGGCGCCGGCCGTCGCGGCCCAACGGATGGCGACGCTGTCGCGGCTTGCCGCCGGGGTGGACGCCAAAAAGCCGCTGCTGCTGGTCGCCGCCATGGCCGGGGCCATGCAACGGGTTCCGCCCCGCGCCTCGGTGATCGAGGCCACCTATTCTACCCGGCCCGGGGCGACGGTGAAGATCGAGGACCTTGAGCGGTACTTCGCGGTCAACGGCTATCAGCGCGCCTCCACGGTTTCCGAGCGCGGCGAGTTCGCCATCCGGGGCGGGGTGATCGACGTCTTTCCGCCGGGCGGGGATGAGCCTTTGCGGCTCGACCTGTTCGGCGACACCCTGGAATCGATCCGCGCCTTCGATCCGGAAACGCAGCGGTCGACCAAGCAACTGCATGACATCCGCCTGCTGCCGGTCAGCGAGGCCTTGCTAGACAAGGAGTCCGTGGCCCGGTTCCGCAAGGGCTATGTCGGCCAGTTCGGCGCGCCCGGCCAGGACGCCCTGTATGAGGCGGTCAGCGAGGGCGGCCGGCGGGCGGGGATGGAGCACTGGCTGCCGCTCTTCTACCCGCATCTCGAGACCCTGTTCGACTATCTGCCGGACGAGGCCCTGATCGCCTTCGACCACCAGGCGACCGAGGCGCGCGAAGAGCGGCTGAGCGTCATCAACGATGCCTACGACAGCCGCGCCGACGCCCTGCGCAAGGACAGCTACCGGCCGCTGAAGCCGGATGCGCTGTACCTGACGGCCAAGGAATTCGACGGGCTGATGAGCCTGCGGGCCACCCGCTGGTTCACGCCCTTCCAGCGCGAGGGCGCCGCCGTCGTCGACATGGGCGCCCGGCAGGGCCGCACCTTCGCGGCCGAACGCCAGCAGGACAGTGTCAACCTGTTCGAGGCCACGGCCGAGCACGCCAGGGCCCTGAGCGCGGCCGGCAAGCGGGTGCTGTTCGCCAGCTGGTCGGAAGGCTCGTCCGAGCGGCTGGGGACCATGCTGGCCGACCACGGCATGAAGAAGCTGCCGGTCGCCAAGTACTGGCAGGCGGCCAAGGCCAACGATCCGAAAGTCCCGCAGCGCGTCGTGCTGCCGCTGGAGCACGGGTTCGAGACCGACAATCTGGCGGTCATCTCCGAGACCGACATCCTCGGCGACCGGCTGGCCCGGCCGCGCAAGAAGCGCCGCGCCGCCAACTTCCTGGCCGAGGCCAGCGCCCTGACGCCCGGCGATCTGGTCGTCCACATCGACCACGGCATCGGCCGCTACGAGGGCTTGAAGACGCTCGAGGTGCAGCAGGCGCCCCACGACTGCCTGGAACTGCAGTACGGCGGCGAAGCCAAGCTCTACCTGCCGGTCGAGAACATCGACCTCCTCACCCGCTACGGCGCCGAGGGCGACGGCGTTCAGCTGGACAAGCTGGGCGGGGCGGCCTGGCAGTCGCGCAAGTCGAAGGCCAAGGAGCGGCTGCGGGTCATGGCCGAGGGCCTGATCGCCATCGCCGCCGCGCGGGCGACCAAGTCGGTTGAGGAGACCGATCCGCCGTCCGGCCTGTTCGACGAGTTCTGCGCCCGTTTCCCCTATGAGGAGACGGACGACCAGCTGAACGCCATCGCCGATGTGCTGACCGATCTGGGATCCGGCAAGCCGATGGACCGGCTGATCTGCGGCGACGTCGGCTTCGGCAAGACCGAGGTGGCCCTGCGCGCCGCCTTCGTCATGGCCATGAGCGGCAAGCAGGTGGCGGTGGTCTGCCCGACCACCCTGCTGGCCCGCCAGCACTTCAAGACCTTCACCGAGCGGTTCCAGGGCTGGCCGATCAAGATCCGCCGCCTGTCTCGCCTGGCCCCTGCCGCCGAGGCCGCCGAGACCCGCGAGGGGCTGGCCAACGGCGAGTTCGAGATCGTGGTCGGCACCCATGCCATCCTCTCGAAGCTGGTCAGCTTCAAGGACCTGGGCCTGGTCATCGTCGACGAGGAGCAGCACTTCGGGGTCAAGCACAAGGAGAAGCTGAAAGAGCTTCGCGCTGACGTGCATATGCTGACCCTGACCGCGACGCCGATCCCGCGCACCCTGCAGATGGCGCTGAGCGGCATCCGCGAGATGTCGATCATCGCCACGCCGCCGGTCGACCGGCTGGCGGTGCGGACCTACGTCATGCCGTGGGACGAGGTGAGCCTGCGGGAGGCGCTGCTGCGCGAGAAGTATCGCGGCGGCCAGAGCTATTTCGTCACCCCGCGCATCAAGGACCTGCCGGACCTCGAGAAGTTCCTGCGCGTCTCGGTGCCCGAGGTGAAGTTCGTCGTCGGCCACGGCCAGATGGCGCCGACCCAGCTCGAGGAGGTGATGACCGCCTTCTACGACGGGCAGTACGACGTCCTGCTGTCGACGACGATCGTCGAGAGCGGGCTTGATATCCCTTCGGCCAACACGATGATCATCCACCGGGCCGACATGTTCGGCCTGAGCCAGCTCTACCAGCTGCGCGGACGGGTCGGCCGGTCCAAGGCGCGCGCCTACGCCTACATGACCACCCCGGTCGAGAAGACCCTGACCCTGTCGGCCGAGAAGCGGCTGCAGGTGCTGCAGAGCCTCGACAGCCTGGGGGCCGGCTTCCAGCTGGCCAGCCACGACCTCGACATTCGCGGCGGCGGCAACCTGCTGGGCGACGAGCAGAGCGGCCATATCCGCGAGATCGGGGTGGAGCTGTACCAGCAGATGCTGGAAGAAGCCGTGGCGGCGCTGAAGGAGCGCGCCGGCGAGGATTCGCTCAGCGATCGCGGCTGGTCGCCGGCCATCAACACCGGCGCCGCCGTGCTGATCCCGGAAGAGTATGTGCCGGACCTCAACGTCCGCCTGTCGCTGTACCGCCGCCTGTCGGAAGCCGAGAAGTCGGCTGACCGTGAAGCCCTGGCCGCCGAATTGATCGACCGCTTCGGACCGTTGCCGCCGGAGACCGACAGCCTGTTGAAGGTCGTCGCGATCAAGGGGCTGTGCCGCGAGGCCAACGTCGGCAAGATCGACGTCGGGCCCAAGGGCGCGGTGATCCAGTTCCGCAACGACTACTTCGAGAACCCCGGGGCGCTGGTCGGGCATATCGCCAGGAATGCGGCCGTCTGGAAGCTGCGGCCGGACCAGAAGATCGTGGTCAAGGGCGAGTGGGACACCCCGGCCCAGCGGCTGGATGCGGCGGAGAAGGTGCTGGGCGTGCTGGCGAGGCTGGCGAGGGGCGGCTGATCGGCTCGTGCGTCCTTCGACACGCCCGCATGCGCGGGCTACTCAGGATGACGAATAGCTGTGCAGCCCACCCAAGGTCGTCATCCTGAGTAGCGGCCGCAGGCCGCGTGTCGAAGGACGCACCCCCTTGCCGCCACAACCCACCACACCCTACCATCACGCCAGGAGGGCCTCTCATGACCAAACTGACCGTCAACGGCAAACCGGTGACCGTGGCATCGGAGGCGGATACGCCGCTGCTCTGGGTGCTCCGCGACGAGCTGGACCTGAAGGGCGCCAAGTATGGCTGCGGCATCGCCCAGTGCGGCGCCTGCACGGTGCTGGTTTCCGGCCAGCCGGTGCGCTCCTGCAGCCTGGCCGTCGGCGATATCGCCGGGGCCGAGGTGACCACCATCGAGGGGCTGGGCAAGGACGATCCCGTCCAGAAGGCCTGGATCGATATCCAGGTCCCGCAGTGCGGTTTCTGCCAGCCGGGCCAGATCATGAGCGCCAAGGGCCTGCTGGCCGAGAACCCCAAGCCGGACGACGCCGCCATCGACGCCGGCATGGCGGGCAATCTCTGCCGCTGCGGGACCTATCTGCGCATCCGCGCCGCCATCAAGGCGGCCAGCGGCCAGGCCGCCTGAGGACGATGACGATGAACGCTCCGCTCAATCGCCGCGCCTTCCTGGCCACCACGGGCGCCTTCACCCTCAGCTTTGTCGTCACCCCGCCGGCCGGCGCCCAGAACGGGGCCGCCGCCGCCTGGACGGCCTATCTGGCCATCGGCGCGGATGGACGGATCCACCTGCATTCGCCGACCACCGAGATGGGGCAGGGGACCCATACCGCCCACGCCGCCATCATCGCCGACGAGATCGGCGTGCCGCTGGCCTGGGTCACCGTCGATACCCCCGAACCGTCCGATCCCTTCCGCCGCGGCGGGCAGATGGGCTCGGGCGGCAGCCAGGGCGTGCGCGCCTGGTGGGACGCCCTGCGCAAGGTCGGGGCCTCGGCCCGTCAGAGCCTGATCAATGCCGGCGCGGCCCAGGCCAAGGTCCCGGCGACCGAGGTCAGCATCGTCGAGGGCCGGCTGCTGCGCGCCGGAAAGCCGCTGATGACGCTCGGCGAGGCGGCAAAGCTGGCCGCCGCCGCCCCGGCCGTCGAAGGGACCCCGAAGGACCCCAAAACCTACACCATCGTCGGCAAGTCGACGCCGCGCGTCGACATCCCCGCCAAGGTGCGCGGTGAGCCGATCTTCTCCTCCGATTTCACCCTGCCGGGCATGGTCTACGCCTGCGTCGTGCTGTCGCCGGTCTGGACCGGCAAGGTCGCCAAACTCAACGACGCCCCGGCCCTGGCCGTGAAGGGTGTCGAGCGGGTCGTGGCCTTCGACGGCGGCGCGGCGGTGGTGGCCAAGACCCAGTGGGCGGCCATGAAGGGCGCCCAGGCGCTGGAGGTCTCCTGGGCCTCGACGGCCTATGACGGGCTGAGCTCCGACGCCATCTCAGCGGCCATGCTGATGGGCCTGGACAAGGATGCCGAGGCCATCGGGGCCCGCAACGACGACGTCACGGCCGCCTTTGCGGGCGCCGCGAAGATGGTCGAGGCGGACTACGAGGTTCCCTACATCGCCCACACGCCGATGGAGCCCTTCTCGGTCACCCTCGCGCCCACCGCCGACGGCGGGCTTGAGCTCTGGGGTCCGTTCCAGACCCAGGACCGCAACCGCGGCACGGCCGCCAAGGCCGCCGGCCTGCCGGTCGAGAAGGTCCGGCTTCACACGCTGATGCTGGGCGGTGGTTTCGGTCGCCGGCTGGGCGACGACGGCATTCCGTCCGCGGTGGCCGTGGTCATGGCGCTGAAGAAGCCGGTGAAGGTGTTCTGGCGGCGCGAGGAGGAGATCGGTCAGGGCTGGTATCGCCCCGCCCAGGTCGCCCGCATGAAGGCGGCGCTGGACAAGGACGGCAAACTGACCGCCTTCCACATCCGCACGGCCGGCCCCTCCATGCGCGACAGTTTTGCGCCCGGCGGCCTGCCCAAGGGTCAGATCGACGGCTCGTCGGTGCAGATCCTGCCGGAAATCCTCTACAAGTTCCCGACCTACAAGATCGACTGGGTGCGGGTCGATCAGGTCATCCCCATGGCCCCCTGGCGCTCGGTCGGGGCCACCCAGAACGGCTATTTCGTCGAGAGCTTCCTCGACGAGGTGGCGCTGGCGGCCGGCAAGGATCCGGTCCAGCTGCGCCGCGAACTGCTGGCCGACAACCCCCGGGCCCTGAAGGTCATCGACGCCGCCGCCAAGGCCGGCGACTGGGGCAAGCCTCTGCCGAAGGGCCACGCGCGGGGATTCGCCTTCGTCTACAGCTTCGCCAGCCTCTGCGCCCATGTGGTCGAGGCCAGCCTGACGGACGGCGTCGTCACCGTCCACAAGGTCACCTGCGTCATCGACTGCGCCCGGGTGGTCACCCCGGACGGGGCCCGCAACCAGATGGAGGGCGGCATCGTCCAGGGCCTGTCGACGGCGCTGTTCGAGGGGATCGAGGTCGCCAACGGCTCCTGCCAGAACCGCAACTTCGACGGCTATCGGCTGATGCGGATGAACGAGGCGCCGAAGGTGATCGAGACCATCTTCATCGAGAACGACGAGCCGGTGCTCGGCGGGATCGGCGAACCCGGCCTGCCGCCGGCCACGCCGGCCCTGGTCAATGCGCTGGCCAAACTCACCGGCAAGCCGATCCGCAAGCTGCCGATCTCGCAGGCGCTGTCGCAGGCCTGACGGGCCAAAGCGTCGTGAAATTGTCTGCGGGGCGCCCTATGAGGACGCTCCGCATCGTTGTTCAGGTAGGTCCATGACGCTTCGCCAATGGTCCGGCGCCCTTGCCGGCCTTTCCGTCCTCGCCGTCGCCGGCGTCTCGCAGGCCGCCGACGCCAGGCCGGTTCCGAAGCTGGTTGTGGTGATCAGCGTCGACCAGTTCAGCTCCAACCTCTTCAACCAGTACCGCAGCCGCTATGTCGGCGGACTGCGCACCCTGGCGGACCAGGGGCTGGTTCATATCAACGGCTACCAGACCCATGCCGCCACCGAGACCTGCCCGGGCCACTCGACCATCCTGACGGGCAAGCATCCCAACAAGACCGGCATCCCGGCCAACGATTGGCTCGACCCGGTCACCGGCAAGAGCGTCTACTGCCTCAGCGTCCCGGCCAACACGCTGGCCGGCGGTCTCACCGGCGGCAATGGCCCGGTCGGTCCTGACAACATGACGGCCACGACCCTCGGCGACTGGATGAAGGACGGCGGCGCCGGCGGCCGGGTCTTCGCCATCTCCGGCAAGGACCGCGGCGCCATCGCCATGGCGGGCCACAAGGCGGATGGCGTCTTCTGGTGGCGCGAGGGCTTCGGCTTCACGACCTACGTCGAGCCCGGCCAGACGGACGAGGCGCGGCTGGCGCCGGTCAAGGCCATCAACGCCGACCTCAAGGCCCGCTACGAGGGCAAGCCGGCGACCTGGACCTACGAGAACGCCTACTGCCGCACGTTGGAGGCCGATTACCAAATCGCCGGCCAGACCTGGCGCAGCCAGTTGCCGCCGGCCAGGGTGCAGTTCGACAACACCCCGCTGCTCGACGAGGTGACGGTCGAGGGCGCCATCCGCCTGATCAGCGAACAGAAGCTGGGCGCCGGCGCGGCCACGGACGTGCTGGCCGTCAGCCTGTCGGCCACCGACCGCATCGGCCACGGCTTCGGCACCCAGGGGCCGGAGATGTGCGAACAGCAGTTCCGCCTCGACGCCGCGCTCGGCCGGCTGCTCGAGGCCGCCAAGGCCGCGCCCGGCGGGGCCTTGGCGGTGCTGACCGCCGACCATGGCGGCTCCGACTTCCCGGAGCGCCAGTCCGAGCGAGGCTTCCCGCAGGCCCAGCGCTATGATCCCGGGGTGCTGGTTCAGCTGAACACGGCCCTCAAGGCGCAGTTCAAGCTGACGACCAATCCGGTGATCTTCGACGGCAGCGGCCTCTATGTCGTCGATGACCGCAACGTGCGCCTGCCGGAGCCGCTGCGGTCGAAGATCGCCAGGGTCGCCGCCGACTGGCTGGCGACCAAGCCCGGCATCGCCGCCACCTACACCCTGGAGGAGCTGCTCAAGGTCCCGCTGCGGCCGGGTATGTCGCCGGAGGATGTGACCCTCAAGGAGCGGGCCGCGATGAGCACCGTGGCCGGACGATCGCCGGACGTCACCGTCGTTCTGGCGCCCGGCGTCACGCCGCTGCAGGCCCGGCTGGGCGGCGCCCTGAGCACCCATGGCAGCCCCTGGGACTACGACCGGCGTGTGCCGATCCTGTTCTGGTGGTCGGGCGGTCAGGGCCAGGAGCGCTTCTACCCCGTCGAGACCACCGACATCGGCCCGACGCTGGCGCATCTGATCGGCCTGACGCCGCCGGCCGACATCGACGGCCGTTGCATCGACCTTGGCGGGTTCGCGGTGGACGCCTGTCCGAAACGGGCTGAACCGCCGGCGGCGGCTGCGGCCCCGGAGAAGCCAGGCTTCCGCTGGCCCTGGCAGAAGAAGGACTAGCCGCGCAGCATCCGGGCCGCGCGCGGGGCGAAGTAGGTGATGATCCCGGCGCAGCCGGCGCGCTTGAAGGCGCCCAGGCTCTCCAGGATCGCCCGCTCCTCGTCGATCCAGCCGTTCTGGCCGGCGGCCATGATCATCGCGTACTCGCCGCTGACCTGGAAGGCGAAGGTGGGCATGGCGAATTCGTCGACCAGCCGGCGGGCGATGTCGAGGTAGGGCATGCCCGGCTTGACCATGACCATGTCGGCGCCCTCGGCGATGTCGAGCGCGACCTCGCGGATGGCCTCTTCGCTGTTGGCGGGATCCATCTGGTAGGTCTTCTTGTCGCCGGGGTTGGCGACGTCGCCGCTGCCCAGCTTTCCGGAGCCGATGGCGTCGCGGTAGGGGCCGTAGAAGGCCGAGGCGTACTTGGCCGCGTAGGACATGATCATCACGTCCTGCAGGCCCTCGGCTTCCAGCGCCGCGCGGATGGCGCCGACCCGGCCGTCCATCATGTCGGACGGAGCGAGAATGTCACAGCCGGCCCGGGCCTGGACAAGGGCCTGCTCGACCAGCCGCTCGATGGTGGCGTCATTGACGATGCGGCCGTCCTTCAGGACGCCGTCGTGGCCGTGGGTGGTGAAGGGGTCGAGCGCCACGTCGCACATGATGCCGACCTCGGGGGCGGCGGCCTTCATGGCCTTGATGGCCCGGCAGATGACGCCGTCTTCCTCGGCCGCCAGACTGCCCTCGGCATCCTTCCGGGCCCCGTCGATGAGCGGGAAGATGGCGATGCAGGGGATGCCCAGCTCACGGGCCGCGACAGCCGCCTTGGCCGCTTCGGCGACGCTGAGGCGGTCGACGCCCGGCATCGAGGCGACGGGAATGCGGCCCTCGCCCTCATGCACCACCATCGACCAGATCAGGTCGGAAGGCTGCAGGCTGGTCTCGCGCACCATGCGGCGGGACCAATCAGCCTGGCGCAGGCGGCGCAGGCGGGTGGCGGGATAGGCGGCGAGGGGGGGAACGGTCATGGGCGCGGTGTCGCGCAAGGCGGGCGCGAGTGCAAGCGTATCGGGGCATCGGCGCGAGGGGCTGTGCCGATCGCCAGAGTCATTATGCCGCCGCCGCCGGTCGCGGCGCGGTCGCCAGGCGGATGAAGCCGATGGCCGGGGCCGCCAGCGACCACAGGGCCAGCAGGATCAGGCTGACCGCCGAGCCGATGAAAAGCCCGATGACCCGGACGGTGAAGTCCGTCTCGTCGACCTGCATCTCGCCGTGGCTGCCGCCGTTTCGCCAGGCGTCGCCGGTCAGTTCGACCACGCCCCAGACCCCGCAGATGCCGGCGATCAGGCTGAGCAGGAAGCCGATCCAGAAGATCTGGATCTGGAACCGGTAGTGCTCCCGCACCGTCGGACCGGCAGAGCCGCGCTGGGTGTAGGCGAGCACCACGGCGACGATGGCGGGCACGCCGCCGAAGAACAGGGCGCTGAACAGCAGACCGTAGTTGATCAGCCCCAGGGTTCGCTCACTGTCGAACCGGCCGGCGTCGGTGGTGGCTAGCGTCATGCGGATCTCCCGTCAGGCAGCGATTGACAGCTTGGCCTCTCGGCGTCAGGTCAGCAAGCCCACGGCGTGAGGGTAACTCTTCGCGCAAGATCAGGACATGGACGCATGGATTTCTCCCTCACCGACGATCAGCGCGCCATCCAGGAGATGGCCCAGGCCTTCGCGAGGGATGAACTCGCCCCGCACGCGGCGAAATGGGACGAGGAGAGCCACTTCCCCGTCGACGTCATGCGGCAGGCCGCCGCGCTCGGCTTCGCGGGCGTCTATGTGCAGGAAGACGTCGGTGGCTCCGGCCTGAGCCGGCTCGACGCCTCCCTGATCTTCGAGGCGCTGTCCTACGGCTGCGTGCCGACGGCCGCCTATCTGACCATCCACAACATGGCGTCCTGGATGATCGACCGCTTCGCGTCGGACGAGCTGCGCCACAAGTACCTGCCGCGCCTGACCACCATGGAGCTGATCGCCAGCTACTGCCTGACCGAGCCCGGCAGCGGCTCCGACGCCGCCGCCATGCGCACCAGCGCCCGGCTGGACGGCGACCACTATGTGCTCAACGGCTCGAAGGCCTTCATCTCGGGCGCAGGCGTCTCGGATGTCTATGTCGTCATGGCCCGCAGCGGCGGCGACGGCCCCAAGGGCGTCTCGGCCTTCATCGTCGAGAAGGGCTGGGAAGGCCTCTCCTTCGGCGCCAACGAGAAGAAGATGGGCTGGAAGTCGCAGCCGACCGCCCAGGTCAACTTCGACAACGTCCGGGTGCCCGTCGAGAACCGTATCGGCGGCGAGGGCGAGGGCTTCCGGTTCGCCATGATGGGCTTGGACGGCGGCCGTCTGAACATCGCCAGCTGCTCGCTGGGCGGCGCCGCCTTCGCCCTCGATACGGCCAAGGCCTACATGGAAACCCGCAATCAGTTCGGCAAACCGCTGAAGGACTTCCAGGCCCTGCAGTTCAAGATCGCCGACATGGCCACCGAGCTGACGGCCTCGCAGCTGATGGTCCGCAACGCCGCCAGCGCCCTCGACCAGCGCGATCCCCACGCCACCAAGCTCTGCGCCATGGCCAAGCGCTTCGCCACCGACGCCTGCTTCGATGTCGCCAACAACGCCCTGCAGCTGCACGGCGGCTATGGCTATCTGGCGGACTATCCGATGGAGCGCATCGTCCGCGACCTTCGCGTCCACCAGATCCTCGAGGGCACCAACGAGATCATGCGGGTGATCATCGGGCGGGAGATGTTCAGGCAGTAGGGGTTCGTGCTATTCTGACCAGACTGGTCAGAATTTGGAGGCCTGCAATGCGTGAAGTCGGCATTCTTGAAGCCAAGACGAACCTGTCGGCGCTCGTCGAAGGTCTGGAATCTGGCGGTGAGGACATTCTCATCACCAAGCATGGCCGGCCGGCCGCGGTGCTTTCACCGGCTCCCACCAATGTACGGCCGCCCGCCGACCTCGCCGATCAGATCCGTGCTTTCCGCGTCGGGATTGAGCAGCGTCACAGAACCCGGGTTGAATTCGACTGGAAGGCGGCGGTTGAGGAAGGCCGCGAGTGACGCCGATCGTTCTTGACGCGTCCGCCGTCGCCGCCTGGTTTGTTCCCGATCAGGCAACCCGTAGCAGCGATGAACTGCTCGGCCGGATCGCCACGGCTCGCTTCCTTGCCCCGTATATTTTCCCGGCCGAGTGTCGAAACCTCCTTCTCAAGGCTCAGCGGCAGAAGCTGGTGGAGGAGGCTGAGGTCGATCAGGCCATCGAATTTCTGCAGGCAATTGACCTCAGTGTTCAGGCTTTGCCCGATAGAGCCGGACATGATCACGCTCTGAGTTTGGCGCGCCGGCAGGGCCTTTCTTTCTACGATGCGTTGTACTTGAAGGTTGCCCTTGAGGCCGCTGCCGCTATCGCCAGTCGTGATGGCGCATTGCTTCAGGCCGCAGAACGTTGCGGCTTGGTCGCCATTGATCTGCGAGAGTGAGCTTATGACCGAAGAACCCGAAGTCCTGACCCGCGTCGAAGGCGGCGTCGGCCGCGTCACCCTCAATCGGCCCAAGGCGCTGCATGCGCTGACCACCAACATGTGCCGGCTGATCACCGACGCCCTGCTGGCCTGGCGGGACGACGAGGCGGTGCACTGCATCCTCATCGACCACAGCGGCGAGCGCGGCTTCTGCGCCGGCGGCGATATCCGCATGCTGGCCGAGAGCGGGGCAGGGGACGGCAAGGACGCCCGGGAGTTCTTCCACACCGAGTACCGGCTGAACCACCTGCTGTTCGTCTACCCCAAGCCGGTCATCGCGGTAATGGACGGGGTGACCATGGGCGGCGGGGTCGGCCTTTCCATGCCGGCCGCCGTGCGCATCGCCACCGAGCGGACCGCCTTCGCCATGCCCGAGACAGGCATCGGCCTGTTCCCCGATGTCGGCGGCGGCTGGTTCCTGCCGCGCCTGCCTGGCAAGACCGGGCTGTGGCTGGCGTTGACCGGGGCGCGGATCAAGGGCGCCGACTGCCTGCGGCTGGGCATCGCCACCCACTATATGCCGAGCGAACACGTCGAAGGTTTCAAGGCCGCCCTGGCCGAGCACCCGGACAGCATCGCCGGCGCCCTGGCGCATTTCGTCCGCGACGCCGGCCCGGCCCCGATCGAGGCGCATCTGGAGGACATCGACCGGTTCTTCGGCCGCCCGTCTGTCGAGGCCATCCTCGAAGATCTGGAGCAGGACACCGGCGAATGGGCGCGCAGCACCCTCGTCACCCTGGGGACCAAGTCGCCGCAGACGATGAAGGTCGCCTTCCGCCAGCTGGCCCACGGCGCCCGGTTCGACGACTTCGCCGACAACATGGTCATGGAATACCGCATCGGCGCCCGCGTGGTTCAGCGTCCGGACTTCATCGAGGGCGTGCGGGCCGTCATCATCGACAAGGACAACACCCCTCGCTGGACCCCCGAAACCGTCGAGGGCGTCGGCGACGACCTGCTCGACGAGATTTTCGCGCCGCTTCCCGCGAATGAGGAGTGGACGCCGCTGACGCAGGCCTAACTTTGGCCTAGAGAGTTCCGCAGGTCGGGGGACCGAAAGAGTAACCGTCCAGGAGAGACGAATGACGCCCCGCGCGAGTTGGCTGGCCCTGGCCGCCGTCCTGACCCTGACCGCCTGCGCCACCACGCCTCCACCGCCGCCGCCGCCGGTGGAAGCCGGGGCCGCCTTGCCGGCCTGGCTGGACGCCGCCCTGACCGACCCCAGCCGGCCGGCCGCCGACATGGCGCGAGATACCAATCGCAAGCCGGGCGAGACCGTCCTGTTCGCGGGCGTCCGGCCCGGCATGAAGGTCGCCGACCTCATCCCCGGCGGCGGCTACTTCACCCGCATCTTCTCCAAGTCAGTCGGACCGCGCGGACGGGTCTACGCCTACGTGCCCGACGAGCTGTCCAAGCTGGCCAAACGCGAGCCCGCCGTGAACGCGGTGGCCAGGGACCCGGCCTATTCGAACGTTCGCGTCCTGCTCAGCACCCTGCCGCAGTTCAGCGCGCCGGAGCGGCTGGATGTCGTCTTCACGGCCCAGAACTATCACGACATGCACGCCGACTTCATGGGGCCGGTTGATGTCGCGTCGGTCAATCGCCGGATCTATCAGGCGCTGAAGCCGGGCGGTCTCTACATCGTCATCGACCACTCGGCCCGGAAGGGCAGCGGCCTGTCCGCCGTCAATACGCTTCACCGCATCGATGCGGCGGTCGTGCGCCGCGAGATCGAGGCGGCCGGGTTTATCTTCGATGGGGAAGGGCAGTTCCTGCGCGATCCCAAAGACAAGCAGTCAGTGAGCGTCTTCGACAAATCCATCCGGGGCGAGACCGACCAGTTCGTCTACCGCTTCCGGAAGCCTGGGAGGGCACGCCGTTGAACAAGTCACTATTCGCCGGACTCGCCGGGGCTCTGGCCCTCAGCCTGGCCGGCGCCGTCATCGCCGCTGACTACAGCGCGGCCCTGAACGACGCCAGGCGCCCGGCCGAGCAGAAGGCCCGCGACGCGGCCCGCAAGCCGGCCGAGCTGCTGGCCCTCGCCGAAGTGAAGCCCGGTGACAAGGTCGGCGACTTCATCATGGGCGGCGGCTACTTCACCCGCCTCTTCGCCGCCGCTGTCGGCCCGACGGGCAAGGTCTTCGCCGTGCAGCCCAAGGAGTTCATCGACTTCCAGGCCAGCTACGCCACCAACCAGGACGCGGTGGTGGCGGACTACACCAACGTCGTGCCGCTGCGCCCCTCGCTCGGGGCCATCGCCTTCCCCGAGACGCTGGACGTCATCTTCACCGCCCAGAACTATCACGACATGCACCTGCAGATGGCTCCGGAGCCGCTGGCGGGCATGGTCGACAAGGCGCTGTTCGACTCGCTCAAGCCGGGCGGCCTTCTCATCATCGTCGACCACTCAGCCGCCGACGGCTCCGGCACGCGCGACACCGACACGCTTCACCGCATCGGTATCGAGACGGTGAAGCGGGAGGTTCTGGCCGCCGGCTTCGTGCTGGAAAGCGAGAGCGACATCCTGCGCAATCCGGCGGACCCCCGCACCGCCAGCGTCTTTGACGCCGCGATCAAGGGCAAGACCGACCAGTTCGTCCTGAAGTTCCGCAAGCCCAGATAGGGCCTGCGCCAATCTGAATCACCAACGACGCCGGCCTCGCGAAGGGCCGGCGCAAGGAGCGTTTGAGATGACCCGGGTAGCCTTCATCGGTGTCGGCAACATGGGCGCCGGCATGGCGGCCAATCAGGTGCGGGCCGACCGTCACGTCGCCGCCTTCGATCTGTCGGCGGCGGCCCTCGACAAGGCCGTGGCCGGCGGCTGTTCGCCTTCGGCTTCGGTCGCCGAGGCGGTGAAGGGCGCGGATCTGATCATCACCATGCTGCCGGCCGGCAAGCATGTGCGGGAGGTCTACGAGCAGGACATCCTGCCCCATGCCCCGACCTCCGCCCTGCTGATCGACTGCTCGACCATCGACGTCGACAGCGCCCGCGCCGTCGGGGCGATGGCAAAGGCGGCGGGCTTCCGCTTCGGCGACGCCCCGGTCAGCGGCGGCATCATGGCGGCCGAGGCCGGTACGCTGGCCTTCATGGTCGGCTGCGACGAGGCCGACTATCCGGCCTTCGAGGAGGCCCTGAAGCCCATGGCCCGCGCCGTCTTCCATGCCGGCGACCTGGGCTCGGGCCAGGCGGCCAAGATCTGCAACAACATGCTGCTCGGCGTCTCCATGCTCGGCGTCTGTGAGTCGTTCGCCCTGGCCGAGAAGCTGGGCCTCGACCCGACCCGGTTCTTCGACATCGCCTCGAAGTCCTCCGGCCAGTGCTGGAGCCTGACGACCTATTGCCCGTGGCCGGGTCCGGTCGAGTCGGCTCCGTCCAATCGCGGCTATGAAGGCGGCTTCCTTACCGCCCTGATGCTCAAGGACCTGAAACTGGCGCAGGAAGCGGCGTCAAAGGCGGGCGCGACCACGCCGATGGGCAACCAGGCCGAGGCCCTCTACGCCATGTTCGACGGCCTCGGATTCGGCCAGAAGGACTTCTCCGCAGTGTTGCAGCTCATGCGGGGCAAGCTGCAAGACCTCGCCTAGATCAGATGCGAGACGTTTTCAGACGACCCGCGATGATTGGCGGAGTAATCTGCCTCCGTACAAATCCTTAATTGGACAGGGCCGGGCGTTGGGGGATAAACCCCCCGCCAACTAACGAGAACAAGAGGGGACCGGTCCTCGGGGCGAGGATCGGGCATTCGCCAGATGGACTACAAAGCCGCGTTTCGGACCGCTGTGGAGCAGGTCCGGTCTGAAGGTCGCTACCGTGTGTTCGCCGATCTGAAGCGACACCGCGGCGCCTTTCCGCGCGCCACCTGGACCCGCGACGACGGCTCGTCCAAGGACATCATCGTCTGGTGCTCGAACGACTACCTCGGCCAGGGTCAGAACCCGGTCGTCCTGGACGCCATGCACGAGGCTATCGACGCCAACGGCTCGGGCTCGGGCGGCACCCGCAACATCTCCGGCACCACCCACCATCACGTTGCGCTGGAGCGTGAGCTCGCCGACCTGCACGGCAAGGACGCCGCGCTTCTGTTCACCTCGGGCTACGTCGCCAACGAGGCCAGCCTGTCGATCCTCTACAAGGTGCTGCCCGGCCTGATCGTCTTCTCGGACGAACTGAACCACGCCTCGATGATCGCCGGCATCCGCAACGGCGGCGGCGCGCGCCACATCTTCCGCCACAACGATCTGGACCACCTCGAAAGCCTGCTGGCCGCGGCGCCGATCGACGCCCCCAAGCTGATCGCCTTCGAGAGCGTCTATTCCATGGACGGCGACATCGCCGACCTGGCCGGCACCGTCGCCCTGGCCAAGAAGTACAACGCCATCACCTACCTCGACGAAGTCCACGCCGTCGGCCTCTACGGCGAGCGCGGCGCGGGCGTGGCCGAGCGTGACGGCGTCATGGCCGATATCGACATTATCGAAGGCACGCTGGGCAAGGCGTTCGGCGTCATGGGCGGCTACATCGCCGGCGACATCGAGATGGTCGACGCCATCCGCAGCTTCGCCTCGGGCTTCATCTTCACCACCAGCCTGCCGCCGGCCCTGACCGCCGGCGCGGCCGCCTCGGTCCGTTGGCTCAAGCAGCACAACGAGGTCCGCGAGATCCACCAGGAACGCGCCGAGACCCTCAAGCAGATGTTCCGCGACGCCGGCCTGCCGGTCATGCCGTCGGTCAGCCACATCGTGCCGGTGATGGTCGGTGACCCCGTCCACTGCAAGATGGTCTCCGACATGCTGCTGGAAGACCACGGCATCTACGTCCAGCCGATCAACTACCCGACGGTGCCCCGCGGCACCGAGCGCCTGCGCTTCACCCCGACGCCGTTCCACACGGACGAGATGATGCGCGAGCTGGTCGGGGCGATGGAAAAGCTCTGGGCCCACTGCAACATCGCCCGCCTCGGGGGCGTCGCTGCCTAAGGAGCGGTGGTCCTCCACCCCCGCGATCGACATTTCCACGCGACTGCCGCGGCCGCCCGAAGAGATCTGGGCGGCCGTCGCCACGCCGGCAGGCGTCAACGCGGAACTCAAGCCGCTGATTCAGATGCGGTTTCCGGACGACCTCAAGGATCTTCGGGACGCGCCGCTTGAAGAACGGGTCGCCGACTGCTGGCTCTACGCCTTTGGCCTTATCCCCTTCGAGCGCCACACCCTGGTGTTTGCCGACATCGGGCCGTCCGGCTTCATCGAAACCTCGCTGGGTCTGCTGCAGTACTGGTACTGGAAGCACGAACGCAGTGTCCGACCGGCTGACGATGGGGGCTGCGTCGTCCAGGATATCGTCACGGTCGACGCCAAGCTCGGATTTCTGGATGGGATAACCCAGGCGATGACGGCATACGTCTTCCGTCACCGCCACAAACGGCTTAAGCTGCTCTACAGCTGATCAGGAGCTACTTCCGCCGCACGCCTTTTCCGAGCCCGATCTTCTTGGCGAAATCAGACCGACGCTCGGCGTAGGCCGGCGCGACCATCGGGTACTCCGGCGGCAGGCCCCACTTGCGGCGATAATCTTCCGGCGACATGTCGTAGCGGGCGCGCAGATAGCGCTTCAGCATGGTCAGCTGTTTGCCGTCTTCCAGACAGACGATGTAGTCGTGCTGCACGGACCGGCCGATCGGGACTGCCGGCTTCTGCCTGGCGGCGGGCGGGGCAGGGGCCTCGACTCCGTCCAGGCCTTTCAGGGTCTGGTGAACGCTTCGAATCAATTCCGGCAGGGCGCTGGCGCCGATCGAATTGCGCGTCACATAGGCCGACACGATATCCGAGCCGAGCTGCAGCAGCTCCGTGTCCGACGAACCCTTCGGGCGGGTGGGGTCGGCCATGGCTTCAAAACCTTTCAAACTCAATCACTAACTGGACTGGTCGCCCCACAACGGGCGGCGTGCGAAGGCGAACGTCTCCGCGCCACGCCGGTTCCGATTGATCCCCTCGCTTTCAACCCTTAACAGGGCGCGACCCCGCGCCCGTTGCCGCCGGAGAGACCCATGACCGCCCATACCAAAGTTGCCCCCGCCTTCTTCGGCGCCGATCTGGCCCAGGCCGATCCGGACATCGCCAAAGCCATCGATTTCGAGCTGACGCGCCAGCGTGAGCAGATCGAGCTCATCGCGTCGGAGAACATCGTCTCCAGGGCGGTGCTGCAGGCCCAGGGCTCGATCCTGACCAACAAGTACGCCGAGGGGTATCCGGGCAAGCGCTACTACGGCGGCTGCGAATACGTCGATGTCATCGAGCAGATCGCCATCGACCGCGCCAAGGAGCTGTTCGGCGCCGCCTACGCCAACGTCCAGCCGCACTCGGGCTCCCAGGCCAACCAGGCGGTGTTCATGGCCCTGCTGAAGCCGGGCGACACCTTCATGGGCATGGACCTGGCGGCCGGCGGCCACCTGACCCACGGCAGCCCGGCCAACCAGTCCGGCAAGTGGTTCAAGCCGGTCAGCTACTCGGTTCGCCAGCAGGACCAGCTGATCGACTATGATCAGGTCGCCGAGGTCGCCGCGGCCGAGAAGCCGAAACTCATCATCGCCGGCGGCAGCGCCTACAGCCGCGTCATCGATTTCGCCCGCTTCCGCCAGATCGCCGACAGCATCGGCGCCTGGCTGATGGTCGACATGGCCCACTTCGCCGGCCTCGTCGCCGCCGGTCATTACCCGAGCCCCCTGCCGCACGCCCATGTGGTCACCACCACCACCCACAAGACCCTGCGCGGCCCGCGCGGCGGCCTGATCCTCAGCAACGACCTGGATCTGGGCAAGAAGTTCAACAGCGCCATCTTCCCCGGTATCCAGGGCGGCCCGCTGGAACACGTCATCGCCGCCAAGGCCGTGGCCTTCGGCGAGGCGCTGCAGCCGTCCTTCAAGGACTACGGCGCCCAGATCATCGCCAACGCCATCGCCCTGTCCGACAGCCTCCAGGCGGCGGGCCTGAACATCGTCTCGGGCGGCACCGAGAGCCACGTCATGCTCGTCGACCTGCGGCCCAAGAACGTCACCGGCGCCCTGGCCGAAAAGGCGCTGGAACGCGCCCACATCACCACCAACAAGAACGGCATCCCCTTCGACCCGCTGCCCCCGACCAAGACCTCGGGCATCCGCGTCGGCACCCCGGCCGGCACCACGCGCGGCTTCGGCGAGGAAGAATTCCGTCAGATCGGCAAGTGGATCGGTGAAGTTCTCGACGGCCTCTCGGGCAATGAAGATGGTGATCCGGCCGTGGAAGCCCGCGTCCGTGAAGAAGTCATCGCATTGACGAAACGCTTCCCCATCTACAACTAATGGCGTGAGCCCGCCGGGAGGGGCCCAGATATGCGTTGCCCGTTCTGCGGACACATGGAAAGCCAGGTCAAGGACAGCCGCCCGTCGGAAGACGGCGCGGCTATCCGCCGTCGCCGCCTCTGCCCGGAATGCGGCGGCCGCTTCACGACCTTCGAACGCGTGCAGCTACGCGAACTCACCATCCTCAAGCGTTCGGGCCGCCGCTCGCCGTTCGACCGCGAGAAGCTGGTCCGCTCTATCGCCATCGCCACCCGCAAGCGGCCCATCGACACCGAGCGGGTCGACCGCATGGTCAACGGCATCGTCCGTCAGCTGGAAAGCATGGGCGAAACCGAACTGCCCAGCAGCGCGGTCGGCGAGATGGTCATGAAGGCGCTCAAGAGCCTCGATGACGTGGCCTATGTGCGCTACGCCTCGGTCTACCGCGACTTCCGCCACACGGACGACTTCGCCAAGTTCCTCTCCGACGAGGGGCTGAACGAGGAAGCCGAGGACTGACGCCATGCGCGTCACCCTGAAACTCGCGACCTCCCTCGACGGCCGGATCGCCACCGCCTCGGGCGAGAGCCGCTGGATCACCGGCCCCGCTGCGCGTGAGGAGGTCCATCGCCTGCGCGCCATGCATCAGGCCGTGCTGGTCGGGGTGGAGACCGCCATCGCCGATGACCCGGAGCTCACCGTCCGCCTGCCGGGCTTTGTCGGGATCCAGCCGGCGCGGGTGGTGCTCGACAGCCGCCAGCGGCTGCCTTCGAACCTGAAGCTGGTTCACGAGGCCAATCGCATCGACACCGTGGTCATCTCCACCGCCGATCCAAACAAGCGTTTGACTGACGCTGGGGTCACCGTGCTCAAGGTTGGACAACAGGACGGGCGGCCCCATCTTAGAGAGGCGCTGGACGCTCTGTCCGACTGGTTGCTGTGGAAGATGACCGAGCGGCTGCCGACGGCGCTGCCGGAAGACTACGAAGGCTTTACCCCGGCGCTGTTCATCGAAGGCGGCGGGCAGGTGGCGGCCAGTTTCCTCAAAAGCGGACTGGTCGACGCCATCGAATGGTTCCGGGCGCCCATCGTGCTCGGCGACGAAGGCCGGCCGGCGGTCGGCGAGTTTGTGCTGAACCGGCTGGCCGACGCGCCACGGTTCAAACGGGTTGCGGTCCACGAGGTCGGCGACGACCTGTGGGAGCGGTACGAAAGGCTCTGAGATGTTTACCGGGATTGTCACCGACGTCGGCCGGGTCCGCTCCGTCCGGCAGACCAACCGCGACCGCCGCTACGAGATCGAGACCTCGTACGATGTCGCCTCCATCGACATGGGCGCCAGCATCAGCCACGCCGGCTGCTGCCTGACCGTGGTCGAGAAGGGGGAGGGCTGGTTCGCGGTCGAGGTCTCCGGCGAAACCCTGGCCCACACCACGCTGGGTCAGTGGGAGGAGGGCCACCGGGTCAACCTCGAGCGCGCCGCGCGCCTCGGCGACGAGATGGGCGGTCACGTCGTCTCCGGTCACGTCGATGGCGTCGGCGAAGTCCTTTCCATCACCCCCGAAGGCGGCTCTCACCGCTACCGCATCCGCGCCCCGCGGCCGCTGCACCGGCTGATCGCCCCGAAGGGCTCGATTTCCGTCGAGGGCGTGTCGCTGACCGTCAATGAGGTCGAGGACGACGTTTTCGGCCTCAACATCATCCCGCACACCTGGGACGTGACCACCCTCGGCGAGCTGAAACCGGGCTCGAAGGTCAATCTCGAGATTGATATGCTGGCGCGATACCTCGCGCGGTGGCAGGAGACCGCGTCATGAGCCACGACACCCCCATCTCCCCCATCGAGGACATCATTGAGGACGCCCGCAACGGCCGTCCCTACATCCTGGTGGACGCGGAAGACCGCGAGAACGAGGGCGATGTCATCATCCCCGCCCAGTTCGCGACCCCCGAACAGATCAACTTCATGGCCCGCTTCGCCCGCGGCCTGATCTGCCTCTCCATCACCAACGACCGCGCCCGGACGCTGCGGCTGCCGCCGATGGCCGCCGACAACCGCGAGAGCATGCAGACGGCCTTCACCGTCTCGATCGAAGCGAAAGAGGGCGTCACCACCGGCATCAGCGCTCACGACCGGTCGCACACCGTCGCCGTCGCCATCGATCCGACCAAGGGCGTCGACGACATCGTCACTCCCGGCCACGTCTTCCCGCTGGTGGCCAAGGACGGCGGCGTCCTGGTCCGCGCCGGCCACACCGAAGCGGCTGTCGACATCTCCCGCCTGGCGGGCCTCAACCCGGCCGGCGTGATCTGCGAGATCATGAACGACGACGGCACCATGGCCCGCCTGCCGGAACTGGTCGCCTTCGCCCAGCTGCACGGCCTGAAGATCGGCACCATCGCCGACCTGATCGCCTACCGCCGCCGCAACGAACGCCAGGTCGAGCGCGCCCTGGAGCGGCCCTTCGTCTCCAACTTCGGCGGCGAATTCCGGATGATCGTCTACCGCAACAGCATCGACAAATGCGAGCACGTGGCTCTGGTGAAGGGCAAGATCGACGCCGACCACCCGACCCTCGTCCGCATGCACCAGGTCGATCTGGCCGCCGATATGCTGGGCGCCCTGGGGGCCCGCACCGACTACATCCCGTCGGCCCTGAAGGCCATCGGCGAGCATGACGGACCCGGCGTTGCGGTCTTCATCCGCGATCCGAACCCCGCCTGGCTCAGCGAACGCTACGGCATCGACACCGAGGCCGGCAGCCAATATCGAAACAACGCCTTGCGCGACTATGGGGTCGGGGCGCAAATCCTTCTCGATCTCGGCGTGCGCGAGATGACCCTTTTGACCTCCAGCCCGTTCAAACCGGCGGCGCTTGAGGGTTATGGACTGAAGATCGTCGGGCGAGCCCCGATTGGTGGAGAGAGTGAATGATCGACGATCCCGTCCGCATCCTGATCGTCGAGGGACGCTTCTACAACGACCTGTCCGACGAGCTGCTGCGCGGCGCCACCGACGCCATTCAGGCGTTCGGGGCCGAGTATGACGTCATCACCGTGCCCGGCGCGCTGGAGATCCCCGGCGTCATCGCCCTGGCCGACGAGGGCGGTCGCCGCCCGGCCGGCGTGCGCTATGACGGCTACGTCGCCCTCGGGGTCGTCATCCGAGGCGAGACCTACCATTTCGAGATCGTCTCGAACGAAAGCTGCCGCGGCGTCATGGACCTGACCCTGAAGGGTCTGCCGATCGGCAATGGCATTCTCACCGTCGAGGACGAGGAACAGGCCTGGGCCCGCGCCCGCGTCTCCGAGGGCGACAAGGGTGGCGGCGCCGCCCGCGCGGCCCTCGACGTGCTCAGCCACAGGCGCCGCCTGCTGGGGGGCGCGACCCGATGAGTGACGAGCCCAAACCGACCAACCTGGCCGAGGCCTTCGACAAGCTGCAGAAGCTGGCCGAGCAGAAGCCCGTCGCCAACCTGACCGCCGCCGAGCGCCGGGCCCGCACCGTCTCCCGTCTGGCCGGCGTTCAGGCGCTCTACCAGATGGAAATGACCGGCGCCGGCGTTGAAGCCGTCATCCGGGAGTTCAGCGACCACCGCTTCGACCGCGACATCGAGGGCGAACTGCTGGCCCAGGCCGACGAAGCCTTCTTCGCCGACCTGATCCGCGGCGCCGTCGGCGAGCAGGCCGAGATCGACAAGGCCGTCACCGCCCGCCTGGCTACCAACTGGAAGCTGGACCGCCTCGACGCCACCGCCCGCGCCATCCTGCGGGCCGGCGCCTGGGAGCTGATGCGCCGCCCTGACGTGCCGCTGGAAGTGGCCATCGACGAGTACGTCGAGATCGCCAAGTCCTTCTTCGAGGGGCCGGAACCCGGCTTCATCAACGGCGCGCTGGACGGGATCGCCAAGGATGCCCGCAGGGCCTGATCCACAAGGGGAGGCGGAGTTCGACTGGATCGAACGCCTCCTCCGCCCGCTCACGCTTGGCGCGCCCGGCGCGCTCGACCTGCTCGACGACGCCGCCGTGATCTGTCCGCGCGAAGGGCATGACCTGGTCGTCACCAAGGACGCCATGGTCGCCGGCGTCCATTTCCTGCCCGATGACCCGCTGGACACCGTCGCCCGCAAGCTGCTGGCGGTGAACCTCTCCGACCTCGCCGCCAAGGGCGCCGAACCCATCGGCTACTTCCTGTCGGTCGCCTGGCCCAAAGACACCCCTTGGCCGGCCAAGGTCCTCTTTACCGAGGGCCTGGCCCAGGCCGGCCGCGACTGGCGCCTGCCCCTGCTCGGCGGCGACACCGTCTCCACGCCCGGCCCCCTGACGCTGACCGCCACCCTGATGGGCGAAGTCCGCGCCGGCGGCATGATCCTGCGCCGCACGGCGCAGCCCGGCGACCTGCTGATGGTCAGCGGTCCCATCGGCGATGGCTGGCTCGGCCTCCAGGCGGCGCGGGGCCTGATCCCCGACCCGGATGGCGCCCTGGCCGCCCGCTACCGCACCCCGACCCCGCGCCTCGACCTCATCGGAACCCTCCGGCAGTTCGCCCGGGCCAGCGCGGATGTCTCGGACGGTCTGCTGGCCGATGCCGGCCGCATCGCGATCGCCAGCGGACTGGCCGTCGATGTGGCGCTCGACCAGATGCCGCTGTCGGCGGAAGCGGCGGCCTGGCTGTCGGAGCAATCGGATGAGGTCGCCGCCCGGCTGTCCCTCGCCACCGGCGGCGATGACTACCAGATCGTCTGCGCGGTCGATCCGGCGGAACGTCCGGCCCTGCAGGCCGCGGAGGCGGGACTGACCACGGTTGGCCGGTTCAGGTCGGGGCAGGGGGTGACGGCGGGCCATAACGGCGCCCCGGTGGATCTGACCAGGCTCGGCTGGGTTCATTAGCGCCCCAAAGCGTTAAGGCCCCAAGCCGTCAACGGCTTCAACCTTCCCGAAACCCGCCCTTAACCCCGGCGGCGCATAACCCGTCCATGGATCGCCGCGCCCTTCTCACCCTCGCGCCAGCCCTGCTGGCCGCCACCGCCGCCCAGGCCGCGGGTGGAGGCGGTGAAAAGAAGAAAGACAGCTCGGGGCAGCACGTCGACCTCACCCCCATGGCCCTGCCGGTCGTGGTCGGGGGCAGGCTGATCAACTACGTGTTCGTCGCCCTGCGTCTCAACCTCACCCCGTCGGCTGACGCGACCAAGTTGCGCACCAAGGAGCCCTGGTTCCGCGACGCCATGGTCCGGGCCGGACACCGCAGTCCCTTCACCAACCCCAAGGACTACACCATCCTGGACGAGGCCAAGCTGAAGGCTGTCCTGCTCCGCGAAGCCGGCGCTATCGCCGGCGCGAAGAACTTCACCTCGGTGACCGTCACCTCGATGACGCCCAAGCAGCGCAGCGGTTTGCCGCGCCCCCCAGGGTAAGCAAAACCTTTCGGCGCCATTGCGCCGCAATTCCCTAACTGGCAAACAAAGGCTGTCTTCCCGACAACAGGCGCAAAGCCGGATCGGGAAGGGGGTCTGGAAGTCGCTCGTGCAGCGGGCCAAAGCCCCCCTAATCACCGAGGAAACAAAAGGGGCTTCTTCTCATCATGAGTACCGATCAATTCCTCTGGCTTGCCATCGGGGGCGGCGTCGTCGCCGTCCTCTATGGCGTTGTCCAGACCATGGCGCTGATGCGCAAACCGGCGGGCAACGCCCGCATGCAGGAAATCGCCGCGGCCATCCAGGAAGGCGCGCAAGCCTACCTGAACCGCCAGTACGCCACGATCGGCGCCATCGGCGCGGTCATCCTGGTGGCGCTGTACTTCGTGCTCGGCCTGCTGCCGGCCATCGGCTTTCTGGTCGGCGCGGTGCTGTCCGGCGGCGCCGGCTTCATCGGCATGCTCATCTCGGTCCGCGCCAACGTGCGCACCGCCCAGGCCTCGTCCGAGAGCCTCGGCAAGGGCCTCAACGTCGCTTTCACCT
>JAUMCZ010000031.1:0-82205 GCA_032122215.1 Caulobacter sp.
AATTTCCGCGTAGCGGATTGACGATTGCCACCGACTGACCGTGCTTCAGGCCAAGCTCGGCATAGGAGAAGGCGATCTCCACGGGCTGTGGCGCGGCCTTGCAGTCGTCGACCTTCTTTCGGCCGAACGCCACCGCCACCCGGTTTCCCGCCCGCTCAACGAACCAGACAATGTCCGCCTTGGTCGTGCAGCCGGTCGAGGTAACCCGGATCACCAGGGTGTCGGCCCGCACCTCGGCGCTGATCAATGGCTCCAGCTCGACCATGCCGGCGTCCGGCGAGGAATAGACCGCCCTCGTGGCGCAGGCCGAAACCAGCAACAGGGCGGCGAGCAAGGCATGGCGACGTGTCATACGATCACCAAAGACAGCCGGATGGTTCTTGTCCAGCCCACCAAGGCCCACACCAAGAAAAAGGGCCCCGGATTGCTCCGGGGCCCTCGATCTCTTGGTCTGAGCCTACGCCTTAGGAGGAGTAGAATTCCACGACCAGGTTCGGTTCCATCTTCACCGGGTACGGCACTTCGGCCAGTTCCGGGGCGCGGACGAAGGTGGCCGAGAAGGAGCGGATGTCGACCGTGATGTACTCGGCGAAGTCACGCTCCGACGAGCTCAGGGCTTCCAGCACCAGCGCCATGTTGCGCGACTTTTCACGCACGGTGACGACGTCGCCCGGCTTCACGCGGTAGCTGGCGATGTTGACGCGCTTGCCGTTCACCATCACGTGGCCGTGGTTGACGAACTGGCGGGCGGCGAACACGGTCGGCACGAACTTGGCGCGGTAGACGACCGCGTCCAGGCGGCTTTCCAGCAGCGCGATGAGGTTTTCCGAGGTGTTGCCCTTGCGGCGGTCAGCCTCTTCGTAGGTCTTGGCGAACTGCTTTTCGGTCAGGTTGCCGTAGTAGCCCTTGAGCTTCTGCTTGGCCTTCAGCTGCAGGCCGAAGTCGGAGACCTTGGACTTGCGGCGCTGGCCGTGCTGGCCGGGGCCGTAGGAACGCTTGTTGACCGGGGACTTCGGACGACCCCAGATGTTTTCGCCCATCCGGCGGTCGATTTTGTACTTGGCGCTATGGCGCTTGGACATAAGTCACTCTTTCTAGTCGATCCGGGCCGGCGGCCCCATCAGTGGGACCACGATCTCAACGGCGGCTACGGATCACCCGTCATGTATTCCGGCGCCAACCGGCGAGCCGGCGGCGTGGAAGGCGCGGTGTATGACGGCGCGAGGCCGCCAAGTCAAGGCGGGCGTGCGGCCCTGGTGTCTTGCGAGGCGCCGGTGCGTGTTCGCCAGCCTTGTTTTGCCGCCTTCCCTTACGCAAAGTCGCGGCGAGTACAGGAATCGCCATGGCCGACACCTCTTCTCCGCAGCGAACGGTCGCCATCATTGGCGGCGGCTTCAGCGGGACACTGCTGGCCCTGAAGTTGACGGCCGCCCGGCCGGGCTGGCGCATCCTGCTCATTGACCCGGCGGTGCGACCCGGACGCGGCCTGGCCTACGGCGCCTGCGAGGCCTACCACCTGCTCAATGTGCCGGCCCATCGCATGGAGACCGGCCTGACGCCGCCCTTCCAGGACTGGCTCTCGGGCGCCGGCCACCACCTCGACGAGGCCCTGCTCGAGAGTGACGGCGTGCTGGCCGACGCCTTCCTGCCGCGCGGCCTGCTCGGCGACTATCTACAGGAGCGCCTTGAGGCGGCCTGCGACGGCGAGGGACTGCGGACCATCCGGGGCGAGGCTGTCGCCCTGCTCGATGCGCCGCGCCGGGGCGTGCGCCTGCTCGACGGGCGGGAAATCGCCTGCGACCTGCTTGTGCTGGCCACCGGCAACCTGCCGCCCCGCGCGCCCCTGCCCCCGGACGCCTGGCTGCACGACCACCCCGCCTTCGTGCCGGACCCCTGGGCGCCGCAGGCTCTCAAGGGTGGCGATCCTGACGCGGCGGTGCTGATGCTCGGCACCGGCCTGACCATGGTCGACATCGCCCTCAAGCTGGCCGCCGAAGGCCAGAAAGGACCGATGATCGCCGTCTCCCGCCGGGGGCTGCTGCCCACGCCGCACAAGGCCGGCGGCGCCTGGTCCCCCTTCGTCGCGCCGCTGCTGCCGGCTTCGCCGCTGATGCTGACCCGGGCCATCCGCGCCGCCGCCGCCCAGGCCGAGCGGCAGGGCGCGCCCTGGCAGCGGGTCATGGACGCCGTCCGCCCCGCCATCGCCCGGGTCTGGGAGACCTGGACCGCAAAGCAGCGCCGCCAGTTCCTTCGCCACCTGCGCCCACGCTGGGACGTCCACCGCCACCGCATGGCCCCGCGCGTCGCGGCCCGTCTCGATGCCCTGCTGGAGAGCGCGGCCCTGACCGTGCTCGGCGGCCGGGTGGTCGAATGGACGCGGCGCAAGGGCCAGGTCACCGCCCGCCTGCAACTGCGCGGCCTGAAGACCGACCAGACCTTGACCGTCGGCCGCGTCATCAACTGCACTGGCCCACGCAGTGACCTCGACCGCCTGGCCAATCCGCTGTTCGCGGATCTCGCCCGCCGCCGCCTGATCCGCCCGGACCCTCTAGGCCTGGGTCTGGAGAGCGAAGACTGCGCCGTGCTGAATATCGACGGCCGCGCCTCCGACTGGCTTTACGCCGTCGGCCCGCTGACCCGCCCGGCCCTGTGGGAAGTCACCGCCGTGCCGGAGATCACCGCCCAGATCGACCGCCTGACCCACGAACTGGCCCAGGACGCCGAACGACCGAAGGTGGCCCTGGCCGAGACCTTCATCGACATGGGCGCGGGCATCTAGAGCCGGCCGGCGTGCCAGGCGATGTGGTCGGCGATGAAGCTGGTCATGAAGAAATAGCTGTGGTCGTAGCCGGGCTGGCGGCGGAGGGTCAGCTTCTGGCCGACGGCGGCGCAGGCCGCTTCCAGCAGTTCGGGCTTGAGCTGGCCTTCGAGGAATTGATCGCCCAAGCCCTGGTCGACAAGGATGTCGTCGAACTTCGCGGCGCCGGCCTCGATCAGCAGGCAGGCATCATGCGCTGCCCAGGCGGCGCGGTCTTCGCCCAGATAGGCGGTGAACGCCTTCTCGCCCCAGGGACAGCGGGTCGGCGACACGATCGGTGCGAAGGCCGAGACCGATTTGAACAGGTCCGGATGGCGTAGGGCCACGGTCAGGGCCCCATGGCCGCCCATGCTGTGGCCGAAAACGCCGCGCCGGGCCGGGTCGGCCGGAAAGGCCTCATCCACCGCCGCCAGCAGGTCGCGGGTGATGTAGGTTTCCATGTTGAAGTGCGGGGCCCAGGGCGCCTGCGTGGCGTCGAGGTAAAAGCCGGCCCCCTGCCCCAGGTCATAGGCCGGGTCGTCGGCCACACCCTCGCCGCGCGGGCTGGTGTCGGGGGCGACGATGATGACGCCATGCTCGGCTGCCGCGCCATAGGCGCCCGCCTTGGTGGTGAAGTTGTCCTCGGTGCAAGTCAGACCCGACAGCCAGACCAGCACCGGAAATGGCCCCTCGCCCGCCGGCACGAAGACGCTGAACTTCATCGGCGTGCCTGTGGCGGCGCTGTCGTGGCGGCAGTAGCTGAGCTTGCCGCCGTGGACGGTGTGCGTGGCGGTGATCTCGGGCATGGTCGGCGCGGACTCCTTTGGTTGTCCGCGCCTTCCTAGCGCCTTGGCGTTAGAGCATCCAGCCGGCGCTGTCGGCGGTCACGTCACCGTCGAGGCGCATCTGGTAGTCGGCCTTGCCGTCGCCATCGACGTCCAGGCGCAGGGTCGTGGTGTTGCTGGCCGCCGTGTAGGCCAGGGTCATCTGACCGGCCTCCATGCTGAAGCCCGTCACAAGGGTGAAGGCCTGATCCCCAGCCATGTCCATGTTGGCGTCGATGGCAGAGAGATCCAGCACGTCACGCTCGGAGCGCGTGAGGTCGGTAATGCGGTCGATTTCCAGCGTTCCGCCCAGCTCGCTCGAGATGACCGACTCCTGGAGCACGATGAAGGTGTCGTTGCCCGTGCCGCCGGTCATGGTGTCGTTGCCGGTACCGCCGATCAGACGGTCCGCGCCGCCGCCGCCGGACAGCGTGTCACCGCCGGCCAGACCTTCGAGCAGGTTCAGCCCGTTGTTGCCGGTGATGCGGTTGCTCTCGGCGTTGCCGGTGCCGCGATAGTTGGCTGTGCCAATGATCTCGAGAGCTTCGACGCCATCGGCGAGAGTCGAGCTGACCATGGCGCGGACGATGTCGTAGCCTTCGCCGGCCACTTCGAACACGCGGTCGTTGACGTTGTCGACGATGTAGACGTCGTTGCCGGCGCCGCCGTACATCTGGTCGCCGTTGGCGCCGCCGTCGAGGTAGTCGTTTCCGGCGCCGCCGTAGAGGGTGTCGTAGCCCGCGCCGCCGTCGAGACGGTCGTTGCCGTCATCGCCGACCAGAATGTCGTTGCCGTTCTCGCCGTTCAGCTTGTCAGCGCCGGCCAGACCATAGAGCTCGTCATTGCCGTCACCGCCCGACAGGGTGTCGTTGGAGGCTGAACCGACGATGATGTTATTGCCGCCATCGCCCGTGACGATGATCGACTGGGCTCCGCCCTCAACGGGGACGAATTGGGGCGTTACGGCGTCCTGGTCGTCCAGAATGCCGGTCGTCTTGGCGATAGTGGCCACGTGGTAATCCTCCCCAGCCGACGGCGCTCACGTCGACCGAACTGTTACTGTTCGCGGAAATCGCGGGCGCACTCTTTGGTGCGGAGCGAGTCGGCAACGACCCACCGCCAACATTGTTCCACTTTGACACAGGGTAATTTTTTGCACTGCAAGCAGCGCGCGCAAAACCACTCGCCAAGCGAGCCCCCGACCTCAGAATTTTTTGCCCATTTTGGGCGGATCGACCTCAGTCCGCCCCGCCTCGATGTCCAGCGGCGACTAGAACACCACCACGGACCGGATGCTCTCGCCGGCATGCATCAGGTCAAACGCCTTGTTGATGTCTTCCAGCGGCATCGTGTGGGTGATCATCGGGTCGATCTCGATCTTGCCGTCCATGTACCACTCGACGATCTTGGGCGTGTCGGTGCGACCGCGGGCGCCGCCGAAGGCCGTGCCCTTCCAGACCCGGCCGGTGACCAGCTGGAACGGCCGGGTGGCGATCTCGCGACCGGCTTCAGCGACGCCGATGATGATGCTCTCGCCCCAGCCGCGGTGGCAGGCTTCCAGCGCCTGGCGCATGACGGTGACGTTGCCGGTGGCGTCGAAGGTGTAGTCGGCGCCGCCGTCGGTCAGAGCGACCAGATGGGCGACGATGTCGCCATCGATGTCCTTGGGATTGACGAAGTGGGTCATGCCGAAGCGGCGGCCCCATTCCTCGCGGTCGGGATTGATGTCGACACCGATGATCATGCCGGCCCCGACCATGCGCAGGCCCTGGATGACGTTCAGGCCGATACCGCCGAGACCAAAGACGATGCAGTTGGCGCCGGCCTCGACCTTCGCCGTGTTGACCACGGCGCCGACGCCGGTCGTGACGCCGCAGCCGATGTAGCAGGCCTTGTCGAAGGGAGCGTCCTTGCGGATCTTGGCGAGCGCGATCTCGGGCAGGACGGTGTGGTTGGCGAAGGTCGAGCAGCCCATGTAGTGGGCGATTGACTGGCCCTTGTAGGAGAAGCGGCTGGAGCCGTCAGGCATCAGGCCCTTGCCTTGCGTTCCCCGAATGGCGGTGCAGAGGTTGGTCTTGCGGGACAGGCAGCTTTTGCACTGGCGGCATTCGGGCGTGTAGAGCGGGATGACGTGGTCGCCCGGGACGACGCTGGTCACGCCGGGGCCGACCTCCAGCACCACGCCGGCGCCTTCATGGCCGAGGATGGAGGGGAAGATGCCCTCGGAGTCGAGGCCGTCCAGGGTGTAGGCGTCGGTGTGGCAGATGCCGGTGGCCTTGATCTCGACCAGCACCTCGCCGGCGCGGGGCCCTTCCAGGTCGACCTCCACGATCTCCAGCGGCTTCTTGGCTTCGAAGGCGACGGCGGCGCGGGTCTTCATGGATGGAATCTCCTCTGATCGGCGGACAACCTAGCGCCTGTCGCCGTCCGGTCCATGGGTTCGATGGTAGAGAGCGGCGGAAACCTGCGTCGCCTCCGCCCACCAGGCCTGAACAAGATCGGCCGCCCTGCCTTTGCGGGTCAGCGACACCCCCTGCCCGGCCCAGAGGGAAAGCACTTCGGACTCCCCCAGCCGCCCGCCGACCGCGCGCAGCTCACGGGTCAGGCGGTTCTGCACCGGATAGGCCGGGACCTCGCCCTCGACGGGTCGCAGGGTTCGCATGAAGTCGTTCTCGATGCCCCGCGCGTTGCGGCCGGTGAAGGCGCGGGTGACGGCGGTGGCGTCATCGGGAACGGTTTCGATCCGGCCGCGCCAGGGTTTGCTGATCGTCGCCTCGTCAGCCAGCAGAAAGGCAGTGCCCATCTGCGCCGCCGCCGCGCCGAGACTTAAGGCCGCCGCCACGCCTCGGCCGTCCATGATGCCGCCGGCGGCGATGATCGGCGCTTCGACCACCGCCCGGATGGTGGCGACCAGGGCCATGGTCCCGATCAGGCTCTCGGGGCCGGGCTTCAGAAACTCGCCGCGATGGCCGCCGGCCTCGGCCCCTTGCGCGCAGATTGCGTCGGCGCCGACAGCTGCCCAGGCGCGGGCTTCGGCGACGGTGGTGGCCGTGCCGACGACCAGGGTTCCGGCCGCCTGCAGGGCGGCCACCTGATCGCGGGTCAGGACATCGAAGGTGAAGCTGGCCAGGGGCGGGGCGGCGGCCAGCAGGGCGGCGAACTGGGCGTCGAAGTCGGGGGCGTAGTCGTTGGGCGGGGCCGGCAGGTCGATGCCGAGACGGTCGTACCAGGGGGCGAGGCGCTCGAGGGCTTCGCTGACCGTGGCGGGGTCGGGCGTCGCCGGGCGGGCGATCAGCAGGTTGACGCCGAAGGGCCGGTCAGTCGCCGCCTTGAGGGCCGCGATATGCTGGGCGATGTCCTCGGGCGCAAGGGCGCCGGCGGCCAACGAGCCTATCCCGCCGGCCCGGGTGACGGCCAGGGCCATGTCGGGGCCCGAGGCGCCGAGCATCGGCGCCTGGATGATGGGGATGGCGAGGTTGGCGAACAGCTCGGCGGCGGTCATGGCCGATAGATGGGCCGTCGGCGGGCCGGAGGGAAGTCAGTCCTGCGGGTTGGCGACCAGGCGGCGGCTCAGCCACTCCTTCTCCGGGGTCTTCATGTAGACGTCCTCGATGACCCACCGGCCGTCCTCGACGACCATGTCGATCAGGCGCTCGCGAGCCTCTCGGTAGTTCCTGAAGGTGACCCGGACCTGGGCGGTTTCGGGGGTTTGCCTGAGGACCACGATCTTCAGGTTCTTGTAGTCGGGCAGGTCCTGACCGCCCGAGACCCAGTCGAAGTCGAGGTAGTTCATGTCGCGCTGGGCGTCGATCGCCAGCAGGGCCCGCAGGCTGGCGGCGAACAATGGCGGCTCGTCCGGCGCCTCCTCGATGGGCGGAGCGTCCGGACCAGGGTCCGGCACCGGCTTGTAGAGTTCCGCGATGACCTCGGCCGGGCCTGGCGTCTGGGCAAACGCGGGGGCGCCGAGGGCAAGGGTCAGGCAAAGGGCCAGGATCAGTCGTCCGCGCATGGTCGTCTCCGTTGTCCGTTGACCTATGCGCGAGCCGGCGGCGGCCGTCTTCCCCCGTTGGGGTGGGGTCAGGCGCGGGTGATGGGCGACAGGCGCCATTCGCCGTTGATCAGGGCGGGTCTGGGCAGGTAAGCGCGCCAGGTGACCATCCAGGGGCCGGCCTTGGGGGCGGGCAACCAGTTGGCGGTGCGCTCGCCGCCCGGATCGGTGCGACCGATCCAGACATCGACGCCGCCGTCCCTGCGGCGCTTCAGGCCCTTGCTGCGGTCTCCGATGGCGTAGCGTTTCAACGGGTTGTCGGTGAAGAAGAACTGGCCGTCGGCCGTAGCCTCATACATCGACAGCGACCAGAAGCCGTCCAGCGGGACATCGGCCGGCAGGCTGAAGCGGTAGAGGCCATCGCCGTGGAAGACGCCGTCCTTCTCGCCCTCGGGCCGCATGTACAGGGCCTCGGCCGTAGGCAGGGCGCCCAAGCCGGCCAGGGCGACGGCGGCGCGATAGACGTAGTCCTGGCCATAGTCACCGAGGTTGGCGCGGGGATAGCGCCAGCCCTTGATCGACTCCTGGCCGCCGAAGCCGATGTTGATCAGGCTCTTCGCCTCGGCGACACCGGCGGCGACAGCGGCCATGTCGGCCGGCGCGATCTGGCCTTCGCCGAGCAGGCCGGCGATGCGGCGCAGCAGACGCAGGTCCAGGGCGGTGGCCGGGTCGCTGGCCATCAACTCGCGGACGCTGGTGAAATAGGCGGCGGGGTCGGCGTCGCGCTCGGCGTAGGCGCCCGGCCGCTGGCCGGCCTTGCCCGAGACCTTGAAGCCGCGCAGCAACTGCTGGACGGCGGCGACCTCTTCAGGGCCATCGACGAGCACCCGGGCAAGGGCCCAGGCATGGGGCGTGGCGACGCGCACCGGGTTGGGACCGGTCGACGGCTGGCCCGGACCGCAGAGAGTGAAGGTTCCGCCCGCCCCGCCGATCGTGCGGCTGCCCAGGACGGCATTGTTGTTGGTGAACATGTCCATGATGGCGACTGACCAGTAGCGGTCGCCGGTCTCGGGAACCGTCAGGGTCACCGGGCCTTCAGTCAGGTCGAGCCAGGCTGACAGGTAGAGAGTGTCATTGTTTGGCGTGGTGACGACGCGGGCGGTGTGATCGGACAGCGCACGGCCGCCGGCGAAAAAGTTCGGCGGCAGGCCCTGCTTCATCTGGCGGGCGCGGGTCGTTGCCATCTCGATCAACGGCAGGCCGAAGATCCAGGCGTCGCGGGCGGCGGACTTGAGGTCGGCCCCCTTGGCGTTGGATTGTGCGAAGGCGGCGGGCGCGAGACCGGACAGGCCGAGGGCGCTGAAGGTCAGCATGAGTTCGCGGCGATTCATGGCGTGCTCCCGTGGTTGCAGGGAACGTAACCGCGCGGTTTCATTGGGGCAAGCGCCAGCAGGTCGCGGGGTCTACTCGCCCTTCTCCGCCGCTGCCTTCTGCGCCGCCAGCTTGGCCAGCACCCTGCCCCGGCCCTTCGACAGCGCCGTGACCACGCCGCGGAAGGTGCGGACTTCCTGCTCGGTCATCTGGGCCTTGCCGAGGGCGACGCGCAGGTTGCGGATCATCGAGGGGCGTTTGGCCGGCGGGTGGAAGAAGCCGGCTTCATCAAGTTCCGCCTCCAGCTGTTCGTAGAGCCCCATCATCGCCTTCTGGTCGGCCGGCGGCAGGGCGTTCTGGGCAAAGGCCTGACGCGGACCCTCGTCGATGGTCAGCCGCCATTCGTAGGCGGTGAGGGCCACGGCCTGGGCCAGGTTCAGCGACCGGAAGCGCTCGTCGACGGGGATGGTGACGATAGCCTGACAGAGGGCGATGTCGTGGGTCTCCAGCCCTGCCCGCTCACCGCCGAACAGCATGCCCACGGCCTGGCCGGCGGCGACGCGCTCGTGCAGGTCGGCCGCCGCCTGGCGCGGGGTGATGACCGGCAGCTGGGTCTCACGCGGCCGGGCGGTGGTTGCGAAGGTCAGGCTGAGGTCGCCGATCGCCTCGGCGAGGGTCTCGAAGACCCTGGCATTGTCGAGCGGCCAGCTGGCGCCCGAGGCGCTCGCCCAGGCGCGATCCTGCGGCCAGCCATCGCGGGGCCGGACAAGGCGCAGCTCGGACAGGCCGAAATTGGCCATCACCCGGGCGACGGCGCCGATGTTCTCGGCCAGCTGGGGTTCGTTGAGGATGACAACGGGGGGGCGGTTGGACATGCCGGCTTCCTACTCCACCACGGCAGTCGATGTCGAACCGGCGTCTGGCGCGTTAGGGTCGGATGATGCGCGCCCTCCTCATCCCCGTCGCCCTGCTAATCGCCGCTTGCGGAGGGGAGACCGAGACTATTGCCCAAACACCCACCATGCGTATCGAGGTGCTCGACAAGGGCATCACCCAGCTGGCCGACCGCATCGACGGCCGGCTGGAGGTGGCGGTACAGAACATCGATGGCGGCGAGATCTGGGCTCGAAACGCCGAACAGACCTTCCCCCTGCAGAGCGTCTTCAAGGCCCCGCTGGGCGCGGCCGTGCTGGCCGAGGTGGATGGCGGGCGGCTTTCGCTGGACGAGGTCCTGACCATCAGCGACATGGAGCTGTCGCCGCCGCTCAGCCCGATCGCGCAGGCCTGGCCCGGACGCACGACCTACACGGTGCGCGAACTGCTCGTCGCCGCCGTGCGCGACAGCGACAACACAGCCGCCGACGTGCTGATGCGCAAGATCGGCGGGCCCGGCGCCTTGAAGTCCTGGCTGGTCGAGCACGGCATCGTCGGGTTGCGGGTCGACCGGTACGAGCGGGAACTGCAGGTCGAGGCCGTCGGCATGCCGTCGTTCCGCCCCGCCTGGCGCACGCCCCAGGCCTTCGAAGCGGCCAAGCTGGCCGTGCCGGAGGCCGATCGCCGTGCGGCGTGGGAGGCCTATGCCGCCGATCCGCGCGACACAACCATCGCTTCGGGTTCGCTCAACTTCCTGCGGCAGCTGTCAACGGGTCAGCTGCTGTCGCCGGCTTCGAGCAAGCTGCTGCTGGGCCTGATGACCGAGACGAAGACGGGGGCGAACCGGCTGAAGGCCGGGCTGCCGGAAGGCGCGACCCTGGCCCACAAGACCGGCACGTCAGCGACCAACTTCGGTGTCACCGTGGCGACCAACGATATCGGCATCCTGACCCTGAAGGACGGACGCAAGTACGCCGTCGTGGTGCTGCTTGCGGACTCGACGGCGGATCAGAAGACCCGCGAGGCGGCCATCGCCGGGGCGATGCGGGTGATCGCCGAGGCGGTGGAGTAGCGTTACGCCTCGCGCCGCACCGCCATCAGACGGCGGCGACACAGGACCGTCACCTCGCGTCACCGTTGGCGGATCGGCATCCGTGCGGCATCCTCCCTGAAAACAGGGGAGCGACGCGTGTCCAAGGGTCTCGACGCCATCATCATCGGGGCGGGCTTTGGCGGCCTGTGCGCGGCCATCAAGCTCAAGGAGGCCGGCTTCGGGCGGCTCGTGGTGCTGGAAAAGGCTGACCGACTCGGCGGCACCTGGCGTGACAACACCTATCCCGGCGCCTGCTGTGACGTGCCCTCGAGACTCTATTCCTACAGCTTCGCGCTCAATCCGAACTGGAGCCGCGCCTACAGCGGCCACGCCGAGATTCGCCAGTACATGGAGGATGTCGCGCTGCGCTTCGGGGTGCGCGACAGGTTCCGTTTCAACGCCGAGGTCGAACGGGCTGACTGGGACGGCGAGGCCTGGACCGTGACACTCAAGGGCGGCGAGACCCTGACCGCGCCGGTGCTGGTTTCAGGGTTGGGACAGCTGAACCGGCCGAGCTTCGCCGGCATCCCCGGCCGCGAGAGCTTCAAGGGCGACAGCTGGCACAGCGCCCGCTGGAACCACAATGTCGATCTGACCGGCAAGACGGTCGGCTGCATCGGGGCCGGGGCCAGCGCCATCCAGTACATCCCGGAACTGGTGAAGACGGCCGGCAAGGTCGTGGTCTTCCAGCGGACCCCCAACTACGTTGTCCCCCGCCTAGACAAGGCCATGAGCCCGGCCCGGCAGGCGCTTTACGCGACCTTCCCCTTCATCGACCGGGCCCAGCGCTGGCTGACCTGGAAGATGATGGACGCCCGGTTCCAGGCCTTCAAACAGGGGACCAAGGCGGCGGCGGATTTCCGCAAGGTGGCGATGGACTATCTGGACGCCACCATCACTGACCCGGTGCTCAAGGCCAAGCTGACGCCGGACTATCCGATCGGCTGCAAGCGCATCCTGGTGTCGGACGACTACTACCAGGCCCTGGCGCAGCCGAACGTCGAACTGGTCACCGAGGATGTGAAGGCGATCACCGCAGCCGGCGTGCGCACCGGCGACGGGGCCGAGCATGCCTGCGACTTGCTGGTCTTCGGCACCGGCTTCGAGACCACCGACTTCCTGGCCCCGCTGGCCATCCACGGCGAGAATGGCCGCTCGCTCGACGACGCCTGGAAGGACGGCGCGGAGGCCTACTACGGCGTCACCGTCACCGGCTTCCCCAACCTCTTCCTGCTCTACGGCCCCAACACCAACCTCGGCCACAACAGCATCATCCTGATGATCGAGGCCCAGGTCGGCTACATGGTCGAGGCGATGCACATCCTGAAGGCGCGGGGGGCGAAGGCGTTGAAGCTCAAGCCGGACGCGCAAGTGCGGTTCAATGCGCAGCTGCAGCACGACCTGCAGGACACGGCGTGGGCCGGGTCGTGTTCGAGCTGGTACAAGACGGCGTCAGGCAAGATTACCAACAACTGGAGCGGGGATACCGCGACCTACATGAAGGCGATGCGCGAGCCGGTGCTGGCGGATTATGAGCTCCGGTGACGGTGACAGCATCCGGCTGCGCCGGAGGACAGCCACCCCTCACCCACCCCCGATAAACGTCACGATCTCGATCCGGTCCCCGTCCACCACCGGCGTGTCGGCATAGGTCGATCGCGGCACGATCTCGAGATTCCGCTCGACCGCGACCTTCCTCGGATCGAGCTCCAGCGCCGCCACCAGGGCCGCCACCGTCGCCACGCCTTCAAACGTCTGTTCTTCGCCGTTCAGCTGTATCCGCATGCCTGCGCTTGTTACCCCGGCCTTGCGGCGATACAAGGCCCGTCGTGAATCGACGGCGGGGCCGGATGCCGAAACCGATCTTTGTTTTGAGCGGGCCCAATCTCAACCTGCTTGGGACGCGTGAACCCGAAATCTACGGATACGACACCCTGTCGGACATCCATGAGCGCTGCGCCGCGCGCGCTGAGGCCTTCGGCCTGACCGTCGACTGCCGTCAGTCCAACCACGAAGGCGACCTGATCGACTGGGTCCAGCAAGCTCGTGAAGAGGCCAGCGCCCTGGTCATCAACCCGGCCGGTTACGGTCACACTTCCGTGGCCCTGCTGGACGCGCTGAAGACTCTCGCTATTCCGGTGGTGGAGTGCCACCTGTCGAACCCTGCGGCGCGCGAGGCGTTTCGCAAGACGACCTATGTTTCGCTCGCGGCGACCGGCATCGTGTCCGGATTCGGCGGGGCAAGTTATGAACTGGCGATCGAAGCCGCCGCCGGCCTGATCGGCGCGGCCCGGTCGTAAGCGACAAAGACAAGAACAAGGTACCGATAATGTCCAATTCCCCGGCCGACGACTCCGCCGAGAACAGCGCCGCCATCGACACCCGGACGGTCCGCAAGCTCGCCGACATCCTGAAGAGCACCGGCCTGACCGAAATCGAAGTGGAACGCGGCGACCTGCGGATCCGCGTCGCCCGTGAAATCACCGTCGCCGCCGCGCCGCAAGCGACCTATGCCGCCGCCCCGGCGCCGGCCCCTGTCGCCGCCCCGGCGGCCGCGCCCGTGGCTGCCGCCGCCCCGGTGGAGGCCGCGCCGGCCGCCCGCAAGGGTGATGAGGTCAAGTCGCCGATGGTCGGCACCATCTACCTGCAGGCCCAACCCGGCAGCCCGCCCTTCATCAAGGTCGGCGACAAGGTCGGCGAGGGCCAGACCCTGCTGATCGTTGAGGCCATGAAGACGATGAACCCGATCCCCGCGCCCCGCGCCGGCGTCGTCGTCGAAATCCTGGTCGGAGACTCCCAGCCGGTCGAGTTCGGCCAGCCGCTCGTGATCCTCGAGTAGCCGCTGTGTTTGACAAGATCCTGATCGCCAACCGGGGCGAGATCGCCCTTCGCATTCACCGCGCCTGCAAGGAAATGGGCATCGCCACCGTGGCGGTCCACTCCGAGCCCGACGCCAGCGGCATGTGGGCCCGCCTGGCCGACGAAAGCGTCTGCATCGGCCCGGCCCCGGCTGCCAAGAGCTATCTGAACATCCCGTCGATCATCGCGGCGGCCGAGATCACCGGGGCCCAGGCGATCCACCCCGGCTACGGCTTCCTATCGGAAAACGCCCGCTTCGCCGAGATCGTCAACACCCACGGCATGACCTTCATCGGGCCCAAACCCGAGCATATCCGCATGATGGGCGACAAGATCAGCGCCAAGCAGGCGGTGAAGGAGGCAGGCATCCCCGTGGTGCCCGGCTCCGACGGCGCCGTGACGACCGAGGAAGAGGCCTTCGCGGCGGCCAAGGAGATCGGCTTCCCGGTCCTGATCAAGGCGGCTGCCGGCGGCGGTGGCCGGGGCATGAAGGTCGCGGCGACGCAGGAAGACCTCTACGAGGCGGTCTCGACCGCCCGCTCCGAAGCCCGCGCGGCCTTCGGCGACGACGCGGTCTATATGGAGCGCTACCTCCAGACCCCGCGCCACATCGAGATCCAGGTCGTGGCGGACAGCCACGGCAACGTCGTGCACCTGGGCGAACGCGACTGCAGCCTGCAGCGCCGCCACCAAAAGGTGCTGGAAGAGGCTCCCTCGCCGGCCCTCAGCGCCGAAGGTCGCAAGAAGATCGGCGCCGTCGTCGTCGAGGCCATCCGCGCCATCGGCTATCTGGGCGTCGGCACCATCGAGTTCCTGTGGGAGAACGACGAGTTTTTCTTCATCGAGATGAACACCCGCCTGCAGGTCGAGCATCCGGTCACCGAGGCCATCACCGGCATCGACCTGGTCCGCGAACAGATTCGCATCGCCGCCGGCCTGCCGCTCAGCTTCACCCAGGCCGACGTGACCTTCGAAGGCCATGCCATCGAATGCCGCATCAACGCCGAAAACCCGCGCACCTTCACCCCGTCGCCGGGCAAGGTGACAGACTTCCACGCGCCGGGCGGTCTGGGCGTGCGTCTCGATAGCGGCCTCTACGCCGGCTATTCGATCCCGCCCTATTACGACAGCCTGGTCGGCAAGCTGATCGTCCACGGTCGCGACCGGGCCGAGTGCATCGCGCGCACCCAGCGGTGCCTGGGCGAGATGGTCGTCAGCGGCATCGAGACGACGATCCCGCTGTTCCAGGACCTGCTGCAGAACGACGACATCCGCAGCGGCGACTACAACATCCACTGGCTGGAAAACTGGCTCAAGGCGCAGGCCTGACCCTTTCCGTCATCCCGGACGGTCCGCAGGACCGATCCGGGACCCAGGGGGTGACAGAGTGAGATATCGGTCGCCGCCAAACCCATCTCATCGCCCTGGGTCCTTAGCTCTCGGGCCCTACGGGCTTCCGGCCGGGATGACGGTTGTGTTTGATGGTCGGGCCTTGAGTCTGGAGCCCGCGTGGACGACGCCTTCACCCCCGAAGATCTGATCGCCTGCTACCAGCGCGGCGTCTTCCCGATGGCGGACTCGCGGGATGACGAAGGCGTATTCCTCATCGATCCCCAGCGGCGCGGCGTCCTGCCGCTGGACGGCTTCAAGCTCTCGTCCCGGCTGGCGCGCACGGTCAGAGCCGACCGCTTCGAGGTCCGCACCGACACCGCCTTCAACCGCGTCGTCGGCCTGTGCGCACAGTCTGCCCCGGGCCGCGAGGACACCTGGATCAATCCGGTGATCGAGTTCCTCTACGGGGAGCTTCACCGCCGCGGCCAGGCCCATAGTGTCGAGACCTGGCATGATGGCGAGCTGATCGGCGGGCTCTACGGTGTTTCGCTGGGCGGCGCCTTCTTCGGCGAGAGCATGTTCAGCCGCGCCACCGACGCCAGCAAGGTCGCACTCGTCCACCTGGTCGCTCGCTTGCGGGTCGGCGGCTACCGCCTGCTCGACTGCCAGTTCGTCACCGAGCACCTGACGCAGTTCGGCGTCGTCGAGATACCGCGCGCCGAGTATCACCGGCGACTGGCCCAGGCGCTTGAGGTAGAAGGCGATTTCGCCCGCTTCGAAGGCGGCGGTCAGGCGGCCTTGCAGGCGATCAGCCAGGCGTCATAGACCGGGTGTTGCAGGGGGTTCAGCCCCGGCGACGAAGCGAACATCCAGCCCTTGAACACCTGCCGCGTCGGCGGCGAAGGCCGGCCGGGCTGCGGTTTGGGCGAGCTGTCGACCGTGATGTAGGCGGCCGACTCCGGGGCGGTCTCGTCGGGTGCGGCGCTCTCGCAGGCCCGCACTGAGAAGACCAGCGACTTGTAGCGCACGCTCCCGCCGACCGGCACCTCGAAGCGCAGCGTCTCGGCGGTGACCTTGTCGAGCGCCTGGATGATCGCCGAACCGGCCCGCACGCGTTTCACAGGCTCGACCGGCTTGGCCTCGGCGGCCTTGGCCTTCTGGGCCGGCTTGGGATCGGGCAGGGGCACGATCGGCACCGGCGTCACCGGCTGGGCGACCACGGGCGGCGGAGCAGTGACATTGGCCGGCGGCGGTTCTTCCGGGGCGGGCGCGGTCGGCGGAGCCTTCGGTTGCGGCGCAGTCTTCGGCTGCGACGGCGCAGGGGCGGTCGTCTGCGCGACCGCGACCCCGCCCATGGCCAGGCCGGCCACTGCCAGAAGGATCAGCCGCATCTTCATGACTATTCGGGCGTCCAGGGCAGATAGTCGCCCGTCGCCTTGTCGCGCTGTCCATCGCCGGAGATCGAACCCTTGGGCCGCCAGGCATAAACGGTGCCGGTCAGGTTCGGCCGGTGTTCCTTCTCCCAGCTGCGGCGCGGCAGCGGAGCGATAGTCGGCGGCTCTTCGAACGTGTAGCGCAGCCAGCCGTGCCAGTCCGGCGGCACCTTCGAGGCCTCGGCATAGCCGTTGTAGATCACCCAGCGGCGCTTGCGACCGACGTCGTAGCTGTCCTTGTCGTCGCGGGCTTCATAGTAGGTGTTGCCGAACTCATCCTGGCCGATCTTCACGCCGCGGCGCTTGATGTGGAACGTCTGCCCCAGAGTGGCGCCGTTCCACCAGGTAAAGATCGCTTTCAGCACAGGAGAATCCGTCTGTCGGGAGGGGTCGAATTTCGAGCGGAACATAGAGGGCGGCGGAGGAAAAACAAAGCGTTCCTTCTCCCGCTTGTCGGGAGAAGGTGGCCCCCGAAGGGGGTCGGATGAGGGCTGAGCAGAAGTGGAAGATTGGCGACAGCGGCCAACGCGCCAGAACACGCGCAATCGTCTACCGCCGGTGCTGCCCTCATCCGACCGCTACGCGGCCACCTTCTCCCGACAAGCGGGAGAAGGGATCATTGATTGCACCATATCTTGTGGATGACACCGCGCCGCACCCCATCATCTATTGCTCAAGCCCTATCCGCGCCCTACCCTGCCCGCGTTAGCGTGGGAGCGGCGGACGTATGCGTTTCGAGCGACGGCGAGCCAAGGCCGCGGGGCCGGAAGTCGAGCTTCGCACCCTGGAGGGGGCGAGCGCCCTCACTGGCGTGCTAGCGCCCATCAGCTGGCCGAGCGCCCGCGTCCAGGCCTGGGCTGACTGGGCCGACACGCTGGCCGATCCCGCGGCGGCGCAAGACCTGCCCAACGTCCTCAGCCAACCCCTGACCCCCATCGGCCTTCTTGGCGGCGGCCCTGCCCGCAAGGCGCAGGACCTGGCCGGCAAGGGCTGGACCGCCGGCCTGTTCGCCCGACCCACCGACGCCGGCGCCTTCCGTGACGAGCTGTTCGCCCTGATGAGCCACGGGGTGGTCGCCCTGGCCGGCGCACGGCGACCCGCGCCCGTCCCGGTGATCGATCTCGCCACGCCCGACTCCGACCGCGCCCTGGCCGCCTTCGCCGCCGATATCGCCGCCCACGACCTGACCCGGCCGGCCCTGCGCACCCTGACCGAGCGCCTCGCCGCCGTCAGCGACGCCGTCCGCCGCTGCGAGGGCGACGCCGCCGCCTGTGCCGATCCGACCGCCAACCCGGCGCTGGCCCGCATGGCGCGCGCCGCCCGCGCCGCCGGAGCCAGCGACGCCGCCATCAGCGACGCCATCGGGGCGGGCCTGTGCGGCCTTGCCACCGCGCCGCAGGCCGCCGAGGCGCCCGCTCGCCCTGCCGTCATCCTTCAGGCCGCCGACGATGCCCACACCGGCCGCGAACGTGAGCTGGCCGCTCTCGGCTGGCGCACCGGCGCCGCTACACTGGCCCTGACCGCCGAAGACGCCGCCGCCCTGTCGGCTCGCGCCGCCGGCCCGGTCGCCGCCCTCGATCTGCTCGCCTTCCAGCGGGGTCAGACCTTCGACATGGCGGGCTTCGAGGCCGCCGCCCGCCTGCTGGCCGCAGCCGTCCGCCTCGACGCCGGCCCGGACGGCCCGGCAACCCTGACCCTTGCCAATACCGCCGCCCTGATCGTCGCCCGAGGCCTGGCCTACGACAGCGACGAGGCCCGCGACCTGGCCGCCGACCTGTGGAGCCGCGCCGCCTCGGCCGCCCGCGGCCTCGCCGACGTCGCCCCGCATGAGGACGCCGAACTCCAGCTGCGCCTCGGCGCAGCCTCGATGGCCGCCGCCCCCTGGTCCGGCCCGCTCACCATCGCCGAGACCGAAGACGGCGAAACCCTGCGCGTGATCGCCGAGCCGGCCCTCGATGCGCTCGCCTGTCTTGGCGAAGACCCCGACGCCCTGCGCCTGGCCCTGCTCGGCCACCGCGACTTCGCCGAAGCCCCGCATATCAACAGCGCTTCCCTGGCGGCCCTGGGCTTCACCGTCCTCGAGACCGAGTCCATCCAGGCCGTCCTGCCCCTGGTCACCGACCTGCGCGACGCCTTCAGCCCGCTGGTCGTCGGCGAGGGCTTCCTGCGCGACATTCTCGGCGCCGATCCGGAAGCCCTGCGCCGTCCCGGCTTCGACACGCTCGGGCTGGCCGGCTTCACCGACCGCCAGATCGCCGAGGCGGGCGCCTGGGTCCTTGGCTCCGCAAGCCTCGACCTGGCAAGCGACCTCTCGCCCGCCGCCCGCGCCATCCTGGATCCTGAGCAGCCCTTCGCCGCCCGCCTGGCCCTGCACGCCGCCATCGAGGACGCCTGCGGCCACGCCGGGGCGCTGCGCCTGCCGCTCAGCTTCACCGCCCTGCCCTCCGAAGCGGTCCTGCTCCAGGCCCAGGCGCTCGCCGCCGGGGTCCGGGCCCTGCGGCTGGACCGCGCCGGTCCTCCGCTTGCGTTCAATCTCGCCATCCCGGACGAGGCCGCCCCCGAAGCGCCGCGCGCCGCGCCGGCCCAGGAGCGCATCATCGAGCGCGTGGTCGAACGCGACCGCACCCGCCGCAAGCTTCCCGACCGCCGCAAGGGCTACATCCAGAAGGCGGCCGTCGGCGGCCACAAGGTCTACCTGCACACCGGCGAGTACGACGACGGCGAGCTGGGCGAGATCTTCATCGACATGCACAAGGAGGGCGCCGCCTTCCGCAGTGTGATGAACAACTTCGCCATCGCCATCAGCATCGGCCTGCAATACGGCGTGCCGCTCGAGGAGTTCGTCGACGCCTTCGTCTTCACCCGCTTCGAGCCCGCCGGCCCGGTGACCGGCAACGACACCATCCGCTCAGCCACCTCCATCCTCGACTACGTCTTCCGCGAACTGGGGGTCAGCTATCTGGGCCGCAACGATCTCTCCAACGCCGACGGCGAGGAGCTCAACGCCGATGGCCTCGGCCGCGGAAAGGCCGACGACGCCCTGACCAGCGAAGCCGAACCCCAGCCCGCCAGCCGCTTTATCTCCAAGGGCTTCTCCAGGGGCGCCGCCCCGGATAACCTGGTCTTCCTGCCCTTCGGCAAGCGCCCGGGCGAGGTGATGACCGACCACCCCCGCGCCGCCAGTGTCTGCCCCTCCTGCGGCGATCAGTCGGTGTTCAGCGGTGTCTGCGACACCTGCGGCGTGGTGATCGAGCAGAACGCCCGTTAACCGAACAAAGACCCCTTCCATGGCAGGGTTTCGCCCATGAAACGCCTCGCCCTGCTCATCCTCGTGGCCGCCGCCCTCGCGGGCCCCGCGACCGCCCAGAACGCCGGCCAGATCGCCCGCGTGCGCGGCGGGGCCAGCTGCCCCGGCTGCAACCTCTTCCAGGCCGATTTCATGGGCATGGAACGCAGCGGCCTCAACTTCCGCAAGGCCCGCCTGCGCCAGGCCACCCTGACCGCCGTGGTCATGAATCGCGCCAACTTCGCCGGCGCCGACCTGCGCGACGCCGACGCCTCGGCGGCGACCTTCTCGGGCGCCAGCTTCGCCGGGGCCAATCTGACCAACGCCAACTTCGTCGGCAGCTACCTGCAGGGCGCCAACTTCAGCGGCGCCAACCTCTCCGGCACGGTCTTCTCCGGGGCCGAGATGGACCGCGCCGTCGGCCTCACGCAACGCCAGCTTGACCAGGCCTGCGGTGACGAGACCACGCGCCTGCCGAGGGGTCTGCGGATCCCCCGGTGCTGATTGAAACGGGCTGACCCGGAACCGGGAAAACCCAATCCTTACCGCGAATTAAGTGGCGCCCCTTCGGCGCGTGGGCCACATCTGATCTCGATGAACAAGCTCGCTGTCGCCCTCTCCGCTTTCACGCTTCTGGCCGCCGCCGCCGGCGCGGCAGAGGCGAGGATCGTTGCGAACGAGAAGGACATTCCGCGCCAGCTGTCGTTCGGCGGCGCCTGCCGCCAGTGCGACCTGTCGGGCAAAAAGCTGGTCAACGCCCGCTTCACCGGAGCCGATTTCGGCGGCGCGACCATGGTCCGGGCCGACCTGCGCGGAGCCAGTTTCGTCGGCTCCAACTTCCAGGGCGCCCGTCTCGCCGACGCCGATCTCTCGGGGGCCGAGATGATGGGCTCCAACTTCTCCTACGCCGATTTCACCGGCGCTGAACTCGACGGCATCGAGGGCGCCGGCGCCGTCTTCCAGAAGGCGAACTTCACCCGCGCCAGCTTCGAGGGCGCCGAACTGCCGGCGGTGAATTTCCAGGGCGCCAAGCTGGTCTCGACCAGCTTTCGCGGCGCGGAACTGCCCCACGCGATCATGACCCAGGTCCAGGCGACCGGAGCCAGTTTCCGTGACGCCGAACTGGTCGGCGCCAAGCTGATCAGCGCGACCTTTACCGACGCAAACTTCCGCGACGCCGATCTGACCGGCGCCATGCTTTTGCGGTCGACCTTCAACAACGCCGATTTCCGCGATGCCGACCTGACGAACGCCAGCCTGTTCGGCGCCGACCTCAGCAAGGCCCGCAACCTGACCCAGCATCAGGTCAACGAGGCCTGCTCGGATAACAGCACCAGGCTGCCGAACGGCCTGACCCCGCGCCTGTGCAAAGGTCGCCGGATGGTGGTGTTCAAGACCCCGGCCCCGCCCGAGCCGCCTGAACCACCGAGGGCGCCGAGGCAGGCTCAGCGCTAGGTCGCGATCCAAGACAAACGGCCGCCTCCTGCGAGGCGGCCGTTTTCTTGTGCCCGGCGTGATGCGCCGATCAGGCCTTGAGCGGCGGGTTCAGGCGAATGTGCAGTTCTTTCAACTGCTTCTCCGACACTTCCGACGGCGCGCTCATCAGCAGATCCTGCCCCTGCTGGTTCAGCGGGAAGGCGATGACCTCGCGGATGGCCGTCTGGCCGGCCAGCAGCATGACGATGCGGTCGATGCCCGGCGCCAGGCCCCCGTGCGGCGGCGCGCCGTAGCGGAAGGCGTTCAGCATGCCGCCGAACTGTTCCTCGACGACGTCGGCGCCATAGCCGGCGATCTCGAAGGCCTTGAGCATGATCTCCGGCTTGTGGTTCCGGATCGCGCCCGAGCACAGCTCGTAGCCGTTGCAGACGATGTCGTACTGGTAGGCGAGAATATCGAGCGGGCTCTTGGTTTCGAGCGCTTCCAGCTCGCCCTGCGGCATCGAGAAGGGGTTGTGGCTGAAGTCGACCTTCTTCTCTTCGTCCGACCATTCGAACATCGGGAAATCGACGATCCAGCAGAACTCGAACGTCCCCTCGTCGATCAGCTTCAGCTCCGTGCCCACGCGGGTGCGGGCAGAGCCGGCGAACTTGTAGAAGACGCCCGGATCGCCGGCCACGAAGAAGGCGGCGTCGCCTTCGCCCAGGCCCAGACCGGTCATCAGGGCCTGGGTCTTCTCTTCACCCAGGTTCTTGGCGATCGGCCCGCCCCAGGCGTTCTGATCAGCGCTCCAGAAGATGTAGCCGAGGCCCGGCTGGCCCTCGCCCTGGGCCCAGCTGTTCATGCGGTCGCAGAAGGCGCGCGAACCGCCGCCCGGCGCCGGCACGGCCCAGACGGCGTTCTTCTCGGTTTCCAGGATGCGGGCGAAGAGGCCGAAGCCGCCGCCGCGGAAGTGTTCCGAGACGTCCGACATCTTGATCGGGTTGCGGGTGTCGGGCTTGTCCGAGCCGTACCAGGCGATGGCGTCACGGTAAGGGATGCGCGGGAACGGATAGGGCGTCACCGACTTGCCGTCGGCGAACTCCTCGAAGACGCCATGCATCACCGGCTCGATGGCCGCGAACACGTCTTCCTGGGTGACGAAGCTCATTTCGACGTCGAGCTGGTAGAATTCCAGGCTGCGGTCGGCGCGCAGGTCCTCGTCGCGGAAACAGGGGGCGATCTGGAAGTAGCGGTCGAAACCGGAAACCATCAGCAGCTGCTTGAACTGCTGCGGGGCCTGCGGCAGCGCGTAGAACTTGCTGGGGTGCAGCCGCGACGGCACCAGGAAGTCGCGCGCGCCTTCCGGCGACGAGGCGGTCAGGATCGGCGTCTGGTACTCGAGGAAGCCCTGGCCGACCATCCGCTTGCGGATGCTGTCGATGACCTTGGAGCGCAGGATGATGTTCTTGTGCAGGGTCTCGCGACGCAGGTCGAGGTAGCGGTGCTTGAGGCGAATTTCCTCGGGATAGTCGGGCTCGCCGAACACCGGCAGCGGCAGCTCGGCCGCTTCCGACAGCACCTCGACCGAGGTGACCCGCACTTCGACTTCGCCGGTGCCGAGGTTGGCGTTGATGGTCTCGGCCGAGCGGGCGACGACTTCACCGTCCACGCGGATGACGCTCTCGGCGCGCAGCCGCTCGACGGCATCGAAACCGGGCGTGCCCGGGTGCAGGACCAGCTGGGTCAGGCCGTAATGGTCGCGCAGGTCGATGAACAGCAGGCCGCCGTGGTCACGCTTGCGATGGATCCAGCCGGACAGGCGCACCGTGGCGCCGGTGTCGGTGGCGCGCAGGGCGCCGCAGGTATGGGTGCGATAGGCGTGCATGAATCTGTGCTTTGGAGTCGGAATTTCGAGAGGCGCGGAAGGGCGCATGAGGGCCTTGGAAAGTCAAGGCAAACGGCGTTTCAGTCGGTGCTTTCGACCAGCGCCCAGACGATCTTCGGCACCGCGAAGGAGACCCCCTCCCCCTGGTTCCAGTGCGCCTCCGGGTTCCAGATCCAGTCCCCGCCGCCCTCGACCCAATCGGTCGCCAGCCGCGCCTTCACGGCCTCGAGGTCAAGGTCGCTGAAGGTCGGCGTCACCTCGATCCAGCCCTCTTCCTTGTAGTAGGGCTCGACCAGCAGGCTCTTCACTGTCGCCACGCCATCGAGCGCCGCCAGAAGGTCGCGGGCGACGTCGAGCGCATCGCTCATGGTGGCGACCCTGGCGAAGCTGCGCAGGTATCCTTGAGGCATGTTTCCCCCGTTGCGCCGGGCGGCGAAGCCGGATCATCTGGCCGCATGTCCGAAGACCTCTATGACCCCCGGTTCGTCAAGGCCGTCTTCGACCGTTGTTCGGACCGCTACATCGCTTTCAGCTACATCTGCTCGATGGGTTTCACCGAGCGGTGGCGGCGTCAGTGCGTGGCGCTGATGCCGGTTCCGGCCGTGGCTGCGCCTAGCGGCTACGACTTCATGGCTGGAACCGGCGAGGTCTGGCCGCATCTGCTGAAGCGGTTCCCGGGCCTTGGCGCCATCACCGCCGTCGATATCTCCTCGGGCATGCACCGGCGGGCGCTGGAGCGGCTGCACGCGATGCGGGCCCAAAAGATCGCCTTCATCGAGGACGACCTGCTGGCCAGCGACCTGCCCTCCGACAGCGCCGACTTCGTGGTGGCGACTTTCGGGCTGAAGACCTTCAATCCCGAGCAGCATGGGCGGCTGGCGAAGCTGACGGCGCGGGTGCTGAAGCCGGGCGGGGTGTTTTCCATGGTCGAGGCCTCCGATCCCAAGGGGTGGTGGCTGCGGCCGCTGTACCGGCTGCATCTGTTGGTCGTGCTGCCGCTGATCGAGCGGCTGTTCCTGCGGGGCGCGCAGGATTTTGCGATGATCGGGACCTACAGCAGCAATTTCGGCGACGCGTCCGGGCTGGCGGAGATGATGCGGGCCGAGGGGCTGGAGGTCACCTATCACCGGCTGTTCTTCGGCTGCGCTACGGCGGTGTCCGGTCGGAAGCACTAGCGAAGCGGGGACCAGTATAGCACGGGGGCGGCGGCCTCTAGGACTTTAATCTCAATAAATCAATTAGATACATAGACATGCAGCCAACCATCTGACGACATCCGTCGACCAGAAAGACGACAAAAAGTCACCCGCGAGACAACACAAACCAGCCCGAAACCCAACCGGCCGGACGCCAATCAGCGTAGGTGACCGAAAGCCGGCGAGCTCAGAGCCCCTAAACGCGATGAATATGTCTAGACATATTCATCAGAGGCGCCGTTAAGCCTGTTGTCCACAGGCGGCGACCGGTTCTCCCCCGCCCTGCCCCGTCCCTGCGGTGACCGCCGCGCGGGGGCTTGCTAGAACCCCTGCCGTGACCGCCGCCCAGTTCCGACTGCCGTTCGAGCCCGCGACCAGCTGGACGCGTGACGCCTTCGTGCTGTCGGACGCCAATCGCTCGGCGGTGATGGCGCTCGACGACTGGGCCAGCCTTGGCCGCGGCGCCCTGGCCCTGATCGGTCCGGCCGGCAGCGGCAAGACCCATCTGGCCCAGACCTGGGCCGACGCCAACGGGGCCCAGCTGGTCTTCCCCGGTCGCACGCCGGGCCTGGACGGCTCCGGCCCCATCCTCATCGAGGACGCCGACCTTCTGGGACAGGACGAGGCCGTCTTTCACCTGCTGAATCAGGCCCAGGCCGGCCGCGCCGTGCTGCTGACCGGGCGCGAGCGTCCGCTGGCCTGGCCGACCGCCCTGGCCGACCTGCGCTCGCGCTACAACGCCCTGCCCGTGGCCGAGATCGATCCGCCGGACGACGCCCAGCTGCGCGCGGTGCTGGAGGCGTTGTTCAAGGCCCGCCACATCAAGCCGGACGATGATCTGTATCCCTACCTGTTGAGCCGCATGGAACGGTCGGTGTCGGCGGCGCGCATCCTGGCGGCGAAGATGGATGAAGTGGCGGCGTCACGCGGACGGGCGATCAACCGGGCCCTGGCCCGCGAGCTGCTGGACGAGACCTCGGACCTGTTCGAGGAGGTCTAGGTCCCAGCCCGACCTCCCGAAGACACCGCCTTGGGGAGATTGCCGGATTTGGCAGGAACGGGACGCACTCGGTTGAAACTGTCACGACCATGCGCCAAAGGTCGGCGAAACCGCCTATAGAGTCCCGATGCCCCGAACCGCGACCGCCAGCGCACCCAAGAAAAGCCCCACGGCCCTCCGGGACCTGACCCTCGACGAGACCCTGCTGGCCTCGCCGGAGCGGTTCTTCAACCGCGAGATCTCTTGGCTGGCCTTCAACAGGCGGGTGCTGGAAGAGGCTGAAAACCAGCGCCACCCGCTGCTCGAGCGGCTGCGCTTCCTGTCGATCAGCGCCAACAACCTCGACGAATTCTACATGGTCCGGGTGGCCGGCCTGAAGGGCCAGGTCCGTGAGGGCGTGCGCAAGGTCAGCCTCGACGGCCTGACCCCCATCGAACAGCTGGACCGCCTCAACGCCGCCGCCTCGGTGCTGATGGACGACCAGCAGCGGATCTGGCGGAGCCTGCGCGCCGAGCTTGGTCACGAGGGCCTGCGCCTGCTCGACGCGCGCGACGTCACGGCGGTCGATCTTCCGGCGGCGCTCGATGTCTTCCAGAACAAGCTGTTCCCGGTCCTCACGCCCCTGGCCATCGACCCCGCCCACCCCTTCCCCTTCATTCCGAACCTCGGCTTCTGCCTGGGGCTGAAGATGAAGCGGGCCGACGGCAAGCTGCTGTTCGCCCTGGTGCCGGTGCCCCAGCAGGTGAAGCGGTTCTGGGAGCTGCCCGGCCCGGCGCGGCGCAAGGAGCGGCGGTTCATTGCCCTGGAAAGCCTGATCATCCTGTTCCTTGACCAGCTGTTCCCCGGCTACTCGGTCGAGGGCCGGGGCCTGTTCCGGGTGATCCGCGACAGCGACATCGAAATCGAGGAAGAGGCCGAGGACCTGGTCCTGGAGTTCGAGACCCAGCTGAAGCGTCGCCGCATGGGAGAGGTGGTGCGGGTCAAGATCCAGACGACCATGCCCGACGACCTGCGCGAGTTCATCCTCGACGGCCTCGGCGCGCGGCCCGACGACGTTGTGCTGATCGACGGCAAGCTGGGCCTGGCCGCCATGTCGGAGATGATTCCCAAGGATCGCGCCGACCTGAAATTCCCGCCCTTCGTCGCCCGCTTCCCCGAACGCATCCGCGACCATGCCGGCGACTGCTTCGCCGCCATCCGCGAGAAGGACATCCTGGTCCACCACCCGTTCGAGAGCTTCGACGTGGTCGTCCAGTTCCTGCGCCAGGCGGCGCGGGACCCGCAGGTGCTGGCCATCAAGCAGACGCTGTATCGGACCAGCCAGGACAGCCCGATCATCGCCGCCCTGATCGAGGCGGCCGAGAACGGCAAGAACGTCACCGCCCTGGTCGAGATCAAGGCCAGGTTCGACGAGGAGAACAACCTGCGCTGGGCCAAGGACCTGGAGAAGGTCGGGGTCCATGTCGTGTTCGGCTTCGTGGAGTACAAGACCCACGCCAAGCTCAGCCTGGTGGTGCGCCGCGAGGGGGAAACCCTGCGCACCTACTGCCACTTCGGCACCGGCAATTACCACCCGGTGACGGCCAAGGTTTACACCGACCTCAGCCTGTTCACGACCGACCCGGCCATGGGCCGGGACAGTGCGCGGCTGTTCAACTACATCACCGGCTACGCCCGCCCCGAGCGGCTGGAGAAGCTCAGCTTCTCGCCGGACACGATGAAGCCGGACCTGCTGGGCATGATCGCCGCCGAGGCCGACAACGCCCGGGCCGGCAAGCCCTGCGGCATCTGGGCCAAGCTCAACGCCCTGGTCGATCCGGAAATCATCGACGCCCTCTACCGCGCCAGCCAGGCCGGGGTCCCGATCGACCTGGTCATCCGGGGCATCTGCTGCCTGAAGCCCGGCGTTGTCGGCCTGTCGGAGAACATCCGGGTCAAATCCATCGTCGGGCGGTTCCTGGAGCATTCGCGCATCGCCGCCTTCGCCAACGGCGAGCCGCTGCCCAGCAAGGCGGCCAAGGTGTTCATCTCCTCGGCCGACTGGATGCCCCGCAACCTCGACCGCCGGGTCGAGGCGTTGACGCCGATCGATAATCCGACGGTGCATGAGCAGGTCCTGGGTCAGATCATGGTCGCCAACCTCAACGACGAGGCGCAGAGCTGGAACCTGGACAGTCAGGGCGGCTATGCCCGCGACCCGGCCTGGAACAAGCGCATGGCCTTCTCGGCCCACGACTACTTCATGACCAACCCCAGCCTGTCGGGCCGGGGGCACAATGTTCGCGACATGCCGGGCGCCCTGGCCCTGGATCACGATCAATGACCAGCCATGACGCCGCCGTCGTTGACGTCGGCTCCAACTCGGTCCGCCTGGTTCTGTACCGGGTCGAAGGTCGTTCGATGTGGACGGTATTCAACGAAAAGGTGCTGGCCGGCCTCGGCCGCGACCTGAAGAAGACCGGCCGGCTGAGCCCGGACGGTTCCGCCAGTGCGCTGGCGGCCCTGAAGCGGTTCCGGATGGTGGTCGACCGCCTGCCGCCCGAGCGGGTGTTCACCGCCGCCACCGCCGCCATCCGCGACGCCGAGGACGGCCCGAGTTTCGCCGGAAGGGTGCAGGCCGAGACCGGGCTGGTGCTTCGCGTGCTCAGCGGCCAGGAAGAGGCGAAGTACGCGGCGCTGGGCGTCCTGGCCGGCGCCCCGGCGGGCGACGGCGTCGTCGGCGACCTTGGCGGCGCCAGCCTTGAATTGACTCCCATCGGGCCGAAGGGCGCCGGCGAAGGGGTCACCCTGCCGCTGGGTCCCTTCTCGTTCGGCGTCTTCCCGGACGACGATCCGGAGATCCGCCGCAAGGAGGTCGATGAGCGGCTGAGCGACCTCACCCGCTTTCACGCCGAGACCTTTCATGCTGTCGGCGGCGCCTGGCGCAACCTGGCGCTCATCCACATGCACATGACCGGCTATCCGCTGCGGGTGGTGCATCAGTATGAGATGAGCCGCGCCGAAGCGCTCAACGCCTGTCGCTTTGTGGCCAGCCAGTCGCGGCGGTCGCTCGAGGCGGTCGAAGGCGTCTCCAAAAAACGCGCCGAGACCCTGCCGCACGCCGCCGTGGTGCTGGAACGGCTGATCGTGGCCCTGGGCGTCGAGAAGGTGGTGCTGTCGGCCTATGGCGTGCGCGAAGGCATGCTGTTCGAGGCCATGGACCCGGCGACACAGGCGCTCGATCCGCTAATCGAAGGCTGCGCCGATCTCACGGTCCGCACCGGCGCCGACGCCACCCTCGGCCCGACGCTCGAGGCCTGGCTGGGCCCGGTGTTCAATGCCCTTGATCCGGTGTTCCCCGGCCGTGACGCCATCCTTCTGGCCGCCGCCTGCCGGCTGGCCGACCTTGGCGCCCGGCTGCACCCGGATCACCGGGCCGACCTGGTCTTCGAACAGGTGCTGCGCGCGCCGGTCGCCGGCCAGAACCACGCCGAACGCGCCTTCCTGGCGATCGCCGCCTTCAGCCGGCACAGCAGTTCGAACAACACGCCGGAACCGGGGACCATCACCCGCCTGCTGCCGGATGCGGCGAGGAAGCGGGCGCGGGCGCTGGGCGCCGCCATCCGACTGGGCTGCGACCTGACCGCGCGCGACAGCGCCCTGCTGGCCCACACCCGTCTCAGCCTGAAGGGCGATCGCCTGCTGCTGACCACGGATGCCGACCGGGCCGACTTGCTGCTGGGCGAACAGACCGGGCGACGGGCCGCGACCCTGGCCGGCCACCTTGATGCCAAGGCCGAAATCCGCGCAGATTGACCTAGCGTAAACGAACAGGTGACAGACGCCGTAGTCGGCGTAAGCTTCCTCAAAATGGAGAGGGAGCTGCTCGATGAAACCCTGGATCAAGGCCCTTGGCCTGACGGTGCTGATCGCCGCCGCGCCGGCGACGCCGGTGTTCGCGCAGGATGACGACGACAACGCCGATGTCGGCGAACTGGTCATCACCGCGTCCCGCATCCGCCAGGGCGGCGCCCAGGACATCAGCTTCTTCCGCGGCGAAGCCGAGGCCGGCCGCATCGCCTTCCCGGACTCCCTGACGCCGGAAGGACTGCTGGGCGGCTACAACCTGGTGCTGGGACCGCAGGACCCGTGCCAGCAGCTGTTCTGCCTGACCGGCGAGGCCATGCGCGCCGATCTTCTGACCCGGCCGGACGACCGCGCCTTCGTCGGCCTGGGCTTCAGTTCGAACATCGACGCCTCGACCTGGTCCCGCGAGCCGTTGAACCTGGTGGCGGTGGTCGACAAGTCCGGCTCGATGAGCGGCCAACCTCTGGCTCTGGTGCGTGAGAGCCTGAAGCAGATCGTCGGCCAGCTTCGGCCCGGCGACCAGCTGACCATCGTCCTCTACGGCGACATCTCGCATCGCTACATGCAGCCGACCCGGGTCACCGCCAGCAACAGGGCCGAGATCCTGACGCAGATCGACGCCATCGCCAGCGCCGGCTCGACCAACATGGAGGCGGGCCTGAAGGTCGGCTACGAGGCCGCCTTCGAGACCGCGCCGGCGTTCAAGGGCGTCACCCGGCTGATGCTGTTCACCGACGAGCAGCCCAACGTCGGCCGCACGGACGCCGACAGCTTCATCGGCATGGCCAAAACCGCCTCCCAGAAGCAGGTCGGCCTGACCACCATCGGCGTCGGGGTGCAGTTCGACGCTGCCCTGGCCACCAAGGTGTCGTCGACGCGCGGCGGCAATCTGTTCTTCATGAAGAACGCCGGGGACGTCAAATCCGTCTTCGAGGCCAAGCTGGACTACATGGTCAGCGAGGTGGCGCACGACATCCGCGTCACCCTCAAGCCCAACCCCGGCTACCGGGTCTCGGCGGTCTACGGCGTGCCGGGTGAGGCGCTGAACTATACCGAGGCCGGCGAGGTCAGCTTCGAGGTGCCGAGCGTCTTCCTCAGCAACGAGGGCGGCGGGCTGTTCGTGGCCATGTCGCGGGCGCCGGGCGCCGAGAACCTGCCTGACCCCCGCATTCCGGCCGGAACGCCGGTGCTGACCGCGTCGATGACCTATGTCGACGCCCGCGGGGACCGGCCCGAAGCCTTCACCCTGGCCGTGGCCATGCCGGCCAATGGGGCCAAGCCCGGCGCCGACCTGGCGCTCGGCCACACCCTGATGAGCGAATACCTCGGCATCCGGGAAGGCACAGCCGCCTATCACCGGGGCGATGTCGAGGGCTCCTACCGCATCTTCGCCAGGCTGAATGATGTGGTCGAGGCCAACACCGACGAGCGGCTGAAGCCGGAGCGGGCGCTGATCGGCGGGCTCTACAAGCAGACCGCCATGCTGTCGGGTAATCTCGAGGGCGTCGAGCCGCCCAAAAGCCTGGCCATCCTTGGAAACTGGGAAGTCGTGCGGGCCGACGTCGGCATCGACCTGCGTCGTGGCGACCAGCTGGCCCTGACCGGCGAGCAGCAGGCGGTGATCACCCGCCTTAGCAGCGGCAAGGCGGTCGTCGACGAGCCCGAGGACTATGAGATCAACGACAAGCAGATCCTGCTGACCGACTCGCGCATCGTCTTCGGCTTTCGCCTGAACGACCGCAAGCTGACCCTGACCGACGCCAAGACAGGCACGACGGTGGTCCTGCGCCGGATGGTGACGGAGAAGGTCGCCGGGCTTTAGAGGGACGCTCTAGTCGCGCTGATCGGCCGGCATCGTCCCTTCATGGATGGCGATCCGGCCGAGGATGCCCTTGACGATCAGGTCGAGCGCACTGCCGTCGGTGTAGTTGGCGGCGGCGACGAAGTTGACCCGGTCCTCGGCGATCAGGCGATGCAGTTTCGTCTGGTCGTTGGGCTCGGTGCGCGGGTCGTAGACGGCGATCGAGTGGCCGCCCTTGGTGTGCATCATCTTCATGGTCGGCACGTCGGTGTCGCCGTCGCCGACGAAGATCATCCGCTCGAACGGCACCGGACGCTCGTCGTCGGGCATGAAGCGGTTGATCTTCTCGTGCTCCCAGTTGTTGTGCACGCCCTTGTTGATGCGGAACAGGTACTGGGTCTTGGTGGTGTAGTTGATGCCCACCGCCGGCCATTCGGCCTCGCCATCGTCGTTGTAGACATAGTGGCTGGCGAAGACGTGCTCGAAGGCCGGATAGATGGGGCAGCCCTCGACCATCTCCTGCAGGCCGGACGAGAGGATGAAGTGCTGGATCTTCAGGCCGTAGTTGGCGCCGAAGGCGTTGATGCGGTCGAACCAGCTCATGTCGCGCAGGCCGTCGAACAGCAGGACGCCCTCGCCGTGCTTCTGCAGCATCTCCTTGGTCACCGTCAGCCCGGCCTTGCGGGCCGTCTGCAGCATCAGCTGCATGTACATCAGGATGTCGTCGCCATCGGACTTGATGGTCTGCGGCCGGACCGTGTCGTTCCAGAACTCCTTGGGCGTCAGGCCGAGCGCCGGAATGAAGCTGGTCTCCTGCATGTTGCCCCGCGCGAGGGTGCCGTCGAAGTCATAGATGATGGCGGTCTGGAGGAGCTTGGACATGAAGGACTCGGGGAACGCTCTAAAAGGCGGTTGCTTGGACGGACTGTGAATCACCTTTCCGGGGCGGTTGGCAAGGTTTGCGCGCCGTGGCCCTAAGGGATCGCGCCTCAATCCAGCCGGATCGTGGGCCCAAGATCGTCCAGCATTCGGGAGACAAGGGCCTCGGCCGCCACATCCGGATAGGCCTCGCCGATCATCGCCAGCAGCCAGTCACGGACCTCGGCGGTCGCGACCACGTCGCGCCCCTCGCCCAGCACCAGCAGGTCCATGAGCGGCGGATCGCCCTCACCGGGCAGCGGCAGGATGTAGGGCAGGCCCACCAGCTGGCGACAGCCGAGCCGGCGGTAGAAGTCCTTGCGACGCTTGCGGATAGCGCGGTCCGCGGACGCCTCACGCTCGGAGTCCACCTCGACCAGCAGCCGGCGGTCGCCAAGCGTGTCGGCGACGGCGCTGAACAGGGCGGCGCCCAGCCCGGAGCCCCGCATGTCCTCGCGGGAAAACAGATAGTCGAGCAGCGAGACCCCGGCGCTTTCGCAGTCGAAAATCACCGCCGCCGCGACCAGGGCGCCCTCATGCCAGGCGCCGTGGATGCGGTAGCGACCCTGCCGGGCAAGGTCGGTGACGGCGGCGCGCGTCCGCCGCTCGCGCGCCGGGATCGAGGCCTCGTAGATGGCGAACAGGGCGTCGGCGTCCGCCCTGTCGGCCAGGTCGACGGGGCCGAAGGTCCAGATGACCCCTACTCCGCCGCCGCCGCCTTGGGCGCCCGCCGCACCTCGACGACCCGCACCCGCGTGCCGTCCAGCACCAGGGCCAGTTCGCCGCGCTTCAGCTTCAGGGCGTCCGTCCCGAAGGCGTCCTTGCGCCAGCCGGTCAGGGCGCCGACGTCGGCCTTGTCGTCGTTGGCGATCTTCTCAAGGTCGGAGACCGTGGCGATCAGCTTCGACGCCACGCCGGCGTCCTCGGCCCGCGCCTTGAGCAGCACCTTGAGCAGCTCGACTACTGCGCCGGCGGCCGGGTTGTGGCTGGTCTTCTCGCGCTCGACGACGGGAGCGTAGGCTTCCGGATCGCGCAGGGCTTCCTTGATGGCGGCCATCAGGTCGGGGCCGAACTTGGAGCCCGAGAAGCCTTTCGGCACCCCGCGCAGGCGGTCCATGGCCGCCGCGTCGGTCGGGGCCTGGGCGGCCAGTTCGTCCATGGCGTCATCCTTGAGGATGCGGCCACGCGGCTGGTCGCGGCTCTGGGCCGTGCGTTCGCGCCAGGCGGCGACGGCCTTGAAGACGGCCATGTACTTGGCCGAGTGCTTGCGCGGGCGCAGGCGCTTCCAGGCGTTCTCCGGATTGACGTCATAGAGCTCCGGATCGACCAGAGCCTCCATCTCTTCCTCGACCCAGGCCAGGCGACCGGCCTTCTCGAGCGTGCCGCGAAGGATCGGATAGAGGCGCGCCAGATGGGTGACATCGGCGATGGCGTAGGTCAGCTGGTTGTCGCTGAGCGGCCGGCGGCTCCAGTCGGTGAAGCGGCTCGACTTGTCGAGGTCGATCTTCAGCATCTGGCGGACCAGGGCGTCATAGGCGATCTGCTCGCCAAAGCCTGCGGCCATGCCGGCGATCTGGGTGTCGAACAACGGCCTCGGCATGGCGCCCAGGTTGTTGAAGATTTCGACATCCTGGCGGGCGGCGTGGAACACCTTCTGGATGCCCGTGTCGCGCAGCACGTCGAGGAAGGGACTCAGATCGATGCCGGGGGCCAGCGGGTCGATGCAGGCTTCAGCCCCATTCGGCGCGGCGGCCTGGATCAGGCAAAGCATCGGCCAGTAGGTCGTTTCGCGCATGAACTCGGTGTCCACGGCGACGAAAGGCTGGCCCTTGAGTTGATTGCAGAACGCCGCCAGGTCGGCGGTGGTTGTAATAGGCGTCATGCGGCAGCTATAGCCCCGCGCGCGGGCGAGTCTGCAAGTTTTTGAACGCCGCCCGTTTCAATTATCGTTTTCTCGTGACCCGGATGCCGCCATGACCGACCGCAAGAACGGGCTGACCTACGCGCAGGCAGGGGTCGATATCGACGCCGGCGCCGCTCTGGTGGAAGCCATCAAGCCGCTGGCCAAGGCCACCAACCGCCCCGGCGTGTCGGGAGGACTGGGCGGTTTCGGCGCTTTGTTCGACCTCAAGGCGGCCGGCTACGACGACCCGCTGCTGGTCAGCACCACCGACGGGGTCGGCACCAAGCTGAAGATCGCCATCGACACCGGCCTGCACGGTCAGGTCGGCATCGATCTCGTGGCCATGTGCGTCAACGACCTGCTGGCCCAGGGCGCCGAGCCGCTGCTGTTCCTCGACTACTACGCGACCGGCAAGCTGGACGTGGCGACGGCGACCAGCGTGGTGGCGGGAATCGCCGAAGGCTGCACCCTGGCCGGCTGCGCGCTGGTGGGCGGCGAGACGGCTGAGATGCCCGGCATGTACAGCGAGGGCGACTACGACCTGGCCGGCTTCACGGTCGGCGCGGTGAACCGCGACGGCGTCCTGCCACGCCTGGATGACCAACGGCCCGGCGACGTGCTGATCGGCCTGGGCTCCAGCGGTCCGCACAGCAACGGCTATTCGCTGGTCCGCAAGGTGGTCGAGCGCTCGGGCCTTTCGTGGGACGCGCCCTGCCCGTTCGGCGACGGCACGCTGGCCGAGGCGCTGATGGCCCCGACCCGCATCTATGTGAAGAGCGTCCACCCGCTGCTAAAGGCCGGCAAGGTCAAGGGCGTCGCCCACATCACCGGCGGCGGCCTGATCGAGAATCCGCCGCGCGCGATCGCTGACGGTCTCGAACCCCGCTTCGACTGGAACGCCTGGCCCCTGCCGCCGGTGTTCGAATGGCTGCAGCGCGAGGGCGGCATCGACGACCACGAACTGCGCCGGACCTTCAACTGCGGCATCGGCCTTCTGCTGATCGTCGGCAAGGACCAGGCGCCGGAGGTGCTGATGGCCCTGCTGGACGCCGGCGAGGATGCCTTCGTCTGCGGCGAGCTCGCCAAGGGATGAGCCGCAGCCCAGGATCGCGGACCAAGGTCGGCATCCTGATTTCCGGGACCGGCTCCAACATGGAGGCGCTGATCCGCGCCGCGGAGGCGGACGACTGCCCCTATGAGGTCGCGGTGGTGATCTCCAACCGCCCGGACGCCGTCGGCCTTGATCGCGCCCGGGCGATGGGCGTTGCCGCCATGGCCATCGATCACGCGCCGTTCGGCAAGGATCGCGAGGCCCATGAACGCGCCCTGGACGCGGCCCTGCGCCAGGCCGGATGCGTCTACATCGCCCTTGCAGGCTATATGCGGGTTCTGACCCCGTTCCTGGTCCAGGGCTGGGCCGGCCGCATGATCAACATCCACCCTTCCCTGCTGCCCCGGCATCCCGGCCTCGACACCCATCGCAAGGCCATCGAGGCCGGCGATGCGGAGGCCGGCTGCAGCGTGCATCTGGTGACCGTCGGCGTCGACGAGGGCCCGGTCCTGGCCCAGGCCCGCCTGCCCATTCGCCCCGGCGAAACGCCCGAAAGCCTGGCCGAGCGCGTTCTGGCCGAGGAGCACCGACTCTATCCGGCGGCGCTCAGCGCATACGTCGCGCGTTCGCCATCCGGGCTTCCATCGGACCCAGCGCCCCGTTCCGCGCCAGAGTGATGCGCGCCGCCCGCATGCGCGGGGCATATTCGGAGCCGTACCGGGTCTCGAGAGCGACATCCCACGCCTCACTCTCGGCCTGCATCACCTTGGCGACGCTCATCGCCGTCATGACGTCGCGCACGACCGTCATATTGCTTTGCTCGCTCTTGCAGATGCGGATGGTCGCAGGAACCTCGGCGCGCGTGATGCCGCCGCGTCCCAGGTGTTCGAGATAGACGTAGCGCGCCTCGGGGGACATCGAGACGACGGTCGGGTTGTTGATCCGCCGGATGATGAAGGCGACGGCGGCCGCCTTGGACGCCCTGATCCCCTGGTCGGTGCAGGGGTCGTCGCCGCCAACGGCCGCGCTTTCGAGCGCGGCCTGCGTCGCCGTTGAGTCGGTGAGGGCATTCAGCGCCGCGGCATCGCCTTCGCGATAGGCGACGACAGCCTGGCTCAGCTCATTGGGCTTCCTGGCCAGATCGGCCATCTGGCAACCCGCCAGCACCGTCCCCGCCACAGCCAACGCAATCCAGCGCATATCCATCCCCACCTGATCAGCGCCGTCACTCAACCACAGGGACTTTAGCGCTGACCTAACGCCCAAAGAAAAAGCCGGCGGGTCGCCCCGCCGGCTCGATCTCTCTCGATGAGAAAGGCGCTTAGCCGACGATCTCGTCGTCGGTGAAGAACTGCGCGATCTCGATCTTGGCGTTGTCCAGGCTGTCGGACCCGTGCACCGAGTTCTCACCGACGCTGTCGGCGTAGAGCTTGCGGATGGTGCCTTCGGCGGCCTGGGCCGGGTTGGTGGCGCCCATGACTTCGCGGTAGCGAGCCACGGCGTTCTCGCCTTCGAGAACCTGCACGACCACCGGGGCGCGGGTCATGAACTCGACCAGCTCGCCGAAGAACGGGCGCTCGTTGTGGATCTCGTAGAACTTCTCGGCCTGAGCCTGGCTCAGCTTGATGCGCTTCTGCGCGACGATGCGCAGGCCGGCGGCTTCGATGACGGCGTTGACGGCGCCGGTCAGGTTCTTCTCGGTGGCGTCGGGTTTGATGATGGAAAAGGTGCGTTCGGTCATGGCCTAGTTTCTTTCAGCCCTACAAAGAGGTGGGATTTGGGAGGTCGCGGGCTTATAGCGGCGGGCCCTCCCCGCGCCAACACCCCAAAGCGTTTCATGCTCCAGATCAACGAACTGACATTCAACGCATGGGGCAGACGCTTCTTCGACAAGGCGTCAGTGACCCTGCCGACCGGGGGGAAGATCGGCCTGGTCGGTCGGAACGGCATCGGCAAGTCGACCCTGTTCAAGCTGATCCTCGGCGAGCTGCACGGCGGCGAGGACGAGATCAAGATCCCCAAGGCCGCCCGTATCGGCACCGTGGCCCAGGAGCATCCGGCCACCCCGGTCTCCCTGCTCGACACGGTTCTTGAGGCCGACGAGGAACGCCACAGCCTGATGACCCGGCTGGAGACCGCCGATCCCGAGGAGATGGGCGACATCTGGACCCGGCTGATCGAGATCGACGCCGACTCGGCGCCGTCGCGGGCCTCCGAAATCCTCGCCGGCCTCGGCTTCAGCAATGAAGACCTGACCCGGCCGATGGCGGAGTTCTCCGGCGGCTGGCGGATGCGCGTGGCCCTGGCCGCCGCCCTGTTCAGCCAGCCGGACCTGCTGCTGCTCGACGAGCCGACCAACTATCTCGACCTCGAAGGCGCCCTCTGGCTCGAGGCGCGGCTGAAGAAGTATCCGCACACCGCCCTGATCATCAGCCACGACGGGGAATTGCTCAATAATTCCTGCGGTTACATCCTGCATGTTCGTGAGGGAAAGCTCGACCTCTACACCGGCGGCTACGACAGCTTTGAAGAGCAGCGCGCCGAAAAGGCCCGCCTGGCCGAGGCCATGCGCGGCAAGATCGAAGCCAAGCGCGCCCATATGCAGGCCTTCGTCGACCGCTTCCGCGCCACCGCGTCAAAGGCCACCCAGGCCCAGTCGCGCCTGAAGATGCTGCAGAAGCTGCCGCCGGTGACGATGACCCTGGAGGAGCGCACAGCCCCCTTCACCATCCCCTCCCCGACCCGGCCCCTGGCGCCGCCGCTGGTGCGGCTGGACAACGCCACGGTCGGCTATGGCGGCCCGCCGATCCTCAAGAACCTCAACCTGCGGATGGATGTCGACGATCGCATCGGCCTGCTGGGCGTCAACGGGGCCGGCAAGTCGACCTTCGCCAAGATGATCGCCGGCGCCCTGCCCATCCAGTCGGGCGACCTGCACCGCGATCGCCGCATCAAGGTCGGCTGGTTCCACCAGCACCAGATCGAGGCCCTCGATCCGGTCGATACGCCGATGGACATCATCCGCCGCGCCCTCCCCGAGTCCAGCGAATCGCAGCGCCGCTCGAAACTGGCCCAGTGGGGCATCAGCTACGAAAAGGCGGAAACCACCGTCGCCAACCTGTCCGGCGGCGAGCGCGCGCGGCTGCTGCTCAACATGGTGGCGATGGAAGCGCCCCACCTGCTGATCCTCGACGAACCGACCAACCACCTCGACATCGACAGCCGCCGGGCTCTGCTCGATGCGCTCAACGACTACCGCGGCGCCGTCATCCTGATCACCCACGACCGTTCGCTGATGGAGCTGGTCGCCGACCGGCTGTGGCTGGCCGCCGACGGCGGCGTGAAGAATTTCGACGGCGACATGGACGACTACGCCAAGTTCGTCCTCGACCGCGCCCGCGTCGCCGCCCGCGCCCCGACCCAGGTCAGGGGCGAGGAGCCCAAGCCGACCGTCAACACCAAGGCCCCCCTCGCGTCCAACCGCGATCCGGCGGCCGCGGCCGGCCCGCTGAAGCGCAAGCTGACGGCGGCCGAGGAGACCCTGGCCCGGGTGACGAAGCAGCTGGCCGAGATCGACGAAAAGCTGGGTGATCCGAACCTCTATGTCCGCGATCCCACCGCCGCAGCCGACCTCGGCAAGCGACGGACGAAGATCCAGGCGCAGGTTGATGAAGCGGAAGCGGTCTGGATGGCGGCGGCCGAGGCGCTGGAAGCGGTCGCCGGCTGATCTGCGACCAATTTGACGGGTTCGATGATTCTTTCGTCGAGCCGGCAACTATCCGGCTGCCCGTACGTAACTGCCTCCAGTAACCACAGCTTTTCAGGCAGTTCCAAAAATGCGTACGACCACTAACCTCACGGGCCAAGGGCTCGTGAGCTCCGCCCCGCGCGCCCGATCCGGCGCCCGCACCCGCAATCTCCTCCTGTCCACCGCCTCGACCGCCATCGGCGGCTTCCTGGCTCTGGCCGCCATCGGCGCCCCCGGTGTCGCCATGGCGCAGGACGAATGCGGCATCGCCGCGCCGGGCGGTGACACGGTCACCTGCACCTCGGCCGGCAACCCCTATCCGAACGGCATCACCTATTTCACCCCGGGCGGCGACCTGACCATCAACCTCGACGGTGACGTGGTCGTCGACACCAGCGGCGGTCTCAACGCGGGCATTCTCGGCCTCGGTCTCGGCACGGACGCCCTGACGATCAACGGCCTGACCGGCGCCTCGATCACCACCGACGCCGACGGCGGCTTCGGCATCCTCGGGGTTACCACTGACGGCGATCTGGCGATCAACATCAGCACCATCAACACCAGCGGTGTGAACGCCTTCGGCATCGTCGGCGGTTCGGCCACCGGCAATGTCACCGTCAACGCCGGCACGATCTCGACCACCGGCCTCGGCGCCAACGCCATCGACATCCTGACCAACAGCGGCGACGTCGCCATCTCCGGCCTCAACATCCGCACCACGGGCGACAATGCCTTCGCGGTGAACGCCAGCAGCGACGCCGGCGGCGACGTCTCCGTCACGGGCGGAACCTTCAGCACCACGGGCGCCGGTTCGGTCGGCATCCGCGCCAACGCCGATCTCGGCAGCGTCTCGGTCACCCCGACGACGGTAACTACCACGGGCGCCAATGCCACCGGCGTTCTGGTTACCTCGAACGGCGTCGCCACCATCGGTGTCGGCCGCGTCGCCGTCACCGGCCTCGGGGCTTCGGGCATCGTCGCGACCAGCGCCACTGACGCGGTGAACGTCAACGTCAACGGCGCCGGGGTCACCTCGGCCCAGGCCGACGCCATGACCCTGAACGGCCTCACGGTCTCGGTGAACAGCCAGGCGGGCTCGGTCATCAATGGCCAAGCCGCGGGCATCCGCGCGATCTCGACCAACGGCACGGGCGTCACCAACCGCGGAACCATCGGCTCCTCGGCCGGCTACGCCATTGATGTCAGCGGCGGCCTCGCCACCATCACCAACGTCTCCGGCGGCGTGATCAACGGCCGCGTGCGGCTGACCGACAACGCCGACGTCGTCAACAACGCCGGCACGTTCAACGCGGCGGGCGTCAGCCTGTTCGGGGCCGGCGCCGACACCGTCAGCAACACCGGAACCTGGAACGCCAACGCCGGGGCCGACTTCGGCGCGGGCGCCGACGTCTTCAACAACGCGGGCAACTTCAACGTCCTCAACGGCGCCTTCCCGGTCGGCAACGTCACCTTCGCCAACCTGGAAACCTTCAACAACACCGGCCGCGTCTCGCTGCAGAACGGCCGCGCGGGTGACAGCTTCACCCTTCCGGGCGTCTTCAACGGCGGCGCTGGCAGCCGTCTCGCCCTGGACGTCAACTTCACCGGCGCCACGCCGGTGGCCGATCGCCTGATCATCGGCTCGGCGACCGGCTCGACCGGCGTGCAGGTCAACAATGTCGGCGGCGGGGTCCTGACCCCCGGTGTCGTCATCGTCGACGGCGCGACGGCCTCGGCGACCTCGGCCTTCGTGCTCGACCCGTCGAACGTCAACCTCGACCTGGTCCAGTACCAGATCGTCTATGACGCCCCCTCGGCCAACTTCCTGCTCATCGGCACGCCGCAAAGCGTCGTCTTCCAGCAGGTCCTGGCCGGCGAAGCGGCAGCCAACCTGTGGCGCAAGACGGGCGAGAGCTGGTCCAACCACATGGCCAGCGTCCGTGACGGCGCCTGGGCCGGCGACCCGATGGCGATGAGCGATGGCGCCCATGTCTGGGGTGAATTCCACGGCGGCCTCGAAGGCCGTGAGGCCGACGGCGCCTACACGACCTTCGGTGTCAACCAGACGGTCAACCTGGGCTACGAGCAGCAGTACGGCGGCTTCCAGGGCGGCATCGACTGGTATCGCAGCATGGGCTCCGGCACCCTGGCGCTGGGCGTCACCGGCGGTTACGCCGGCGCCTACCTCGACTTCGAGGACAGCGGTGGCAGCATCGACTTCACCGGCTTCAACGTCGGCGCGTCGGTCGGCTACAGCATGGGCGGCCTGTTCGTTAACGGCCTGGTCAAGGCTGACATCCTGCAGGGCGACACCACCTTCGCCAACGTGGCCCAGCGCGCCGAATTCGACGCCCAGGCCTATGGTGCGACCCTGGAAGGCGGCTACCGCTTCGGCGGCTCGAGCTTCTTCATCGAGCCGGTGGCCAGCCTCTCCTACGTCCGCACCGAACTGGACGACTTCGACATCCTGAACTCGACGATCAGCTTCGACGACAACGACAGTCTGCGTGGCAAGCTCGGCGTTCGCGGTGGCGGCGTCTGGAACATGAGCAGCGGCGGACGGGTCATCCCCTACGCCGCCGTCTATGCGGTCGAAGAGTTCGAGGGCGAAGACGGCCTGACCTTCACCAACGGCGGACTCGACGTGCCGATCGCCAGCCTCGCGCCGGACACCTACGGCCAGGCGCAACTGGGCCTGGGCTTCTCGCCCTGGACCGGTCCGCTGTCGGGCTTCACCGGCTATGTCCAGGCTGACGGCAACTTTGGCAACGACATGCACGGTGGCGGCGTCCGCCTCGGCTTCCGCTTCAAGTGGTAGGCTGAAGGTCGTCTGACCTGAAAAGAACCCCCGGTCGCGCCCGCGGCCGGGGGTTTTTCTTTATCGCAAGTCGAGCACCTCATCCCGCCGGCGGGAGGTCGGAGTCACCCGCACTTCACGTCCTTGATGATGCCGGTATCGAGATCGAAGACGATGTTCAGCCGCTCGGGGTTGTAGTCCATCGTCACCGCGCAGGTGGAACAGGTCATCCGCCGCTTGGTTGGATCAACCGGAACCGGCGCTTCGCTCCTGGGCCGGCCGACCAGATACTGCAGCGCCCTGGCCCCGCAGGTGTCCTTCGGCTCCTGGGCCGGCATCGACGTCGGCGTTTCCACCTTTGGCGGCGGCGGCGGAGTCGGCGCGGGCGCAGGCTCGGGCGTGGCGCAGGCGAACAGGGCCATCAGACCGAGAACTGAAACCGTCGCGCGAACCGTCTTCATGCCTGCTTCTCCCAACCTTTTCGTTCGCCCTGCCGCCAATAGGATGCCGGCAGCCCTTGCGCCTTCACAGATTTCCACAGCCCCCGCGCCCCGGCCAGCGCCTCCTCGTCGCGACCGTCGAACAGGACGATGCAGCGTTCGTAGGGCTTCAGGTCGCCGGGTTGGGCGCCATCAATCAGGAACAACGCCTGGGCGCCGTTCGGGTTGTCCTCGCCCGTCGTCAGCAACACCGGCTGATGATCGGCGAACGGCTCGTCCATGACCCCATGCGGCAGGAAACCGTCCTCCTGGAAGGTCCAGAGGAAGCTATCCAGCTGCTCCAGGCGCTCGGGCACACTGGTGCGCACGAGGGCGCGCCAGCCGCGCTGCAGGGTCTTGGCCAGCAACTCGGGCAGCACCTGATCGAGCGTCGAGCGCTCCAGGTGATAAAACCAGACCTCGCAGGGCGCTGCCCCCATCTACACTCCAACCTATCGTCATCCCGGCCGTAGCGCGCAGCGCGGAGAGCCGGGACCCAGGGGCCGCAAGCACCGCCATCGCAGCGGCGATACAGCGCCCCTGCCCTCCCTGGGTCCCGGATCGGCCTGGCGGCCGTCCGGGATGACGGAAGGAAGGGGCGCGGCAAGATCGAAGGCTAACCCTCGTAGTTGTCGGCGACCATCTGGTTCAGCAGGCGCACGCCGAAACCCGTGGCGCCGTCCGGAATGGTCGGATCGGTCGACGGCTTTTTCCAGGCGGTGCCGGCGATATCCAGGTGCGCCCAGGGCGTCTTGTTGACGAAGCGCTGCAGGAACAGGCCGGCCGTGATCGAACCGCCCGCGCGGCCGCCGGTGTTCTTCACATCGGCGATCATGCTGTCGATCTGCTTCTCGTAGGCCGGCGGCAGCGGCATGCGCCAAAGTTGCTCGCCGGTCGCTTTCGAAGCCGCCAGCAGGTTTTCCGACAGCGCGTCGTTGTTGCTGAACAGGCCGCTGACGTCGTTGCCCAGCGAGATGATGATCGCCCCGGTCAGGGTGGCCAGATCGACCATGAACTGCGGCTTGAAGCGGTCCTGGCAGTACCAGAGGGCGTCGGCCAGAACGAGGCGGCCCTCGGCGTCGGTGTTGATGATCTCGATGGTCTGGCCCGACATCGAGGTGACCACGTCGCCCGGACGCTGGGCGTTGCCGTCCGGCATGTTCTCGACGAGACCCAGGATGCCGACCACGTTGGCCTTGGCCTTGCGACCGGCGATGACGTGCATCAGCCCGGCCACGGCGGCCGAGCCGCCCATGTCCCACTTCATGTCTTCCATGCCGTCGGCCGGCTTGATCGAGATGCCGCCGGTGTCGAAGGTCACGCCCTTGCCGACGAAGGCGATGGGCTGGGCGTCGCCGCCGCCCTTCCACTGGATGACGACCAGCTGGCTGTCACGGATCGAGCCCTGGCCGACGCCGAGCAGGGAGCCCATGCCCAGCTTGGCCATCTCGGCCTCACCGAGGATCTCGACTTCCAGGCCCAGGGATTCCAGCGCCTTGATGCGCTGGGCGTAGCTTTCCGGGTGGAGGACGTTCGGCGGCTCGGAGACAAGGTCGCGGCTGAAGAAGATGGCGTCCGCCAGCGCCTTGAGATCGCCCCAGGCGGCCCCGGCGGCGGCCGGATCGTCGACGGCGACCTTCACGGTCTCGATCGAGGGCTTCTTGTCGGCCTTCTCGGTGGTCCGGTACTTGTCGAAGCGGTAGCTGGCCAGGGTGGCGCCGAAGGCGGCGCGGGCCCCCTCCTCGCCGCTGGCGCCCGGCAGCAGCAGGGTCAGGGTCGAGGCGCCGCTGGTCTTGGTCGCCTGGTAGGCCGAGGCGCCGAAGGTCTCGGCCGACTCGGCGTTCCACTCGCCGTCGCCGACGCCCAGCAGGGTGATGCGGGCGTTCTCGCGACCGGTCGGGGCGATCAGCTCCAGGCTGGCGCCCTTGGCGCCCTTGAAGCGGCCGGCGGCCACGGCCCGGGCCAGCGCCCCGCTGGTGGCCTTGTCCAGGTCCTGCGCGCCTTCCGACAGCTTGCCGCCATCGATGATGGCCGTGGCGATGGCCTCGTCGGCCGGGGGATTGGCCCGATCGACCGAAACGAACTCAATACGCATGACGCGCTCCTGAAAATGTCTTGGGCTGCGAGATAGGCCTTTCCGCGTGATTGGGGAAGCCGGAGGAATTCGCCCCGCAGAGCAAGGAATCGCGACCGTCCGGGTTCCGTTCGACGCCAACGCGCACTACTAACAACCCTTCCGCGGCCCGTCAGAGGCCGAGCATCCAAGTCCGCATGCGCCTGATCGAACGCTACCTCTTTGGCCAGCTGCTATGGCCCACGCTGCTGGCGACGGCGGCGCTCGCGGCCGTGGGCCTGCTGAGCCAGAGCCTAGGCCAGCTCGACATCATCATCGAGCAGCGTCAGAGCGCCTGGATCTATCTGCAGATCATCGTCCTGGCCATGCCGCAGCTGGCCAACCTGATCATCCCCATCGCCGTGCTGGTCGCCGCCTTCGTGGCGCTGAACAAGCTGCAGGGCGATCAGGAGCTGGTGGTCTGCTACGCCGGCGGCATGAGTCGCTGGCGGGTGATCAGCCCGGCGATAAAGCTGGCGACACTGGCCACCCTGACCTGCCTGGTTATCAACCTGTGGGTCCAGCCGGCGGCCTATCGCGAATACCGCAAGCTGATCTTCCAGGCCAAGACGGACCTCGCCGCCATGCTGGTCGTCGAGGGGCAGTTTTCCGACCCGGCCCCGCGCCTGACCGTCTATGGCCAGACCGTCGACAGCAATGGCGCCATCCACAACCTCTTCATCCACCAGATGACCGAGGACGGTCAGGCCACCACCTACACCGCCAAGGAAGGCCAGGTTCTGTTCAAGAACGGCGCACCGCTGCTGCTCATGCGCCACGGCTCGACCCAGGAATTTTCCGAGCGCGGCGTCCTCAACTACCTGACCTTCGACGAGTACGCCCTGGACCTGAAGCCGTACCTGAACAGCAACGAGACCATCCGGTTCAAGGCCTCTGACCGCTACCTGCACGAGCTCTTCTATCCGGACCTGTCTCAGGAGTACGAGAAGAAGAACCGCAAGCGCATGCTGGCCGAGGGCAATTCCCGCCTGGCCTCTCCGCTCTACGCCCTGGCCTTCATGGTCATGGCCCTGGCCGCCGTGGTCGGCGCCGGCTTCAACCGCATGGGCTATGCCCGGCGCATCGCCCTGATCGGGGCGGCCGCCGCCCTGGTCCGGATCATCGGCTTTGCGGTGCAGGCCGCCTGCGAAGACAATGTCGCCTTCAACGTCCTGCAGTACGCGATCCCCATCGGGGCGATGATCTGGGGCTTCGACCAGGTGTTCCGCCCGGTCGAGAGCCGTCACGGCTGGCAGGCCTGGATCCCCTTCATGCGCATGCCGCGCTCTCCCTTTGGAGCCGCCGCATGAGACTGATGCCCGGACGCCTCGAGCGCTACGTCCTCAACCGCACCATGACCTCGGTCGCCGGGGCCCTGGCGATCATCGCCGCGGTCATCCTGCTGATCGATTTCGTCGACGTGTCGCGCAATGTCGGCGGTCGCGCCGACGCGGGCTTTGTCGTGCTGCTGTGGCTGACCCTGCTCAAGGCGCCGTCGACCATCCTAACCCTGCTGCCGTTCGCTTTCCTGTTCGGCACCCTGGCGGCCTTCGTCGGCCTGAACCGGCGCAGCGAACTGATCGCCATGCGCGCCGCCGGCGTCTCGGCCTGGCGCTTCATCCTGCCGGCCGCCGCCGCCGCCTTCGTGGTCGGGGCCCTGACCGTGGCCGTGCTCAATCCCATGGCCGCCTGGATGAACGTAAAGTTCGAGCAGGCCCGCACGGCGGTGATGGACGACTATCTCGCCAACGCCCCCAAGGAGACCTGGCTGCGCCAGACCGACGACCGCACCCAGGTGGTCATCCGCGCCCGCAGCCACGATCAGGTCGAGGGCGTCGTGCGGCTGAAGGTCGTCTCGATGTTCATCTACCGCATCGAACCGGACGGCGGCCTGGAGTTCTCCCGCCGGGTCGAGGCGGCGGAGGCGCGGCTGATGCCGGGCTACTGGCGTCTGACCGATGTGCGCGAGGCGACGCCCGGCGCGGGATCGGTGCGCTCCGAAAGCCTGACCATCCCCTCGACCCTCGACGACCAGGCGGCCATCGAGCGGTTCACCACGCCCGAGGCCATCGCCTTCTGGCGCCTGCCGGCCACCATCGTCGGCACCGAGAAGGCCGGCTTCTCGGCCCTCGCCTATCGCCTGAGGCTGCAGCAATTGCTGGCCACGCCCATCCTGTTCTCGGCCATGTCCGTTCTCGCCGCCGCATTTTCGTTGCGCCTGATGCGGCTCGGCGGCCTGCCGGCCCTGGCCGGGTCGGGGGTGGTCCTTGGTTTCGCCTTCTTCTTCTTCAACCAAATGTGCATAGCGCTCGGCAGGGCGGAGATCATACCGGCCATTCTGGCGGCCTGGGCGCCGCCCTTGCTGGCGCTTTTGTCGGGGCTGACCCTGCTTTGCTATACGGAAGACGGGTGACTCGCGGCCCTAGTGCTTCGCGAGAGGGAAACAGGGGTTACATGAGGCTGGACCGCACCGATCCGCGCAAGACTCGCGCCCGCCTGCTGGCCGGGGCGACGGCGCTCGCGTTCACCGCCCTGGCCCTGCCCGCCTTCGCGGACGAGGACGGCGCCATCGCCACCGCCCTGCCCGCCATGGCCGCCGCGCCGGAACCGGCCGCGCCGCTTGCCGACGATGGCCTGGGTGAGACGGGCTACCTGCTGGAATCCGACACGCTCGTCCAGGACGACACCGGCGGCACGATCACCGCCGAAGGCGAGGTCCAGATCCGCAACCAGGGCCGCACCCTGCGGGCCGATCGCGTGGTCTACAATCGCACCACCGGCGTCGTTGTCGCCTCCGGCAACGTGGTTGTCGTCGACCAGGACGGAACGACCGCCTTCGCCAATGAAATGGTCCTCGACGACCAGTTCCGGGCCGGCGTCGCCAAGGGCTTCTCGGCCCGGCTGCAGAACAACATCAAGATCGCCGGCGACACCCTGGTCCGCCGCGATGACAACACCGCCGAACTCAACAAGGGCATCTACACCCCCTGCGAGCTCTGCGAGGAAGACAAGACCAGGGATCCGACCTGGTCGATCAAGGCCGACAAAGTGGTCCAGGATGGTGAAAACCACCTGATCTATTACGAGAACGCCGTCATAGAAATGTTCGGCGTTCCAGTGTTTTACACGCCGATCCTCTGGCACGCGGATCCCGGCGCCGACCGCATGTCCGGCCTGCTGCCCCCGACCATCGTCGCCTCGCAGCGGCGCGGCCTGTCGTACGAGCAGCCCTACCTCTGGGTGATCAACCCCTACTCCGACCTGACCGTGACGCCGCAGGTCAACACCAAGGTCAATCCGTTCGTCAACTTCGACTACCGCCAGCGCTTCTACAGCGGCGAGATCGAGGCCCGGTTCGGCTATACCTACAGCAAGGACCTCGACAGCAACGGCAGCAAGATCGGTGACGCGACCCATCGCTCCTACGTGCTGGCCAACGGCGCCTTCGATATCGACGAGAAATGGAAGTGGGGCTTTGCGGCCGAGCGCGCCAGCGACGACCTGATCTTCGACAAATACGACATCAGCGACGTCTCCCGGCAACGCGGCCTGGTTTCCAGCGATAACCGTCGCCTGACCAGCCAGCTGTTCGCCACGCGTCAGGACAATCTCTCCTGGTTCTCGGTCAACGCCATCAGCGTCCAGGGCCTGCGCCCGACCGACAATGACCGCACCTTCCCGACCATCGCCCCGCTGATCGAAGGCCGGTTCGAGCTGCCGATGCCGGTGCTGGGCGGTCGTTTCCGCATGCAGGGCTCGGCGGTGGTGCTGACCCGCGAGCAGTCGCAGTTCGTGGCCAGCCAGCCCGGCGCCGATTCGCGTCGCGCCACCTTCCAGGCCGACTGGCGCACCAGCGTCACCTTCGACAGCGGCCTGCGGATTTCGCCCTTTGTGGAAGCGCGCGGCGACTACTACTCCATCGAGGACTATCCGGCCGCCGGAGGCAGTGCGAGCTTTGGCCGCGCCCTCGGCGTGATCGGTTTCGACCTCACCTACCCGCTGTTCCGCCGCGACGGCGACCGCACCATCGTGCTGGAACCGATCGCCCAGATCGCCGTGTCGCCCGACAGCGACCTCGACCCCCGCCTGCCGAACGAGGACTCCATCGTCCTGGAGTTCGACGAGACCAACCTCTTCCGCGCCAACAAGTCGCCCGGGTTCGATCTCTACGAAGGCGGCCTGCGGCTCAACGTCGGGGGCCGGGCGACCGTCTCCTTCGACGACGGCCGTTCCTTCAGCCTGCTGGTCGGACGCAGCTTCCGCGACACGGACGACACCGTCCTGCCCGCCCGCAGCGGCCTGCAGCCCAAGGCCAGCGACTGGATCGTGGCCGGCGACGCCAAGCCCTTCCAGAACCTGACCCTGTACGGTCGGGCTCGCCTGGATTCGGAAACCCTGGACCTGCGCCGCCTCGAGATCGGGGTGAACGCCACGTTCGAACGGGCCAACGGCTATGTCCGCTACCTGCACGACAACCAGGACATCACCGGCGTCGAACGCCAGGACATCGACTTCGCCGCCGATGTCATGGTCACCAGGACCTTCGGCATCACCACGGCCGGTGTCTGGGATATCGAGAACGACGTCTGGCGCCGCCAGGAACTGGGCGCCTTCTACCGCGACGACTGCCTGGACCTGGCCATCGTCTGGATCCACGAGGAGACGTTCAACCGCTCGCTCGGCCCATCGGACTCGGTGGTCCTGCGCCTAACGCTCGCCACATTGGGCGATAAAGGCTACAGGCGGTGACCTTCCCCGCAGAGCGCGCTTTTGCGCTGGCGGACTTGCACTATGGGAACGACGAATTTGCTCTCGACGCTTAAGGTAACGGGCAGGATCCTGGCCACGGTTTCGGTCATCGCCCTGGCCACGGCTGGCATGCCCACGGCCGCTTTCGCGCAGGAAGCGCCCGCTCCCGCCGTGCAGCCGGACCTGGCCGAAGGCGTCGCGGCGGTCGTCAACGACGACATCATTTCCAGCTACGACCTGGTGCAGCGCATGAAGCTGCTGATCCTGACCACCGGCTTCCAGCCGACCGCGGAAACCCTGCCGCAGCTGCAGTCCGAAGCCCTGCGCCAGATGATCGACGAGCGCCTGAAGCGTCAGGAGCTGCGCCGCGTCGAGAAGGAAAACAAGACCAGCATCCTGCCCACCGACAAGGAGCTGGATGAGGTCATCGCCGATCAGGTCCAGGGCCAGTACAAGGTCACCGCCGACCAGTTCTTTGCCCAGTTGGCGGCCCAGGGCGTCGCTTCCGAAACCTATCGCGAACAGATTCGCATCGACTACGCCTGGGAAGGCTACATGCGCGGCCGTTACGGCTCCCGCCTGCGCGTCGGCGCCGATCAGGTGAAAGCCGTTCAGAAGCGCCTGTCCGACGCCGCCACCAAGCCGCAGTATCAGGTCAGCGAAATCTTCATCGACAACGCCCGCGTCGGCGGCCCGGACGTGGCCTTCAACGGCGCCCAGTCGCTGATCAGCCAGATGCAGCAGGGCGCGCCCTTCCCGCAGGTGGCCCGCCAGTTCTCCGCCTCGCCGACAGCGGCCAGCGGCGGCGACGCCGGCTGGGTCTCGCCCGGCGAGATGCCGCCCGAAGTCGACGCGGTGCTCGATGCCGTGCGCCCCGGACAGATCTCCCCGCCGATCCCGACCCAGGACGGCGTCTATGTCATCTGGGTCCGCGAAAAGCGGGCCGGCGGCACGACCAGCCTGGTGACCCTCAAGCAGGCCGCCGTCACCGTCGACGCCGCCGCCGACCAGGCCGCTGTCAACGCCGCCTCCGCCTCGCTGGAAAAGCTGCGCGCCCTGAACCCCACCTGCGCCGATCTCGAGGGCAAGGCCGGCCAGGTGGCTGACGTCGTCGCCGGCGACATGGGCGAAATCGAGGTCTCCGGCCTCACCGGCGGCTTCGCCGAAGCCGCCGCCAACACCCCGGAGAACCAGCTGTCGGCGACCCCGATCCGCACGGACGTCGGCGTCCACCTGGTCATGGTCTGCGGCAAGCGCAACAGCGGCGGCGCCATCCCGACCGCCGAACAGATCGAACGGCGCCTGATCGCCCAGCAACTGGATCTGGTCGGCAAGCGCGTCATGCGTGACCTGAGGATGCAGGCCACGATCGAGAACCGGTGACCGGTCGGCCGCTCGCCGTCACCCTTGGCGATCCGGCCGGCATCGGCGCGGAAATCATCGTCAAGGCCTGGAACGCCGTGCGGGCGGAAGGCCGGCCCTTTCTGGTGATCGGCGACGCCGGCTGCCTTCGCTCGGCCCCCGGCGGGCTCGGCACGCCGGTCCAGGCCATCGGCAGCCCCGCAGAGGCCGACAAGGTCTTCGCCACCGCCATTCCCGTGCTGCACCAGCCCATGTCGGCCCCGGTCGTCGCCGGCAAGCCCTCGCCGGACCATGCGAAGTCGGTGATTGGCTGGATCGAGACCGCCGTCGGCCTGGCCCTGACCGGCGCGGTGAAGGGCATCGTCACCGCCCCCATCGCCAAGGCCCCCCTCTATGCCGCCGGCTTCAAATTCCCGGGCCATACCGAGTTCCTGGCTGAACTGACCGCCGCCGAGAGCCACGATGGCGCCGGTGGACCGGTCATGATGCTGGCCGCTCCCGAACAGCCGGGCAGTCACGGCGGCCTGCGCGTCTGCCTGGCCACCATCCACACCCCGCTTTCACAAGTGGCGGCCAGCCTGACCATCGAGAGCCTGGTCAACGCCGGCCTGGTCACCGCCCAGGCCCTGCGCCGCGACTTCGGCATCGCCCAGCCCCGCCTGGCGGTCGCGGGCCTCAACCCGCACGCGGGCGAGGATGGCGGCATCGGCCGCGAGGAGATCGAGATCATCGGCCCGGCCGTGCGCGCGCTGCGCGACCTCGGGGTCGAGGCGACCGGCCCGTCACCGGCCGACACCCTGTTTCACCCGGAGGCCCGCCGACGCTATGACGCGGTCCTCTGCATGTATCACGATCAGGGCCTTATCCCGTTGAAGATGCTCGACTTCTGGGGCGGCGTTAATGTGACGCTCGGCCTGCCCATCGTCCGCACCTCCCCCGATCACGGGACCGGGTTCGACATCGCCGGCCGGGGTCTGGCCCGCGCCGACAGTTTCATCAACGCCTTGAAGATGGCGGCCCGGATCGCCGATCGCCGCCTGGCCGCCGCATGACCCTCGAAGACCTGCCCCCCCTGCGCGAAAGCCTCGACCAGCACGGCCTGCTGGCCAAGAAGGCGTTCGGCCAGCACTTCCTGCTGGACCTCAACATCACCCGCAAGATCGCCCGCCTGGCCGGCCCTCTGGAAGGCCGCACGGTCATCGAGGTCGGTCCCGGCCCCGGCGGCCTGACCCGCGCCCTGCTGGAGGCCGGCGCCCGGGTGGTGGCGGTCGAGAAGGATCCCCGCTTCGTCCCCCTGCTCGAAGAGCTGGGCGAGGCGTCCGGCGGCGCCCTGACCATCATCCAGGGCGACGCGCTCAAGGTCGATGAGGCCGTGCTGGCGGGCGGAGACGGCCTGATCGTCGCCAACCTGCCCTACAACGTCGGCACGCCCCTGCTGATCAAGTGGCTGACCGGCCCCTGGCGGCCGGTCTCGATGAGCCTGATGTTCCAGAAGGAAGTCGCCGACCGCATCGCCGCGCCCGTCGGCTCCGACGCCTATGGCCGGCTTGGCGTCATCAGCCAGGCCATCTGTCGCTGCCGCGTGGTCATGGACCTGCCCGCCAAGGCCTTCACGCCGCCGCCGAAGGTGGCCTCGGCCGTGGTGCGGCTGGATCCGCTGGAGGATGCCCCGTCTCCACAGACCATCGCGGCGCTGGAAAAGGTGACCGCGGCGGCCTTCGGCCAACGCCGCAAGATGCTGCGCTCCAGCCTGAAGCAGCTCGGCGGCGCGGCGCTGTGCGAAAAGGCCGGCATCGACCCCGACGCCCGCGCCGAAACCATCGATGTCGCCGGGTTCCTGCGGTTGGCGGACGCCCTGTGACCTCCCTCCCCGAATGGGGAGGGCAGACGCGCGGTTACGCGCGTCGGGTGGGGAACTCGGTCAATGACGTTGAATTTTGAGCGCTGCGGAGCTTCACCGGAGGTCGTGGTGACCCACTTCCCCACCCGGGCTTCGGCCTGCCCTCCCCATTCGGGGAGGGAGGGGTTCCAGCGCCTGCGCCTAAACGTCTTCCTTAAGCAGCTCATCCACGAACGGCGCGATCCACAGGTTGCGCGCCCGCTTCATCCGCTCGGCGTGATAGATGTGCGCCAGGTCGGAGTAGGCCTTGTCGAAGTCCTCGTTGAGCAGGACGTAGTCGAACGTCTTCCACTGCTCGACCTCGTCCTTTGAGCGCGCGATCCGCTGGGCGATCACCGCCTCGCTGTCCTGCGACCGGGCATGCAGCCGCCGGCTCATCTCGGCCAGCGACGGCGGCAGGATGTAGACCAGCACCGAGTCTTCCGGGGCCTGCTCATGGATCGACATGGCGCCCTGGTAGTCGATGTCGAACAGCACGCTCTCGCCGCGATCCAGCGCCTCCATGATCGGCTTGCGCGGGCTGCCGTAGCGGTTGCCGTAGACCTCGGCCCATTCGAGAAAGGCGTCCTCGGCGACCATGGCGTCGAACTCGGCCCGGTCGACGAAGTGGTAGTCGCGGCCCTCGTGCTCGCCGGGGCGCGGATCGCGGGTCGTGGCCGAGATCGACAGCAGGAGGTCGGAGTGGTCGGCCACCAGGCGGCGGGTCAGGCTGGTCTTGCCGACCCCCGACGGCGCGACGACCATCATCAGCAGTCCGCGCGTCCGGTGCGGTTCACTCGACATTCTGCACCTGCTCCCGGAACTGTTCGATGGTGGCTTTCAACTCCAGCCCGGTCGCCGTCAAGGCGGGCGTCGCCGATTTCGAACAAAGCGTGTTGGCCTCGCGCATGAATTCCTGGGTCAGGAAGTCCAGGCGCCTCCCGGCCGGGCCCTCGCCGGTCAACAGCAGGCGCGCCGCCGTCACATGCCCGCCCAACCGGTCCAGCTCTTCCCGCACATCGGCCTTCACGGCCATGGCCGCGGCCTCCTGCAGGATGCGCTCCTCGCTGGCGGCCTCGCCGGCCAGTTCGGTCAGGCGTTTCCGGAAGCGGTCGCGAATCATCGGCGGCTGCTCTCCGGCCAGCGACGCGGCCGCGTCGGTCAGCGCCTCGATGCGATCGACCAGCGCCGACAGCACCGGCAGCAGGGCTGCCCCCTCTTCCAGTCGCGCCTGCTTCAGGCCATCCAGCGCCACGGCCACGGAGGCCGCCATGGCCGCCTCCAGCACGCTCCGGTCCTCCTCGAGGTCATCCCCCTCGGCCGTCTCCAGCACGCCGCGCAGGGCCAGCAGCCCATCGGCGCTGGGCGCCGTCGCCTGTCCGGCCGCCACATAGGGCGCCACGGCCGCCAGATAGCGCTCCAGCTGGGCGATATTGACGTTGACCGCCGAGGTCGCGCCTTCGGCCCGCCGGGCCTGCAGGGTCAGCGACACCTGGCCGCGCTGGAACCGCGCCTGCCCCGCCTCGCGGGTCCCGCGTTCGAGCGCATCGAACCCTTGCGGGCCCTTGAAGCGGATCTCCAGGTTACGGCCGTTGACGCTGCGCGCCTCGACCGCCCAGCTCCAGGCTCCCTGCGCGCCCTCGGCCCGCGCGAAGCCTGTCATGCCGGATAGGGCCATCAGTTCCCCTTGCCGGGATTCTGGCCGGCCCTTGCGGCGGCCTTCTGCTGCTCGACGATCCGCCAGCGGGCGACGTTGGCGTTATGCTCCTCCAGCGTCGCGGCGAAGACGTGCCCGCCCGTGCCGTCGGCCACGAAGAAGATCTCGTTGGTTTCCGGCGGATCGAGCACGGCGGCCAGGCTGGCGCGGCCCGGATTGGCTATGGGTCCGGGCGGCAGGCCGTCGATCTGGTAGGTGTTGTAGGGGTTGGGCGCGTCCAGCTCGGAGCGGCGAATGCCCCGGCCCAGCGGCCGGCCCTTGGTCAGGCCATAGATGATGGTCGGATCGCTCTGCAGCCGGATCCCCTGGTTCAGCCGGTTCATGAACACGGCCGCCACGCGCGGGCGCTCGGAGGCGACCCCCGTCTCCTTCTCGACGATGGAGGCCAGGGTGACGGCGTCCTCCGGCGTGCGGATCGGCAGGCCGCTCTTGCGCTTGTCCCACAGGGCGGCCAGCAGACGGTCGTGGTCGTCCATCATCCGCTGCAGCACGGCGGCGCGCTCCTCGCCCCGCTCATAGTCATAGGTCTCCGGCAGGATGGTCCCCTCGGCCGGGGTCGCCACGTCGCCGGTCAGGTTGGCTTCCTTCATCAGGGCCTCGACGACCATCTCGCTGGTCCAGCCCTCGGGGATCGTCACCTGATGGCGTACGACCCTGCCCTTGCGGACATAGTCGAGCACCTGGCTCATCGGCGCCTTGTTCGGAAACTCGTATTCCCCCGCCTTCAGCTCACGCGCCGCGCCGGTGATCTGCGCCGCCGCCAGGAAGACCGGCGCGGATCGCACCGCCCCCGCCTTTTCCAGCGAGGCGGCGATCTCGTTCAGACCCGCGCCCCGGCGCAGCATGACGACGTGCACGCTACCATCCTTGGTCGCCGGCCCCGGACCCTGATAGGTCCAAAGCGCCCAGATGCCGCCCAGCGCCGCAACCAGCGCCAGCGTCAGCAGGCCGCTGATGGCCATGATCATCAATCTACGCAAAGCTGGTAGGCCCCCGCCCCGACGCTCCGTCCGTGCCATTACACCCGGCGGAAAATGACAGCGGCGTTGGTGCCGCCAAAGCCGAAGCTATTGCTCATCGCGATGTCGATCTTCATCGGCTTCGCCTTGTTGGCGACCAGATCCAGCGCCGTTTCCTGCTCCTGGTTGTCCAGGTTGATGGTCGGCGGGGCGATGTTGTCGCGGATGGCCAGGATCGAGAAGATCGCCTCGATGGCCCCGGCGGCGCCCAGCAGGTGCCCGGTCATCGACTTGGTCGAGCTCATCGCCTTGCCCTTGGCCGCATCCCCCATCAGGCGCTCGACGGCGCCCAGTTCGAGGTAGTCGGCCATGGTCGAGGTGCCGTGGGCGTTGATGTAGTCGATGTCGCCCGCATCGATGCCGGCGTCCTTGACGGCCGCCCGCATGGCCCGGAAGCCACCGTCGCCGTCCTCGGCCGGGGCGGTGATGTGGTAGGCGTCGCCGGCCAGGCCGTAGCCGATGACCTCGGCATAGATCTTCGCGCCGCGCGCCTTGGCGTGCTCGTATTCCTCCAGCATCACCATGCCGGCGCCCTCGCCCATGACGAAGCCCGAACGATCCTTGTCGTAGGGGCGCGAGCCGCCGGTCGGATTGTCGTTGTAGTCGGTGTTCATGGCCCGGCAGGCGACAAACCCGGCGATGCCGATCGGGCAGATCGAGGCTTCCGCCCCGCCGGCCAGCATCACGTCGGCGTCGCCGTATTTGATCAGGCGGCAGGCGTCGCCGATGGCGTGGGCGCCGGTGGCGCAGGCGGTGACGACCGAGTGGTTGGGCCCTTTAAAGCCGTAGCGGATCGACACCTGGCCCGAGACCAGGTTGATCAGCGCCGAGGTGATGAAGAAGGGGCTGACCCGGCGCGGACCCTTGTCACGCAGCTCCAGGGCCGTCTTTTCGATCGTGGCCAGGCCGCCGATGCCGGCGCCGATGATCACGCCGGTGCGTTCGAAGTCCTCGTCGGTCTGCGGGACCCATCCCGAATCACGCACGGCCTCGTCGGCCGCGGCCATGCCGTAGAGGATGAAGTCGTCGACCTTGCGCTGCTCCTTGGGCGCCATCGTCCCGTTGGGATCGAAGCTGCCGGGCACGTCCGGCCCGCCGCCGCCGCGTCCATCGACGCGCGGCACCTCACAGGCGATCTCACAGCCGAACCCGGTCGGATCGAAGGTGGTGATCTTGCCCGCGCCGGACTTGCCGGCCTTGATGCCTTCCCAGGTGATCTCCGCGCCCTGACCCAGGGGCGTGATCAGACCGATTCCGGTAACAACAACACGACGCATTAGAAAAGCTCCGTAAAGCCCAGAAATCTCTAACTAAAAGCCTGCCCCGAAACGAAGACCGCCGCGCGCATCAGGTTTAAGCCCATGCGGCGCGGCGGCCAACGTATCAGAACTGTCTTGGCGGGTTTAGCCGCCGGTCTTTTCCGAGATGAACTTCACGGCGTCACCAACCGTTTGGATGTGTTCGGCAGCGTCGTCGGGGATTTCGATGTCGAATTCCTCTTCGAACGCCATCACCAGCTCAACGTTGTCGAGGCTGTCGGCGCCCAGGTCATCGATGAAGCTCGCCTTCTCGGTGACCTTCTCGGGATCGGCATCGAGATGTTCGATGACGATCTTACGCACACGCTCGAGAATGTCGGACATTCGCTATGGTCCCTCTTGGTCTTTTCAAAGGTCCGCGCCAACGCTGGCGGCGGAAATCGGTGTCTGGCTATCACCTTTTATTCAGGCTTGCCAGCAGGAGAAGGTTTCAGTCGGAACCTAACATTTGCGTGTTCAGACCATCACCATGCCGCCGTTCACGTGCAGCGTCTGCCCGGTGACATAGGCGGCCTCCTGGCTGGCCAGGTAGACACAGGCCGCCGCCACATCCGCCCCCTCGCCCAGCCGGCCGGCGGGGATACGGGTTGTCAGGGCGGCCTTCTGGGCCTCGTTGAGCTCATCGGTCATCGGGCTGGTGATGAAGCCGGGGGCGACGCAGTTGACCGTCACGTTGCGGCTGGCGACTTCCTGCGCCAGGGCCTTGGAGAAGCCGATCATGCCGGCCTTGGAGGCCGCGTAGTTGGCCTGGCCGGGATTTCCGGTGACGCCGACGATGGAGGTGATGCCGATGATCCGGCCGTACCGGCGCTTCATCATGCCCTTCAGCGCCGCGCGCGAGAGCCGGAAGTAGGATTCGAGGTTTACCCGAATCACCTCGTCCCAGTCGGCGTCCTTCATCCGCAGCATCAGCCCGTCGCGGGTGATGCCGGCATTGGCGACCAGGATGTCGAGTTCCTTGCCCGACGCGGCCTCGGCGGCGGCGATCAGCCCATCGACGCTGGCGGCGTCAGACAGGTTGGCGGCGGCGACCGACACGCGCTCGCCGAACCCGACGGCCAGCTCATCCAGCACCGCCTGGCGAGTGCCGGAGAGAACCACATGGGCCCCGGCGTCATGCAGCGCCTTGGCGATGGCGCCGCCGATACCGCCCGTGGCGCCGGTGACGAGGGCGGTCTTGCCGGTGAGGTCGAACATGTCGTTGTCCCGTTCTTTTCCAGTCACCCGCCGAAACGCGCGACTCTGTCTTTCGCTCTACTTACCTGCACCGCGAAGAGGGGACACATTGAATTTCGCCCCGCCCCGCCGGGGGTCTTTCACGCAGGATAGGGGGGCGAAATTCAATGTGTCCCCGCTTGCCGTCGCCTAAAGCGACTTCGCGAACCCTTCCAGATCCGCCGGGCTGTTCAGCGGCGTCGCCGTCGCGTCCGGGCAGCTGCGCTTGATCATGCCCGACAGCACCTTGCCGGCCCCGGCCTCGGCGAAGCGGGTCACGCCCCCCTCCCCGGCCATCCAGTCCATGGTCTCGCGCCAGCGGACCCGGCCGGTCACCTGCTCGATCAGCTGGCGCCGGATCACTTCCGGATCATGCACCGGCCGCGCCGTGACGTTGGCCACCAGCGGCGCCCGCGGCGCCAGGATCGTCGTCCCTTCGAGCGCCGCCGCCATCTCGTCGGCCGCCGGCTGCATCAGCGGGCAGTGGAAGGGCGCCGAGACGTTCAGCCGGATGGCGCGGGCGCCCAGTTCCTCGGCCTTCTCGATGGCCCGCTCGACGGCCGCCTTGGCGCCGGAGATGACCACGTTGCCGGTGTTGTTGTCATTGGCCACGACGCAGACGCCGACTTCCGCGCCCGCCGCCGCCGCCGCTTCGGCCAGCGCCACATCGGTGTTCTTGCCGATCAACGAGGCCATCGAGCCCTCGCCCACCGGCACGGCCCGCTGCATCGCCTGACCGCGCAGCTTCAGCAGCTTCGCCGTTTCGCCAAGCGCGATGGAGCCGGCCGCCGCCAGGGCGCTGTATTCCCCAAGGCTGTGGCCCGCCACGAAGGCGGCGCGGTCGAGCCCGACGCCGAACTCCTTCTCCAGCGTCCGCGTCACGGCGAGGCTGACGGCCATCAACGCCGGCTGGGCGTTCTGGGTCAGGGTCAGCTCGTCCTCGGGACCTTCCCACATCAGCTTGCTGAGCTTCTGGTTCAGGGCGTCGTCGACTTCCTGGAAGACTTCGCGGGCGGCCGCAAAGGCCTCGGCAAGATCGGCGCCCATGCCGACGGCCTGGCTGCCCTGACCGGGGAAAACGAAGGCGAGTGACATGTTTGGGCTCCTGTAGCGGAAGCCTGTCAGGCGAAGTGCGCGCGGTTCGCCGCCCGGACAGGCTCCCAAAGAATGGGCGCGCAGGGTTAGGCCAATCGCCAAAAAGGGGCAAGTCACCCCCCAAACAGGCCGTGCCGAACGACACAGGGCGTGACCAACTCCCCCGACATTGGGGAGTTTCCATGCGCCGCCTGATCCTGACCGCCGCCCTCGTCCTTCTGCCCGCCTGCGCCGCCGGCGCGGCCACCCCGCCCGCCTCCATCGTCGAGGAGGCGCGCCAGACCATCTACGCCAACCTCACCGAGGGCTCGACGCCCGAGGAGATCAAGGAGCTGCCGGCCTGGATGCTGAAGACCTCGCCCAGGATGTTCAGCCGGATCGACATCAACGGCGACAAGCTGGCCGACTGGCGGGTCAGCTACGAGGGCGCCCCGACCGCCTCCTATTTCTGCGGCACAGGCGGCTGTCGCAACATTCTCTATCTCGGCCAGGCCGACGGCACGGTCCGCAAGGTCTTCCAGAACAGCGGCGGCGACTACAAATTCACCGGGCCGAAGTCGGCCCGCAAGCTGGAGGTCAATCTGCATGGCTCGGCCTGCGGCAGCTACGGCGCCGACGAGTGCCTGCGCGCCTGGCGCTGGGACAGGGCGACGGACGCCTATGTCGAAATCCCCAACAGCAAGGGCCTGGCCCTGCTCGCCTCGGGCTCCATCCCCGCGCTGCAGCCGGAGCTGAAGGACGCCCCTGCCGAGATCAAGACCGAGGTCGCGGCCCGCGAGGCCGCCTGCAAGGCGTTCGGCGCCGAAAAGTTCGACGCCATCCAGATCAGCACCATCCCCGACGTGAACGGCGACGGCCTGCGCGAATGGACCGTCGGCATGCCCTATCCCGACTGCGGCTACGAGAAAGAGAACCCGCCGCCCGGCAAGCTGTCCTTCTTCCTCTCGGACGGCGGCGCGTTCGTGAAGGCCTTCGAACAGGAAGAGAGCTGGAACCTCGACCTCAGCTCCACGCCAGCCAGGATCCAGCAGGTCCTCGACAGCGAAGACTGCGGTCTCGGCGAAAAGCCCTGCCCTACCCGCACCCTGGTCTGGGACCCGGCCAGCAAGACGCTGAAACCGGCCGGATGAATATGTCTAGACATATCCATTTTCGGGCCTCGCCGAGCGGCGCTGAAAGGCGCCGCAAATGCCAGGGGGGTTGCGGCGCCTTCCAGCCGCGTTTGTAGGCCGGACCGACCTCCAACCGACCTACATTCGGTGACACTCGACCTACACACCGACCTACGCCCGGACCTACGCCCGCTGAGCCTCGACCCACGTCCCGGTGACGGTTTCGGCAGACATTTCAACGCGCGTCAGCCGCCATCGCCCCTTCCCCCTCGATGATCGGGTATAATGGTAGCCCGCTTCGATAGCCGGCCTTGCCACCGCCCCCCGTGGCCCTAGCTTCGCAGCCAGCCCTGGAGCCTCGAAATGAACCGCCGCCTGCTGATTTCCGCCCTCGCCGCCGTCTCTGTCGCCGCTGTCGGCATGCCTGCCTTCGCCGCGCTCAAGGTCGGAACAAAGGTTCCCGACTTCACGCTGCCGGGCTTCAAGGCCGGCAAGGCCCTGACCTACAGCCTCGCCGACGCCCGCAAGAAGGGGCCGGTGGTGGTCTATTTTTTCCCGGCGGCCTTCACCGGCGGCTGTGATCTGGAGGCCCGCCTGTTCGCCGAGGCGGCCGACGACTACGCCAGGCAGGGCGCCAGCATCATCGGCGTCACCGCCGGCTCGATCGACCGTCTGCAGGAGTTCTCGGCCGACAACGCCCGCTGCTCCGGCAAATTCCCGGTCGCCGCCGACAAGGGCGCCAAGGTCGCCAGGCAGTGGGATTCGGCCCTGCCGGTCGGCATCTCCAACCGCACCAGCTACGTCATCGCCCCGGACGGCACTGTGCTCTACGTCCACAGCGAGATGAACGCCCAGAAGCACGTCGAGCTGACGCTGGCGGCGGTGAAGAAGTGGAAGGCCGGCAAGAAGGGCTAGGACTGACCCTGGCGGGCCATCCGCGCACCGCTGATCCCGCCGGAATCAGGAGCTGTGCTTGCGCAGCTTGTCGCGCATCGACGGCGTGCAGGTGGTCTTCTGGCAATAGAGGGTGACCATGTCGTCGATGTACTCCGGCATGAGCTCCATCATGGCCGCCATCATCGGCATGTTGAGGTCGTTGCTCTTGGCGACGACCGACTTGCCGACATCGCTCTCGTAGAACGCCACCATCGCCTCAAGTTCGGCCTCGGTGAACGTCTGCGCCACGATCGGGATCATCGCGTCGACCATCCGCGGCAGAAGGGCCTGCGTCGCCTCGCGCGCCGCCGAGGACATGGCCTTGCCATCGAAACCTTCGGCGTCTTCCTCGAGCTCACCGAACACGTCCATGGCTTCGAACGTGCTCATCATCATCTGCTCGAACTGCATGGCGACGAAGTAGCGCCGCGCCAGCGACAGGGCGCGCTCGGACGGCTTGGCGACCTTGGCGGACTTGGCGACAGGTTCGGCGGCCAGCGCCATGGGCGCCGTGGGAGCGGAAGACAGCAACAGCCCGACGGACAGGCCGGCGGAAATCAACAGACGACGCATGGAAAAGCCCCCCAACGGCGAAACGCGAAACAAGCCAGCCATCCCACGGCCACCCCCGGCGATCAACGCCAAAACCCGCGCGCCGCTTGCGTTTCCGACGCCTTGCCTGTAATAGCGCGCCCTCTCTTGGAAGGCGGTCTTGCACGGATCCCTTTAGTGGCGGGCGGATTCTCCGTTCTCCTACGTGCAGGATCCATCGGAATCGCCGGGCTTGCGCCGTCGCTTTCGCCGCCTTCCTCATCGCAAGAAGGATAACCATGGCGCTCTACGAGCATGTGGTCATTGCGCGGCAGGACATCAGCCCGCAACAGGCCGAACAAATGAATGAGGACATGAAGGCCCTCATCGAAGGTCAAGGCGGTCACATCGCCAAGATCGAGTACTGGGGCCTCCGCAACCTCACTTTCCGCATCAAGAAGAACCGCAAGGGTCACTACTCCCTGCTGGCCATCGACGCCCCGGCGCCGGCCGTCAAGGAAATGGAACGTCAGCTGTCTCTCAACGAAGACGTGCTGCGCTTCATGACCATCCGCGTCGAGGAACTCGACCTGGAACTGTCGCCCGTTCTCGCCCGTCGCGACCGCGACCGTGAGCGCCGCGACGACTTCGGCGGCGACCGTCCCGATCGTGGCGATCGTCCCGACCGTGGTGACCGCCCCGAGCGCGGTGACCGTCCGGAACGCGTTGAGCGCACCGGTGAGGAGGCCTGATCATGACTGACGCTACCGAAACCTCGGAGGCTCCGGCCGCCGCCGCTGGCGGCGCCCGCCGTCCGTTCTTCCGCCGCCGCAAGGTGTGCCCGTTCTCCGGCGCCAACGCTCCGAAGATCGACTACAAGGACGTCAAGCTCCTGCAGCGCTACATTTCCGAGCGTGGCAAGATCGTTCCGAGCCGCATCACGGCCGTCTCGGCCAAGAAGCAGCGTGAACTGGCCCGCGCCATCAAGCGCGCCCGCTTCCTCGCCCTGCTCCCCTACGTCGTGAAGTAAGGGAACCAGATCGATGAAAGTCATTCTGCTCGAACGTGTTGAAGGCTGGGGCACCCTCGGCGACGTGGTCAACGTGAAGGACGGGTTCGCCCGTAACTTCCTGCTGCCGCGCTCCAAGGCCCTGCGCGCCACCGCCTCGAACCTGAAGACCTTTGAAGGTCAACGGGCCGATATCGAAGCGCGCAACGCCAAGACCCGTGAACAGGCTGGGACCGCCGGCGAGAAGCTGGACGGCACCTCCTACATCATGATCCGCCAGGCCGGTGAGTCCGGTCAGCTGTACGGTTCGGTCTCCGGCCGTGACGTCGCTGACATGGTCAACGCCGAAGGCGGCAAGATCGACCGGTCGATGGTCATCCTCGACAAGCCGATCAAGACGCTGGGCGTTCACCCCGTGAAGGTGAAGCTGCATGCTGAAGTGACCATCTCGGTCAACATCAACATCGCCCGCAGCCAGGACGAAGCCGAACGCCAGGCCAAGGGCGAGGACGTCATCGCCAGCCGCTTCGAAGACGAAGCCCGGGCCGACGCCGAAGCCGCCGCTGACCTTCTCGAAGGTGGCGCCGGCCAGCAGGAGCGCTTTGGCGACGACGCCTGAGCCTTTCTACTGAAAGACCAAAATGAGCGGCGCGGAGGGCAACCTCCGCGCCGCTTCTTTTTTGGAGGCCTCTCCCAAAGGGAGAGGGAGGAGCCCGTCCGCGCAGCCTTCTCCCTCCGGGAGACGGCATGGAAATTCAGCGCCGCTCAGGCATCCACAGACCCGGCGACTTACCAACAGCCAATCACGTCCTCCTGACCCCATTCTCGCGCCCGTTAAGATATCGGTTAACACATGGCCATCGTCCCCGCGCTCGATCTCCGTCCGGTCCCCTCCGACCCGGCGCCGCAGCACCTGCCGTCCAACATCGAGGCGGAACAGGCGCTGCTCGGGGTCCTGCTCTATGACAACGCCGCCTATGAGCGGCTGAGCGACAAGCTCGGCGGCAGCCACTTCTTCGAGCCCTTCCATCAGCGCCTGTTCAGCGCGATGGAAAACCACATCCGCAAGGGTCAGCTGGCCGAGCCCATCCTGCTGGCCGACGAATTCCGCAACGACCCGGCCTTCCAGGAGCTGGGCGGCCTGCGCTACCTCGCCGACCTCGTGGATCGCGCGCCGCCGGCCGCCAACGTCGGTGACTACGCCCGGGTGGTCTACGAGCTTGCGATCCGACGGGAACTGATCCGTATCGGCGGCGAGATCGCCGTCGAGGCCGGCACGCCCGACGCCGAGCGCGACAGCCGCGACCAGATCGAACTGGCGGAACAGAAGCTCTACAACCTCGCCGAATCCGGCACCGCCTCGACCGGCTTCATCGGCTTCGCCGACGCCCTGCGCGGCGCCGTCGAGATGGCCGCCGAGGCCTACAGCCGCGATGGCGGCCTGGCCGGCATCTCGACCGGCCTGATTGACCTCGACCAGAAGATGGGCGGGCTGCACCCTTCCGACCTGCTGATCCTCGCCGGTCGACCCTCGATGGGAAAGACCGCCCTGGCGACCAACATCGCCTTCAACGTCGCCAAGGCCTACGCCTGGGAGCCGCAGCCGGACGGCAGCAAGAAGACGGTCAGCGGCGGCGTCGTCGCCTTCTTCTCCCTCGAAATGAGCGCCGAACAGCTGGCCCTGCGTCTGCTGGCCGACGCCTCCGGCGTCTCCGGCGACCGCCTGCGCAAGGGCGAGATCGACGCCTCCGAATTCGGCCGGGTCCGCGACGCGGCCATGGAGATCCAGGAAGCGCCGCTCTACATCGACGCCACCGGCGGCCTGGCCATCGCCAAGCTGGTGGCCCGCTCGCGCCGCCTCAAGCGCTCGGTCGGCCTCGACCTGATCGTCGTCGACTACCTGCAGCTGCTGACCGGCGGCGAGGGCAAGAGCGACAACCGGGTGCAGGAAGTGTCGATGATCACCCAGGGCCTTAAAGCCCTGGCCAAGGAACTCAGCGTCCCCGTCATCGCCCTGTCTCAGCTCTCCCGCCAGGTCGAGAACCGTGAGGACAAGCGGCCACAGCTGTCCGACCTTCGCGAGTCCGGTTCGATCGAACAGGACGCCGACATGGTCATGTTCGTGTATCGCGAAGCCTACTATCTGGGCCGCGCCGAACCGGACAACACCAAGGACCAGGCCAAGCACCTCGAGTGGCAGGAGCGGCTGGATGAAATCCAGAACGTCGCCGAAGTGATCATCGGCAAGCAGCGTCACGGTCCTATCGGTACGGTGAAGCTGCACTTCAACGCGGACCTGACCAAGTTCGGCAACCTTGCCCAGGACGGTCGTTTCGCCAGCCGATTCCCGAGCGACTAGTCAGCCATTTCACTTGACCCATATCGCCGTGGTGAGCGACATCCCGTCGCACACCGTACGGGCGTTTGTTTTGCAGTCTCCGCCGTTCCTCGCACCCTCGCTTCGCAAGGCCATCGGCCCCAGTGTGCGCAGCCGACTTGTGCTGATGGCGCTCAGCCTGGTGGTGCCGGCCGTGGTGCTGATGGTCATCGTGACCGCCAACGCCTACCGCGAGAGCCAGACGCGCTACGAACAGCAGCTGGTCGCCACCACCCGCGCCCTGGGCGTCGCCACCGATCGCCAGATTTCCCAGGGCGTCGCCACCCTGGAAACGCTGGCCCTCTCGCCTGCCCTGCAGGATGGCGACCTGGCCGCCTTCGAGCGCCAGGCGCGCGAGACGGTCAAACAGGGCACGTCCTGGATATTGCTGGCCGACGACCAACGACAGGTCATCAATACCCGTGCCGCGCCGGGCGCCGCCCTGCCCCGTCCCAATCGCAGCGCCGCCGCCTGGAAGGCTCTGAATGAAGGCCGCACAACCGTCTCCAACCTGGTTCCAAGCCAGGTCGTCCGGGGACCGGTCGTCGCCATCAACATGCCGGTGGTGGTCAAGGGGAAGCTGTATGGCCTGTCCCTGGTCCAGGAGCCTGTCGCCTACGAAAGCATCTTCCGTTCCCAGCGGCTGCCCCGGACCTGGACCGGCGCCATCCTTGACCGCGACCACCGCCTGATCGCGAGGTCGGTGGACGGCCAGCGTCTGCGGGGGCGCATGGCCACACAAGATCTCCGCACCGGACTCGAGAAATCGGCGGAGGGCGTCATTCTGAGCCACACGCTGACCGGGGTCCCGACGCTGGCCGGCTTCAGCCGTTCACCCAACTACGGCTGGACCTTCGTCGTCGGGGTGCCGCGCAACGAAGTCTATGCCGCGGTAACCCAGTCGGTCATCGGCCTGTCTGCGGCCACCGGCCTGTTGCTCGTCCTTGGCCTTCTGCTGGCCGTGGGCTTCTCGGTGCAGATCTCCCGCCAGGTTCGCAGTCTGGCCGCCGACGCCGCCCTGATCGCCGAGAACCGCATCGTCGAGACCCGCTCCGACGACCTGACCGAAACCGCCCAGGTCCGCGAGGCCCTGCACCAGGCCTCCCTTGCCCTGCGGGTGCGGGAGGAGGAACGGACCGCTGCCGCCGCCCGCCAGGAGGTGATGATCAACGAGCTGAACCACCGGGTGAAGAACACGCTCGCGATGATCCAGTCCCTGGCCCGCCAGAGCTTCAGCGTCGCCGACCCCGGGGCGCTGGAGACCTTCACCGAACGCCTGGTCGCTCTGTCCCGGGCACACGACCTGCTGACCGAACGGACCTGGATCAACGCCGACCTCAGCGAGGTCGTGGGCCGCACCCTCGACCCCTACGGTGAGCGGGCCCGGTTCAGCGGCCCGCCGCTCAGCCTGGCGCCGAACGCCGCAGTGACCATGAGCATGATCCTGCACGAGATGGCGACCAACGCCGTCAAGCACGGAGCCCTTTCGAGGCCGGAGGGCCAGGTCGAAGTGATGTGGACCCTCGATGGCGAGCACAGCCTGACCCTGATCTGGCGCGAACGCGGCGGCCCGGAGGTCAAGAAACCCGGCAATGGCGGGTTCGGCTCGCGGCTCATAACGGCCAGCGTGCAGCACGAGTTCAGCGGCCAGGTCCAGGTGGAGCACCTGCCCACGGGCCTGGTCTGCACCCTTGTCATCCCGTTGGGTCCGCGGCTGATCGGCTAGTCGGTGTCGATCGGCGTCGCATTGGGTGGGAGCGCCGCCGAGTCTTCCCCCGCCACAGCCCGCGCCACGCTGACCATGAAGTCCTGCCGCGCTTTCAACGGCTGGCGGGTCGCCCCGATCATCACCGCCACGGCATAGACGCGCCCGTCCGGGGCGGTGATCAGGCCGACGTCATTGTAGCCGGTGGCCAGCGATCCCATGACCTGGCCCGTGCCGGTCTTGTGGGCGAGCTTCCAGCCGGCCGGCAGCCCCGCCCGCAGGCGTCCACCCCCGGTGACACTGCCGCCCATGACGCCCAGCATCTCGGCCGTCGACCCGGCCGATAGCAGCTCGCCGCGTTGCAGCCGGCTCAAGGCCTCGACGATGCCCAACGGCGTCGCCGCATCGGGCGGGTCGGCCAGATAGGCGTCCAGCGCGGCCTTCCGCTTCGCCGCAGGCAGCGCCTCCCGCTCGTCCCAGAACGTCCGGTCAAAGCTGTACTCCGGCTTCCAGCTCAGCCCCGCCGCCGCGGTCTGCATGTCGCGCTCGCCAGGTCCAAAACGAATGCCATCCAGGTTGCGCCCGACGATGGCCACCTGCACGGCGAACGGCCCGCCCAGCCGCTTCACCAACGCATCGTTGGCGGCGTTGTCGCTCTGCTGCAGCGCCCCCTCCATGAGGCTGCGCAGCGAGGTGGTGTAGCCGGTCTCTCCGACATACCTGCGGATCGGCTGATGAAAGAGGCTGAGGTCTTCCTTGCGGACCGTGATCCGTTCGTCGAGACCAAGTTCGCCCCGGTCGGCCGCCGCCAGGATGGCCATCGACACCCACAGTTTGCTGACGCTTTGCTGGGGCATCGCCCGGTCGCCGTTGATACTGACCGTCCAGTCGGCGTCCAGCCGCCGCACCGCGACGCCGACGTCACCCGGAAATTGCAGGGTCAGCGCCCGCAAACCCTGCTCAAGACGGTCGGCCTCGCTCAGGGACCGGATCGGCGGCGCCTGCAGCCGATTGGAGATCAGCAGAACGTCGCCCTCGTTGATCGGCGCGGCCGAAGCGACGGCGAGCACTGTCGCCCCCAGCGCCATCCGTCCCAGCCATGCTCGCAACCGCTCGCCCATGGCGCATTGAACCACCACCGGCCCGCCTCGCGAAGTGGCTTGCCGCGAAGGGCGAATTGGCTATGTTGCGCGGCCCCGGTCCAGCCGGGCGATGCGGCCGTAGTTCAGAGGTAGAACGTCAGCTTCCCAAGCTGAATGTCGGGGGTTCGATTCCCCCCGGCCGCTCCAGTTTTCCCGACAATTCGCAGACTTCCCCGCCGCCTGGCGTCGTTGGACCCTTGCAGGGCGGGCCGAAGCGTCGTGTGCTGTGCGGCAACAAGAACAGACACGGCATCGGGAGGACTTCGTGAAAGGTCCGGCGATTTTTCTGGCGCAGTTCGCTTCTGACGAGCCGCCGTTCAACAGCCTGAAGTCCATCGCCGAATGGGCCGGGGGGCTGGGCTACAAGGGCGTGCAGATTCCCACCTGGGACCGACGCCTGTTCGATCTCAGGCTGGCGGCGGAAAGCGACGCCTACTGCGATGAGGTGCGCGGCGTTCTGGCCGATGCCGGCCTCGAGGTTTCCGAACTGTCGACCCACAGTCAGGGGCAGCTGGTCGCGGTTCATCCGGCCTATGACGAGATGTTCGACGGCGGCGTCCCCCGCGAGGTGCGCGGCAATCCCAAGGCCCGTCAGGCCTGGGCCGTGGAACAGGTCCTGCTCGGCGCCAAGGCCTCGCGGCGGATGGGCCTCGACGCCCATGTGACCTTCTCCGGCTCGCTGGCCTGGCCCTATTTCTACCCCTACCCGCAACGCCCGGCCGGGCTGATCGAGGAAGCCTTCGACGAGCTGGGGCGGCGCTGGCGGCCCATCCTCGACGCCTTCGAGGATGTGGGAGTCGACCTCTGCTATGAGGTCCATCCGAGCGAGGACCTGTTCGACGGGACGACGGTGGAGATGTTCTGGGACCGCGTGGACCACCATCCCCGCGCCTGCCTGCTCTACGATCCCAGCCACTTCCTGCTGCAGCAGCTGGACTATCTGGAATACATCGACCTCTACCACGACCGCATAAAGATGTTTCACGTCAAGGACGCCGAGTTCCGGCCGACCGGGCGGCAGGGCGTCTACAGCGGCTACGCGCCCTGGAAGGAACGGGCCGGACGGTTCCGGTCGCTCGGCGACGGCCAGATCGATTTCAAGGCCATCTTCTCCAAGTTCGCCCAGTACGGATACAAGGGCTGGGCCGTGCTGGAGTGGGAGTGCGCGCTGAAAGACCCGGTCGACGGGGCCCGCGAAGGCGCGCCCTTCATCCGCGACCACATCATCAAGGCCACCGGCAAGAGCTTCGATGACTTCCTGGCCACCGGCGTCGACCAGGCGGCCAACCGCAGGATGCTCGGCCTTGACCGCTAGCCGGCTGAAGCTCGGCATGGTCGGCGGCGGCGACGGCGCCTTCATCGGCGGGGTTCACCGCATGGCCGCGAGGCTTGATGGTCGCTGGGACCTGGTCGCCGGGGCGTTCAGCAGTGAGCCGGCGCGTTCCCGGGCGTTTGGCCGATCGTTGGGGCTGGCCGATGAGCGCTGCTACGGCGACTGGAGCGAGATGGCGCAGGCCGAGGCAGGCCGGCCGGACCGTATCGACGCTGTCGCCATCGTCACGCCCAACCATCTGCACCACGGCCCGGCGAAGGCCTTTCTGCAGGCCGGCATCGCGGTCATCTGCGACAAACCCCTGACCAACTCGCTGTCAGACGCGCTGGACCTGGAAGCCGTCGCCAGGCGCTCAGGCGCGCCCTTTGTCCTGACCCACAACTACAGTGGCTACGCGATGGTTCGCCAGATGCGGACCATGGTCGCGGACGGCGTGCTGGGGAGCCTTCGTGTCATCCAGGCAGAGTATGCCCAGGACTGGCTGGCCAGCGACCTTACCGGCAACAAGCAGGCCGACTGGCGCGGCGATCCGGCCCGGGCCGGGGCCGGCGGGGCGCTTGGCGACATCGCCACCCATGCCTACCACCTGGCGACCTTCGTGACGGGCCAGACGGCTGAGGCCATCAGCGCCGAGACGTCGCGCTTCGTCCCAGGTCGGCGGCTCGATGACGACGTGCAGATCCGCCTGCGCTGGGCCGGCGGGGCGCGCGGCCAGCTGTGGGCCAGCCAGGTCGCTATCGGCGTCGCCAACGGCCTGCGCCTGCGGGTCTACGGGGACAAGGCGGCGCTGGAATGGGCGCAGGAGGAGCCGGACCTGCTGCTCTTCAGCCGGCTCGGAGAAGCGCCGCAGATGCTGCGCCGGGGCGGACCTGGCCTGTCGTCGGCGGCCATGGCGGCGACCCGTATCCCGGCCGGGCATCCCGAGGGCTACCTCGAAGGATTCGCCCAGATCTACGCGGATGCGGCCGACCTGATCGGCGGCGGCGCGGCGCCGATGCTGCCCGGCATCGCTGACGGGGTCGCAGGCATGCGCTTCATCGAGGCGGCCGTGGCCAGCGCAGCGGAAGACGGGCGCTGGGTGGCCCTGAACGAGGGGGCGGCATGATGCGGCAGAGCTTTGCCTGGTGGTCGTTCACGATGGGACGCGAGATCGATCCGGCCACCTTCCTTGCGCAGGCGGCGGCGGCGGGCGCCAAGGGTGTCGAGATGTTGCCTGAGGACCTGTGGCCGATCGCCCGGGATCTAGGCCTGTCGATCGTCACCCTGACCGGCCACAAGCTGGAAGAAGGCTTCAACGATCCGGCCCGCCACCCTGCCCTGCAGGCCGAGGTGCGCCGCAATATCGACGCGGCGGCCAGGGGCGGCTGCGAGCAGGTCATCGTCTTCGCCGGCAACCGTTTCGGCGACGGTGACGACGAGCGGGCCATCGCCGCCTGCGTCGAGGGTCTGGCGCCCGTGGTCGCCGATGCGGAGAGCGCCGGCGTCCAGCTGCTCATGGAACTGCTGAACAGCAAGGTCGACCATCCGGGCCAGCAGTGCGACCGCACCGACTTCGGCGCGGCGGTGGCGCGCGGCGTGGGATCGTCGGCCCTGAAGCTGCTCTACGACGGCTATCACATGCAGCTGATGGAAGGCGACCTCAGCCGCACCATCAAGGCCAACCTGGACATCATCGGCCATATCCACACGGCCGGCGCGCCCGGCCGGCGTGATCTCGACGACCGCCAGGAGATCAACTGGCGCGGCGTCGCCGGTATGCTGAAGCATCAGGGCTACGACCGCTGGGTCGGGCATGAATTCATTCCGCGCGGCGAGCCGATCGCCGCGCTCAAGCAGGCGATAGACCTGTTCAATCAAGCCTAGGGGGGATGCGATGGCGTTCGACGCGATTGTCGTTGGGTCAGGGATAAGCGGCGGCTGGGTCGCCAAGGAGCTGTGCCAGCGCGGCCTGAAAGTGCTGATGCTGGAGCGCGGGCCGGACATCGAGCACGGCGGGCCGGACTACAGCAAGGATACCGCCCTTCGCCTGCATCCCAGCGAGGACCAGGTGTCGGACGAGGACAAGGCCCTGCACTATCCCTATTACGAAGGGGTTTCCTACGCCCTGTTCAACTCCAACCGGAAGTTCTGGGCCAGCGACCACGACCATCCCTATGAGACCGTGCCCGGAAAGCCTTACCGCTGGATCCGCGGCTATCACCTTGGCGGCCGCTCGCTGACCTGGGCGCGGCAGTCCTACCGCTGGGCGCCGCAGGACTTCGAGTCCAACGCGAAAGACGGCCACGGCGTCGACTGGCCGATCCGCTATGAGGATCTCGAGCCCTGGTATGACCACGTCGAGGCCTTCGCCGGGGTCAGCGGCAACTACGACGAAATCCCCCAGCTGCCCGACGGCGACTTCCTGCCGCCCTTCCCGTTCAACTGCGTCGAGGAGGCGGTGAAGGCGAGGATCGAGGACGCCTTCCCGACCCGCCGGATGATCATGGGCCGCACGGCCAACCTCAGCCGGATCACCAAGGCTCAGATGGATGTCGGCCGCCAGAAGTGCGAGCAGCATGTGAAGTGCCATCACGGTTGCCAGATCGGCAGCTACTTCTCTTCGCTTGCCGCCACCCTGCCGGCAGCGCGGGCGACCGGAAACCTGACCATCATCACGGACGCCATCGTCGAGAGCGTGACCTATGACCCCGTCACCAAACGCGCCACAGGGGTGCGGGCGGTCAACCGGCTGACCAGACAGGGCGTCACCTATGAGGCGCGGCTCGTCTTCCTCAACGCCTCGGCGATCAATACCGCCGCCCTGCTGCTGAACTCGCGCTCCGACGCCTTCCCGCGCGGCCTGGCCAACGGCAGCGACCAGGTCGGCCGAAACCTGATGGACCATGTCAGCTGCAAGCAGGTCGTCGGGACCTTCCCCGGCTTCGAGGACCAGCCGTGGCAGGACGACCGGCCGACCGGCATCTATGTGCCGCGCTACGGCAACATCACCGAGGAGGAGAAGCCCTACCTGCGCGGCTTCGGCATCCAGGGCGGGGCCCGCAAGGTGCGGCGCGAGGGCGGCGAGCTGGACGCCTCGGGCCGGCCGAAGAAGGTCTGGATCATGCATCTCGGGCCGTTCGGCGAGGTGCTGCCCGATCCGAACAACCGGGTCACCCTGACGACCTCGCGGGTCGACAACTGGGGTATCCCCCTGCCCGTCATCGACTGCGCGCACGGCCCCAACGAGTATTCGATGATGATGGATGCGGCCCGCGACTCCGCCGCCATGCTGGCCGCCGCCGGCTGCACCGACATCACGCCCTGGGAGGAGGCCGGCGCCTATCTCACTCCGCCCGGCGACCGCATCCACGAGATGGGCACCGCCCGCATGGGCCGCGATCCCGCCACCTCGGTGTTCAACAGCTGGGGACAGGCGCACGAGGTCGCGGGCCTGTTCTGTTCGGACGGGGCGGTGATGGCTTCCAGCGCCTCGATGAACCCCTCGCTCACCTACATGGCGCTCTCGGCCCGCACGGCCAACCATGCCGCCGACCTGCTCGAACAAGGAGCCCTGTGATGAAGCCCGTCGGCCTGCAGCTCTACACCCTGCGCAAACCCTTCGCCGAAGACCCGATCGGGACGCTGGAGCGCATCAAGGCCAGCGGCTACGACGAGGTGGAGTTCGCCGCGCCGCTGGAGATGGACTTCGTCCCGCTCGCCGCCCGGATGGCTGAGATCGAGCTCGACTGCCCGTCGGTTCATATCGGTCTCCCCGACATGACCGACCGTCCGGAGCGGGTGTTGCAGGTGGCAAAGACGCTGGGCTGTCGCTTCATCGTCATGCCCTTCGTCGATCCGAACACGGCTGACTGGCCCGTCGTCGTCAGCCAGATCGAGACCTTCGCCCGACAGGCGGCCGGCGAGGGATTCACCACCTGCTATCACCACCATCACTTCGAGTTCGATACCTCGAAGGGAACCCGGCCCTTTGACATCCTGCTGACGGCCGACCCGGCGCTCGTCTTCTTCGAACTCGATGTCTACTGGCTGAAGACCGGCGGCGAGGATCCCAAGGCCATGATCGACAGGCTCGCCGGCCGGGTGAAGCTGCTCCACCTGAAGGACGCCCTTCCCGACGGCGCGATGACCGACGTCGGCGCCGGCACGCTCGATTTCCCGGCCATCATCGCCGCCGGGCGTGCGGCCGGCGTTGAGCATTTCTTCGTCGAGCACGATGTGCCGCCCAAGCCCTACTGGCCGAGCGTCGAGGCCAGCGTCCAGTATCTTCACGCTCTCGCCTAGGCGTTACGCCATGACCGCGCTGTTGGCATTCCTCGCCTGTTTCCTGCTGACAAGCGCCTTAAGCTGGACTGCAGTTCGCTTTGCGCCGGCCTTCAAAGGTCTTCTGGTGCTCAGCCTTCCCTTCCTCTTCGCACCGGTCCTTTCCATCGCCGGCTTCTACCTCGCCGAAGTCGCTACGGTCTGCGAGCCACAACCCGCGCTCGACTGCGCAACGCTGATGTCTTTCGCTAAGGGCCTGACGGCAATCCTCTTTGGCAGCGGCGCCGTTGCTGGCTCTTTGGGCGGCGGGGCGCTTGCGTGGAAGGATCACAGGGACGCGCGGGCGACAAAGCTGACGCCCCCGCGAGATTGACGCCGTCCCTCGCCTCCCGCACCATGGATCAAACAGACGTTCGGGAGACGCACCATGGCTGACGGTGAACAGGGGCACGAAGCCCAGGCCAAGTTTCACGCCATGGTCGATGGCACCCAGGAAGACTGGCTGAACATCTCCAGGGCCGCCGCCGAGTTCGGACGCGGTCTGCCCGAGCGGATCATCGCCCACCTGAAGCTGCTGGAAGGCGACTGCGGCGGTTTCGCCATCGACCGGCTGGAGCACAGCCTGCAGACGGCCACCCGCGCCCATCAGGCGGGCATGGACGAGGAATACGTTGTCTGCGCCCTGCTGCACGACATTGGCGACACCCTGGGGCCGCGAAACCACGCCGACGTCGCCGCCGCCATCATCCAGCCGTTCGTCTCCGAACGGAACCACTGGATGGTCGCCAACCACGCCATCTTCCAGGGCTATTACTTCTTCCACCACCTGGGCCTGGACCGGAACATGCGCGACCAGTACCGCGGCCATCCGGACTTCGAATACACCGCCCAGTTCTGTCACCTGTTCGATCAGGAGGCATTCGATCCCAATTTCAAGTCGATGCCGCTGGATGCCTTCACACCCATGCTGCAGCGGGTGATGTTGACGCCCAAGCGCTCCATCTACCTGCGTGAATAGGTGGCCTGACCTCGCGTACCCATGTTAGGCACACTCTTCGAGGGACCCGTCAGGGAAGAGTAGAGTCGTGTTCGATAGCGTAGAGACCACGCCATCCATGCTCGACCGGTTCGCCGCCGGTGACATCAGCATGGCGACGATCGACAGCTGGCAGCTGCTCCACACCACCGCCGACCGCGACCCCGAAGCCTTGGCCGAAGCGCTGCAGATGGCCGCGGTCATCAATGCCTCTGCCTTCACCAGCCTGGCCCCGCGGGCCGGGTTCGGCATGGCCGTTGTCGGCCTCGACCACCGCTGCCATTACGCCGACAGCCGGTTCCGCGACTGGTTCGGCAATCCCGGCGACAGCCCCGCCCTTCGCCGTCTGGCGCACCAGGCCGCGCGGCAGGGCCAGGCTTCCGGACTGGTGGACGACCTGGAGGGCGCCGCCATGGCCGCCTGCGCGGCCGGTCCGGAGATGATCGCCAACTGGCCGGTGCCGGCCGACGTGCGCGACATCGCCCAGGCCGGCGCCAGGCGGATCGTGCTGATCTGCTTTGCGCCCTCCCGCGACAAGTCCCTCGCCCTCGAGGCGGCCGGCATGCTGGGGCTTACCCCGCTGGAGTCCCGGCTGGCCGAGGCCATGCTGGACGCGCCCACCGTGCAGGTCGCCGCCGAGCGGATCGGTGTCGGCTACGAGACCGCCCGCGAGGCGCTGGGCAAGATCAAGAAGCGGCTGGGAGTCAAGCGGACCAGCGATATCGTCCGCAGGCTGATGACCTTGATGTGCGGCGACATCTTCCTGGAGCCGGACCTCAAGCCCCTGATGGCCAAGGTGCTGGGGGCCACGCCGGCCGAAGCCAGGGTCGGGGCCCTGACCGCCGAGGGGCTGAGCGCGCCCGAGATCGCCGACAAGCTGGGCGTCCGGGAGGCGACCATCCGGGGCCAGCTGAAGGCCCTCTACGCCAAGGCCGGGGTCGGCCGGGCGCGGGACCTGGTGCGCATTGTCACCGAGGCCGGCGCCCTGGTGACCATGACCCACGGGGCCGAGACGGCGCTGCAGCCGGAAAGCGTGTCCGGGCGCCTGCGGGTCATCCAGACCAGGGACGAGCGCCAGGCCGCCTTCTGGGACTATGGCCCGCGCGGTTCGCGTCCGATCCTCATCCTGCATGGCTCGATCACCGGCCGCACCCTGCCGCCGGGCTTCGTGGCCATGATGCATGCCAAAGGCTGGCGGCCGATCGTGCCGCAGCGGCCGGGCTTTGGCCTGTCAGATACGCATACCGGTGACTACCTGACCGCCTGCGCCGACGACATGGCCGCCATCCTGGACTCCCTGCGGCTGAGCCAGGTGCGCATCGCCGCCCGTGACGACGGGGTGGGGGCGGCCCTGGCCTTCGCGGAGCGGTATCCGCAATTGGTCGCCGACGGGGTGCTGCTGCGTCCCAACGGGTCAGGCGCCGGGCGGATACGGGCGGCCAACACGGTCACCGGGGCGGTAAAGCGCCTGTTCTTCACCCAGCCTGACCTGATCAATCTGATCACCGAACTGATGCGGCGCCAGAACAGCACCCGGCTGCTGCGGGAAACCATCCTGCGGTCGGCCCACCACATCGAGGCCGATCGGCGCATCGTCGAGGAGCCCACCGTGCTGACCAGCCTGATCCGGGACTGCCAGGCCATGTCGGCCCGCAGCGCCCGTGGTTTCGCCGTCGAACAGGCCCTCTATGCCCGCGGCTGGACCGTGCCGACGGTGGTCGGCGGCGCAGCCTGGCGGGTCATCGAGTTTCCGGAAATGCCGATGGCCGGCCTCGACGAGGTGTTCGGCCACCTGCCCGGCGTCAGCTTCGGGGAACTGCCCGGCGCCGGACTGTTCCCCTACTATTCCCACCCTGACCAGCTGGCCGGGCTGCTGACGTTCTAGAGTGTCCGCCTAGTAGCGGCTGGCCTTGACGCCCTTCTTGGCGAGCAGGCTCTGCACGCTGTCGGGGCCAACCAGGTGAGCCGAGCCGACCGAGACGAAGCTGACGCCGCTGCCTTCCAGGCGTTCGGCCAACACCTTGGCCCAGGCGGCGTTCCGGTCGGCCAGCAGCACCTTGTAGAGATCCGGGTACTTGGTCTTCATGTCGACGATCAGGTCCGCTTCCAGGGCCGCGGTATCGCCGACGGCCCAGTGAGCCACCAGGCCGTCCAGCATTGCGCTGCTCTCGTCCAGTTCGTCGATGCTGCTCATCAGGAACTCGGCCTGCACTTCCGGCGACAGGCTGTCGAAGAAGCGCAGCTGCTGTTCGGCGGTCTCGAAGGCCTTGAGCGGCTTCCCGGCCTTCTCGCCTTCCTTCTTGACGACGCTGTCGACGCCCGAGTTGGGGTCGAAGCCGCCCTTCATCATGGTCATCACCGACAGGGTGACGCTGGCCATCCACGGCTTCATCATGTCCATGGCCTCGATCGGAAACCCGACCTTCTCGGCGGCGCCCTTGAGCCGGGCGAACTGCTCGGGCGTCAGCTTCCTGGACAGCGGATTGGCCCGGTCCATGCCCAGGCTCATGACCAGGGACTGCATCTTGGCGGCGTCGTCGCCGTCGGTGATCTCGAACCACAGCTCATCCGCCGAGGCCAGGGCGGCCTCGAACCTGGGGGTCCGCCACTGGGTGTCCGGCTTCAGCAGGTGCACCGTGCCGAACAGGTAGATGGTCGAGTCCGCGTCGCGGATGACCCACATCGCGGGGCCGTTTGGTTCGGGCGCGACGGACGCGGGCGGTGGGCTGTTGACGCTCGAGCAGGACACGCCCAGGAGGGCGAAGGCGCTGACGGCGAGGACCTTGGCGGTCCGCAGGGACTTGAGCATGAGGAGATCCACTCTGGTTTGATCTTGGGCTATTTCAGGAAGGTCTCGACCTGGCGGAGGAAGGCCTCCGGCTGGTCGAGCATGATGAAGTGCAGGGCGCCGTCGATCTCGATGACCCTCACGCCCTTGAGCCCGGCGTAATTGTCCTTGTACAGACCGCCGACGAAGTTACCGAGGAAGCCCATGCTGGGGTCCTTGGCGTAGAGAACAGTGACCGGCGTCTGGATCGCGCCGAGTTCACCCCGCAGGTCCGAAGTCATGACCTCGTAGGTCACCTGGCCGACGACCTGGCGGTCGCTGGCCATGGACCAGGCTACCGCGTCCTTGCGGCCCTGCTCGTCCTTGACCAGATTCCTCATCGACCGGGTCTGGGTGGCCAACATGTCGGCCTCGGTCATGGTCGCGAAGCTGCTTCGCACCTGGGCCGCCATCGGCTCGGCGGCCTTGGCGTTCGGCGCGTTGATCAGCACACTGAAGAATGGCAGGGCATCGACGATCATCAATCGGTCCAGGCTCTCCGGATAGCGGCGCGCCAGGGCCAGTCCCGTGAAGCCGCCCATCGAATGGCCGATGACCGCCGGTCGATCGAGCTTGTTGTCGGCGACGTAGGCCGCCACCTCATCAACCAGTCCATCGACAATCGGCCCCTGAGCGTTGTTCCCTGCCGGACTGCCGGCAAAGCCGTTCACCTGAACGATGTGCAGCCTGTAGCGTCCTTCGAGCGCTTTGGCTGTCGGCTCCCAGACAGCGCGGCTGGAGGCCAGACCCGGGATCAGGATGACGTCGGGCCCCTCGCCGCGCACCTCGACGGTGAACCGGGTCGGCTTGGCGGCGTGAGCCAGGCCGGGGGCCAGGAAGGCCAGGATGAGGGCGAGAAGACGCATGGTCTTGAGCAGCATGGCGGGGAAATCCTACGCAGAGATGTCGAAAAGTCAGGTCAGGCCGCGGCGCATCGACATCGCCGAGGAAACGATCAGATAGAAGCCCATCATGATGGTCATCATGTCCCAGGCCGACAGGGCGGGCGCCAGGTTCAGTTTTTCCGCCGCAGCCCACAGGAACAGCAGCCCCTGCAGCACCCAGAAGCAGACCGCGCCTGTCTGGGAAATCGTCTGGCGCATCAGCTCGTCGGCCCGTCTCCAGACCAGCAGGTTGTAGGCCGTCTGGGCCAGGAAGGCGGCGACCACGGCCAGCATGACGGCGGAAGCCATCGGGAAAGGCAGCGGGTCGAAGAGCACGACGGCCACGACCGGCGCGGCCAGCATGGCTCCGGCGAGGAACAGCACCATGCCCTGCTGCCGATAGAAGGACGCCTGACCGACCGTCGCCGGTCGCTCGCCTTCCGGATCCATCATCCGGCCGGCGGCGCGGCGATTGAGGCTGACGAGACCGATGATCAGGCCGAGCGCCATCAAGGCGACGGCGATCACGCCGGCGGCCTCGTCAGACCACCCCATCGACGAGACATCGATGACGCCCGCCTTGATGAGCTTGCCGACGCCGAACCCCAAGGCTCCGCCGAAGACGAGGCCAAGGCAAACCAGGATGCTCCGCACGGTGAGGCTACGAGCGGGTGCTGTTGACGCAATCATTGGGACCCTCCGTCGTCGAAGATGGTTTCGATCGGTTGCTCGAACAGGCGGCCGATCCTGAAGGCCAGCGGCAGGCTGGGATCGTACTTGCCTGTCTCGATGGCGTTGATGGTCTGGCGCGAGACCTCCAGCCGGTCGGCGAGGTCGGCCTGGCTCCAGTCGCGCTCGGCGCGCAGGACTTTCAGGCGGTTCTTCACCGGTAGCTCCACCGGACGAAGGGCTGCGCCAACCCCATGGCCCCGCAGAAGAAGGGAAACCACAGAAAGGACGGCAGATGCGGCACGAGATGCTCGTTCTCGAGGAACCCCCAGACGCTTGCGACCGCCAGCGTGATGCCGATACCCCAGAGCAGGGACTGGACCAGGATGGTGCGTTGAAACTCGTCGGTCTCCTCCACCAGATACAGACCCATGACCACGATGATCCCGATCATCGGCAGGGCGGGCGCAATGGCGAGCGCCCAAAGCAGCGGGCCGGTCGGACGCCAAGCGTCGATTGCGAAGACGCAGGCCAGAAGGACTACGACGTAGCCAGCCATGGTCGGCATGAACCGCCCCAGGTAGCGTGACATCGCCGGGCTGAGTTTCTGTTTTGCTGTCATGATCACTTCTCCCTAGCGATTGCGCAGCCACCACGCCGCCCAGGCGATGGTGTAGCCGACCAAGGCGAGAACGACGGGGATCAGCAGGCCGGTGGCCATGAGGCCTGCGTCACCGGGAAACAGGGCGAACTGGCGCAGCGAGACGTCGGGCTCGATGGCGAACAACAGTCCAAGCAGACCGCCGGCGACGGCCAGGCCGCCCGATCCGCCCCAGTACCAACCGGTTTTGTGGGCCTCCTTGACCGCCTCGTCGGCTTCCTTCCACCAGCGCAGGCTGGCCTGCATCGAGGCGATGGAGATCACGAAGCCGACGAGCGCCATGATCGCGGAGATCACGCTGGTCTCCATCCGCAGGGCGGTGAAGGCCAGAACCAGACCGGCGGCGGCGCCGGCGAAAGCCATGAACAGCAGGCCTCGGCTTCGCGCCGCACGGCCCTTGCCGGTCGTTGTCGTTTCCATGTCGTCCACCCTTGTCGTTATGACAAGGGTGCTTGTCTCATGTGATCGGCAGATATGTCAAGCGACCCTGACATTACATCAAGGTCACCTGACCAGGCGCTACTTCCAGGCCTTGAAGTGCTTCGACAGTTTCAGCCCCTGGCGCAGGTAGTGCGAGCCGTCTTCGCCATAGAGGCGCGTCGGTCGGGCGGTGAGCGGCTCGTAGACCAGCCGGGCGACGGTCTGGCCGTCCTCCAGCAGGAAGGGGGTCTCGTGGCTGCGGACCTCAAGGACGCCCTTGGAGCCGACCGAATCGGTTTCGGCGGTGCCGAAGCCCGGGTCGAAGAAGCCCGCATAGTGGACACGAAACTCGCCGACGGCCGGGTCGATCGGGGTCATCTCGGCGGCCTGCATCACCGGGATCTCGATGTCGTCCTTGGACGCCAGGATGTAGAACTCGTTGGGGTCGAGCAGCAGTTCGCCCTTGCGGGGCTCCAACGGCTCCCAGAAGTCGCGCGGGTCGTGCCCGTCCTCGTGGTCGAGGTCGATGACCCCGGCGTGCCGGCGACCGCGAAACCCGGCCATGCCGGACGACAGGTCGACGCCGACGCTGCGGGTCTCGAGGATCAATGGCTTGCCGCGCTTGAGGCGCAACTGGTTGAGCCGGGTGCCCGGACGCACCAGAACCGAGAAGGTCTGGGGCGCGATCTCAAGATAGAGCGGACCGTGATAGCCCTCGACCACGTCGTCGAAGGCGTGGCCGTGGTCGGTCAACAGGCGGACGAAGACATCGACGCGGCCCGAGGAACTCTTGGGATTGCCGCGCGCCGAGATGCCCGGCGGCAGAGCCAGCGTTTCCTGGATCTCGGCGATGTAGACACAGCCGCGCTCCAGCACGGCGCCGCCACGCGTCAGATCCAGCTCATGCATGGCGACGTCGGGCAGGCGTTCGGAGACCTTGCGGCGGCCGGGCAGGAAGGAGGCGCGCACGCGCCAGACCCGCAGGCCGAGGCGCAGGTCGAGACTGGCCGGTTGGACCTGATCAGTATCGAACGGGGTAAGCGAGGTGATGGCGCCTTGCGCGACCAGATCCTCGATGGATTGGCAGGGAAGAATCCCCGCGGACGGTGTTTCTGTCATCGTCGAACCACATTCGCCGCGCGGGAGGCGGCTGGCAAGGGAATCTTGGGCTATCGCGCGGCCGGCTATCGAAGCGGAAGTCCATTATACCCCCGCCGTCAGGCTACAGAAAAAGGGGATCGTTGAGGGCGGAGGGCGAAAGCCCCTGCCCCGTAGGCTTTTGCGTCGCCCTGGTGCGCCAGAATGTTGCCCCGGGCGTAGCCTGATGTGTAGGTCGATGACCTGTGATTGTAGGTCGAAAGGTGTCCTCCGCGACCTACGCCGCCGGCGGGTCGGGCGAAATCGCGCGGCGGACGAGCGAAATTTCGATGAATATGTCTAGACATATTCAGCAAGTCATTGAAAGGACGGACGTTTACCGACCCGAAGTCGACGATCAGCCGCGGGCGATGGCCCGCTCGGCGGTCAGGGCCTCGGCCAGGGCCGCGTCGCCGCCGCGCCGGGCGGCCTCGATCAGGGTCAGGTCGATGATGTCGCGCTGGGCGTGGCTGCCGCCGAAGCGGGCGGCGCCGGAGCGGACGGTGCGCAGCAGGTCGACGCTGGTCCGGTAGTCGCCGGCCCCGAAGGCGTCGATGCCCCGGGCGACCGGCAGGCCGACCTCGCGGGCGACCACCGCCGCATCCCCCTGCCCTGCCGCCGCCTGTTCCAGCGCGGCCAGCACGGCCTCGGCCTCGCCATGGCGGCCGGTCGCGGCGAAGGCCATCATGGCGTGGGCGTCATCGAAGGCGTAGGCCCCGTGCGGCTGGCGGACATAGAGGTCGGCCAGATCGGTCCAGCGGTCGCCGACGTCGGCCCCCATCAGATGCATCCGCCACAGCAGGCCGGCGGCGTCGACCATGTCGAAGGCGAGGTCCGAGCGGTCGGCGAAGATCGGGCCATCGAAGGCCTCCAGGGCTCCGTCGACATCGCCGAGGCCGAGGTGAAACAGCGCCGTGTGCCACCAGTTATGAACGGTGAAGAAGCTGCCTTCGGTCCAGGTCGGCACGTCCTGGCGCATGAAGGCGATACCCTCCTCGCGCCGGTCCTGCATCTCCATGACGTGGGCGACGGCGTGGCGGGCCCAGCCGTTGCGCGGCTCGATCTCCAGAGCCAGGCGGCCGGCCGCCTCGGCCCGGCCGTAGGCGCCGGTCTCCTCCAGCCCGAAGGCCAGCATCCCCTGCATGGCGTGGTAGCCCGGCATGCCGCGCGACCAGGCCGGCAGGGCCCGGCCGATGCGGTCGCGCAGCATGCGGGAGTCGCCGAGCAGGAAGTCGAGGGTCTGGCCGATCTGCAGGGCGACGATGTCGCGCGGCTCCGCGATGGCGGCGTCTTCCAGGGCGCGGGCGGCGCCGGGGATGTCGCCGTCGACCAGGGCGGCAAGGGCCGCCTTGTGGGCGCGCTCGCCCGCAGCGCCGTCCAGGCCTGCGACGGCGTCCAGACAACGACGGCCGACCCTGGCGACGCGCGGATTGGAGCCCAGCAAATGCATGTAGCCCTTCAGGACATGGGCCATCAGGAAGCCAGGGCTGTCGGCGATGGCCGCGTCCAGCTCGCAGACCGGGTCGCCGGCATAGCGGTTGTAGGCCGCCACCGCCCGGTCCCACGCGTCGGCGGCGGTGCGGCTGGCGCCGGTCAGGGGAAGGCCGTGGGCGTCGGTAATGCTCATGGGTGGCGATGATCCGGCCGTTGGCGGCCAGGCGCAACCTTCCAGACCGGCTGAAAGGACCTTCAACAGAAGTTTGGGGTCCGCAGGCTTGCCCATGGCGCCCCGATGCGGTTCAAGCGCGGCAAGACGAAGGAGCCCTCCCATGGCCGATGATCGCAAAGCCACTGATCCC
>JAUMCZ010000032.1:0-2473 GCA_032122215.1 Caulobacter sp.
TTCGGCCGAAAGAAGGTCGACGACTGCAAGGCCGCGCCACAGCCCGTGGAGATCGCCTTCTCCTATGCCGAGCTTGGCCTGAAGCACGGTCAGTCGGTGGCAATCGTCAATCCGCTACGCGGAAATTAGGCCGGCCGCCGTCGCGCGCGAAATGCTGCTTTTCGCGTCGGCGAGGGCTGCCGTCCGGCAGATCAAGGATGGCCCGGGCCCAGTCGGCGAGTTCGGGGAGTACCGCTTCCTTCATCCAGCTCCGGGTTTCGGCCACCCGTGCGCGCTCCACCGATCCAACTTGAATATAGAACCGCTCCCAGGCCACGTTGGGGTTCGGTGGCCAGAACCAGGCGTAGATAAGAAAATTTCCGGGCGAGTAGACCAGTTGGGTCGGCGTCGCCACACCGCGGGCCGCGAACGCTTCGGCCAGCGCCATCGCTGTGAAGGGATAGGACCGATCACGGCCGATCGGGTCCTTGCTGCTCGTCAACCAAAGCGGCAGTTCGCTCATCGTCAGCCGAACATCTGCGCCATCCAGTCCGGCACCCGGACCGGACGGCGGGTGACGACGTCGATCAGGCACCACTCGGACTTGCCCTGGGCGCACATGGCCCCGTCCGGGCCATCGATGCGGTAGAAGCGATCCATGCGCGGTCCGCGCCGCTCACCGATCCAGGTCACCGCGTTGGCTGTCTCGCCCAGCTTTAGCTCGCGGCGGTAGTCGAGTTCATGGCGCAGCGCGATCCAGGCCCATTTGGACTGTTCATCGGCAGGCAAGCGGGCGCGCCAGTGGCTGGTGGCCAGGTCCTGCATCCAGGAAAGATAGACCACATTGTTGACGTGGCCGTTCTCGTCGATGTCGGCCGGCGTCGGCGCGAAATCGAGTCTGAAGGTCTGACGGTCCCCGGGCGGTGTAAGGCCTCGGCTCACGCCTCAGGCGTCGGATTGGGGCAGAACGCCCTGGCCCTGCAGGAAGGTTTTCAGCTCACCGGCCTGGTACATCTCGCGGATGATGTCACAGCCGCCGACGAATTCGCCCTTCACATAGAGCTGGGGGATGGTCGGCCAGTCGCTGTAGGTCTTGATTCCCTGGCGCAGCTCTTCGGACTGAAGCACGTCCACGCCAACGAAGTTGACTTCCAGGTGGTCGAGGATCTGCACGACCTGGGCGGAGAAGCCGCAGCGCGGCTGGTCCGGCTCACCCTTCATGAACACCACGACGGGGTTCTCGGCCACGGCGCCGGCGATGAAGGCCTGGACGCGATCTGCCACAGTGGCGCCGGTGCTGGGGGCTTCGGACATGGTCAATTCCTCAAGAAAACTTGCCCCCTCAGCTAGGCGCCGGGGGGCTCCGGGTCAAGAACCCGCGGCAATCAAGCCTGGGCCATCAGCGTTTCTTGTTGGCCGAGAAGCGAGCCATCTCGATCTGGGCGGCGACGCCGGTGGGCAGCTCGCGCTCCGGAACGGCCGCCAGCCGGGTCAGGCGCTCAAGGCTGTCGGCATGCATCTGCACACTGGTTACGGCCGGCTCGAAAAGGGCGTAGGCCAGGCAGATCTCCTCGCCGGTCCAGCCGTGGGTGTCTTCGAGGAAGTGGTAGGGGCTGCGGGTGGTGATCTTCGGCTTCTTCCTGAACCAGCCCTTGGGGATGAGGCCGGCCTTGTCCTCGCCGGTTAGTTCGGCCGGACAGACATCGCGGGCGAGGACCGGGATGTTGCGCTCTGACGCGGTCTTCAGACGAACCCGCTCCATGCCCATGGAAGTCAGACTGTAGGGGGCAATCAGGCAGTCGACGCCGCCGCGCGTGAGCGCCAGGTCGAGGATTTCCCCCGACCCCGAGATGCCGATCTGGCGGACGGCGCGGCTATGCTTGACCGTGCGGGCGAACTCGATCTGCTCCAGGTCCTCGACGACCAGCAGATCGAGGTAGTCGGTGTCCAGCCGGCGCAGCATCATGCTGGTGGTGTGGTCCAGGTTGCCAATGGTCGGCGCCCGCCAGGCCAGGAAGATGAGGCGGCGCTCGATGGCGGCGATGGCCTGGGCCAGGCCGTCCAGCAGGGAGTCGCTGTGGCCGTCGATCATGAAGGCGTTGATGCCGGCGCCCATCGCCGATTCGATCAACTCACGCCAATCGCGGGCCGACTTGCGGCTGGTGTCGTCGAGCAGCAAGGTGACCACCGAGACGGCCATTCCGTAGGTGGCGCCGAAGGGTCTGTAGCGCATGGCGTCCTTAAGGGGCTGCGGTTTCGAGGGCGAGGGCGTGAAGCACGGTGCCGAGCACGTCGGCGAGCGCCTTGTTGACCAGCTGGTGCTGGCGCACCCGCGGCAGGCCGGCAAAGGCGGGGGAAACGATACGCGCCTTGTAGTGGTCGCCGTCGCCGGCCAGGTCGGTGATGGTGATTTCCGAATCCGGGAAGGCCTGCGTCAGGCGGCGTTCCAGTTCTTCGACAGGCATGGGCACGGGCGACTCTCCTCGTAGACAGC
>JAUMCZ010000033.1:0-8222 GCA_032122215.1 Caulobacter sp.
TTCGAGGCCGACCGCTGGCAGATCGTGCTGCGCGATGTGGCCACCGGCAAGACTCGCGAGCTGGCCGCCGACTGGGACCGCTCGGCCGACAGCCTGGCCTGGGCGCCCGATGGCAAGTCCATCTACGCCGTCGCCCAGGACATCGGCCAGACGCGGCTGTTCGGCATCGATGTGAAGACCGGCAAGGTCACGGCCAGGACAGGTCCCGGCCACGTCAGCGCCGTCAGCCTGACCCCGACCGGCGCGGTCTATGCCCAGGATCAGCTGGACGCGCCGGCCCAGCTCTGGGTGCAGGACTTCAAGGCCAGGGCCATGCCCCGTCCGATCACCGACGTGAACGCCGAGCAGCTCAAGGACGTCGACTGGGGCGACTACGAGCAGTTCGAGTTCGCCGGCTGGAACAACGAGACGGTGCGCGGCTATCTGATCAAGCCGATCAACTTTGACCCCTCGAAGACGTACCCGGTCGCCTTCCTGATCCATGGCGGGCCGCAGGGCAGCTTCGGCAACCTCTTCCACTATCGCTGGAACGCCCAGACCTATGCGTCGCGCGGCTACGCCGTGGTGATGATCGATTTCCACGGTTCGACCGGCTACGGCCAGGGCTTCACCGACTCCATCAGCCAGCACTGGGGCGACCGGCCGCTGGAAGACCTGCAGAAGGGCTGGAGCCACGCGCTCGGCAAGTACAGCTTCCTCGACGGCGACCGGGCCTGTGCGCTGGGCGGCAGCTACGGCGGCTTCATGGTCAACTGGATCGCCGGCAACTGGGCCAAGCCCTGGAAGTGCCTGGTCAACCACGACGGCATCTTCGACACCCGCTTCATGGGCTATTCGACCGAAGAGCTGTGGTTCACCGAATGGGAGAACGGCGGCACGCCCTATGAGCCGAACACCACCTACGACAGGTTCAACCCGTCCAACCATGTGAAGGACTGGAACACCCCGATGCTGGTGATCCACGGCGGCAAGGACTACCGCGTCCCGCCGGAAGAAGGCATCGCCACCTTCACGGCCCTGCAGCGCCGCGGCGTGCCGAGCAAGTTCCTCTACTTCCCGGAAGAGAACCACTGGGTGCTGAAGGCGCAGAACTCCGTGCAGTGGCACGACGAGGTGCTGGGCTGGCTGGACCAGTGGACGGCGGAGAAGAAGTAGTCGCCGCTATCACGATCCCTTCTCCCGCTTGTCGGGAGAAACTTACTCGGCGTAGCCGACGGATGAGGGCAGCACCGGCTTCCGGTGACTGCCCTTTTCATTGCTCTTTTTCGAAGTCCGGCGCTGCCCTCATCCGACCTCCTTCGGAGGCCACCTTCTCCCGACAAGCGGGAGAAGGATCAGAGCTTGCCGGTGAGGACCGCCCAGGTCATCCGCAGCCGCTTGCCCAGCGGCCCCGGCTTGCCGCCCGCCGCATAGGGCCTGGCCAGGGCCGCGTGCGCCACAGCCGGGAAGGCGTCGGAGGGCAAAGAGGCCAGCGCCCCCTGCCCTCGCTTCAGCACATCGGCGACGGCTGCGCGGTCAGCCTGTCCCGACCGCGCCAGGCGCAGGGCCCGCGCGGCGTCCGCTACCTGTTCTACCCGGGCGTCCGGATGCAGGCGCAGGGCGGCCAGGGCCATGACCACGCCATCGGTCTCATCGATGCGGGCCAGCAGGGCCTCGTCGTCCGCGGGCGGGTCCAGGGCTTCGATGTAGCGGTCCGGCAGGCTGGCGACGGTGTCCATCGGCAGGCGCACGCCCTTCATCCCCTCAAGCACCGCATGGCCACGAGTGTCGCCCCGGGCCATCAGCCCTTCCAGAGCCTCGCGCCACCAGGCCAGACGCATCTCGGCCACCAGCGGGTCACGCACCTTGCGGCTGACGGCGGCAAGTTCGTTGTCGAGGCTGTAGAGGGCGACGAGGTCGGCCCTGGCCGCCGGGTCGGCGACGAAACGGCTGGACAGCCAGCGGTCCGGGTCCTTGTCGGCGAGGATGGCGTCCAGGTCTTGCATGGGATCCAGGAGGATGGGGGTCCACGAAAAAGGGCCCGCCGTCGCCAGCGGGCCCTTCTCTTAGCTGAGGCTGGAGCCTAGCCGAAGATGGTTTGGCTCATGGTCATGGTGACCAGCATCGGGATCGACAGCAGGGTGTTGGTCCGCGAGAACAGCATGGCCTTCTTGCCGGCCGCCGCCTTGGCGTCGGCGTCGAAGCCTTCCTTGATGCCAAGCGCGATTTTCTGCGCCGGCCAGATGAAGGCCCAGACGTTGAAGAACATGATGGTCGCCAGCCACATGCCGATGCCGAGCAGGATGTGGCCGGTGTTGGCGAAGCCTTCGGTGGCGCCCAGGCTGAAGGTCTCCAGCAGGTAGCCGCGGTGGGCGGCGAGCGCGACACCGACGACCCAGGTGGCCAGGGCGGCCCAGCGGAACCAGAACAGCGCTTCAGGCGCGACGTACTTGCTGACCGCCGGCTTCAGTTCGGCCGGGATCTGCGGCATGACGCGGATCTGCACGAAGTTGAAGTAGTACAGCAGGCCGATCCACAGGATGCCGAAGAAGACGTGCAGCCAGCGCAGCACGGCAATGGCGAAATCGGCGGTCGTGCCCTGGTTCGCCGCGAAGTAGGCGTAGACCATGACAAGGGCCAGCACGAAGCTGACAATCATTGTGTTGCGGAAATTGGACAGCAGCGCCGTCATTGTTCGAGCCCCTCGAAAATCCTACCCAGGGGCTCAGCTATAGGACGGTTCGCCTTGACCTGCCAAGACGTCACGTGGCGCGTATGTCACACCGCGATGAGGGCGGCGGCCATGCGGCGGCCTTCGGAGGCCAGGACGTTGTAGCTGCGCGCCGCCGCCTCGCTGGACATGAACTCCAGGCCGAGACCCCGGGCCCGCAGGCCCTCGCGGATCTCGCGCGGCGGAAGCCCCTGGGTGAGGCCCGTGCCCAGAAGCACGAACTCCACCGCCGGTCCGGCCGCGAACACCGGCGCGAAGTGCTCGAGGGTCAGCGACGCCAGGCTGGCCACCGACCAGTCCTGGGGCGCGTCATCGAGGATCAGCAGAGAGCCCGGCCGCCAGAGGCCGGCGACCCGAAAGCCGCCGCCGCCCCAGGCGTCGATGGAAGGCGCCTGTCGCATCCCTGCCTCAGGCCCGCGAAGCCGGTCCCAGGACCTGCACTTCGACGTCCTCGTCGCCACGCACGACCCCGAGCCACATCAGCACGGGGGCGGCGATGAAGAAGGAGGACCAGGTGCCGACCACGATGCCGAAGATCATGGCGATCGAGAAGCCGAACAGGGCCTCGCCGCCGTAGACGGCCAGCACGGTCAGGGCCATCAGGCCGGTCACGCCGGTCATGATCGTCCGCGAGAAGGTCTCGTTGATCGACAGGTCCAGCAGCTCCTGCATGGGCATCTTCTTGTACTTGCGCAGGTTCTCGCGGACCCGGTCGAGAACGACGATGGTGTCGTTCACCGAGTAACCGATGATGGTCAGGATGGCCGCCACCGTCGTCAGGGTGAATTCCATGTCGGTCAGGGCAAACAGGCCGAAGGTCAGAATGACGTCGTGCAGCAGGGCCAGGGCCGCGCCGACGCCGAACGAGCGGCCGAAGCGGAACCAGATGTAGGTCATCATCATGCCGATGCCGAGCACCAGGGCCAGCAGGCCCTTGTTGAACAGCTCGCCGGAGATGCTGGGACCGACCACGTCGGCGCGGGTGAACTCGACCTTGCCCAGCTCCTTGGTGAGAGCGGCGCGGATCTCGGTCATCTTCTGGGCCGGGTTGGCGGTCTCCGGGGTCATGAAGCGGATGTTGGCCGCCGTCTGTCCGCCGGTCGCATTCGGCTGGCCGATGCCCTGGACCTGGACGTCGTTGACGCCATAGGACTGGATCAGATCGACGAGACGCTTCTGGTCGACGACCTTGGGCGCGGTGTTGATTTCCAGCAGGGTGCCGCCCTTGAAGTCCACGCCGCAGTTCAGACCGCCGCAGGGCGGGGTGAACGGCACCACGGTGACAACAATCGAGCCGATGCAGAGGATCAACGAGATGAGGGCGAAGGGCTTGGCCCAGCGCATCAAGCGGAAGTTGGTCTTGATCGGGATCAGCTTGATGAGGGGCCAGAAGCCTTTGGTTTCAGTGCTCATGGGACCGCTCACGTAATCGGGAGGTTCTTGGGCCGCGCGACGCGGAACCAGAAGGCTAGGAGGACCTGGGTGACAAGCACGGCGCTGAACACCGAGGTGAACACGCCGATCGCCAGGGTCCAGGCGAAGCCCTTCACCGGTCCGGCCCCGAGGCTGAACATTATGATGGAGGCGCCCAGGTGGGTGATGTTGGCGTCGAAGATGGTCAGCATGGCGCGGGAGAAGCCCGCGTCCGCCGCCGCCAGGGGCGTTCGGCCTGACCGGATTTCGTCACGCATCCGCTCGTAGATCAGCACGTTGGCGTCGACGGCCACGGCCAGGGTCAGGATCAGGCCGGCGATGCCGGGCAGGGTCAGGGTGGCCTGGGTCATCGACATGGCGGCGACGATCATGATGCCGTTGACCAGCAAGGCGACCACCGAGATGCCGCCGAACAGCAGGCCGTAGGCCAGCACCATGAAGGCCAGCACCGCCACGAAGGCGATGCCGGTCGAGATCAGGCCGGCGTCGACGGCGTCAGCGCCGAGGCTGGCGCTGACGGTGGTCTGCTGCTCGACATTCAGCGGGGCCGGCAGGGCGCCGGCGCGCAGCAGGATGGCCAGTTCGTTGGCGCTCTGAACGTCGAAGTTGCCGGTGATGATGCCCGAACCGCCGGTGATGGCGCTGTTGATGTTGGGCGCCGAGATCACCTTGCCATCGAGAATGATGGCGAAGGGCTTGCCGATGTTGGCGCTGGTCACCGAGCCGAAGCGCTTGGCGCCCTCGCCGTTCATGCGGAAGGCGACGACGATCTGGCCCGTCGACGGGTCCATTTCCTGGCGGGCGTCGGTCAGCATCTCACCGGTGACGTCGGCGCGCTTCTTGACCAGATAAGGATTGGGGAATTGCGGATCGCCGCTGGGCAGGATTTCGGAACCCGGCGGCACGCCTTCGACCTCGGCCTGCTGGGCCGGCATGGATTCGTCGACCATCTGGAAGGTCAGCTTGGCGGTCTGGCCGATCAGCGACTTCAGCTTCTCGGGATCGCTCTCGCCGGCCGCCTGGACGACGATGCGGTTCTCGCCCTGACGGCTGATGGCCGGCTCGCGGGTGCCCATGTCGTCGACCCGGCGGGTGATGATGCCGATCGATTGCTCGACGGCCTGGGTCGAGACCTCGCGGATGGCTTCGGGGGTATAGTTGACCCGCAGCTCGGCGTTCCTGCGGTCCACCGTCATGTCCGGTGCGCCGCTCCGGGTCGCCGCGCCCAGCTGGCGAAGGATCAGCCCCTGGATTTCCGCCGCCCGCGACGCGTCGGGCAACACGATGACAAGACCATCACCCACGGCGTTGATATTGGCGCCCCGGATGTTCTTCTCCGTCAGCAGCCGGCGGACGTCCTCGATCAGGTTTGTGACCCGCTCCTTGCGGAGCGCCGAGGTGTCCACCTCGAGCAGCAGCTGCGAGCCGCCCTGCAGGTCGAGGCCGAGGTTCAGCCCCTTCTTGGGAAGAAAGCCCGGAAGCCCGTCACGCACATTGGCGGGCAGCACGTTCGGCATGGCGAACAGAAGGCTGAGAAGCACCGCCGCGATAACGGCGATGATCTTCCAGCGGGAGACGGTCATCATGGTCGGGGTCGCTCCGGGCGAACTTCTAAAGAGCGATCAGCTCTTGGCGTCGTTGGCGGGGGCGGGCTCGCCCTTGGTGCGGACGACGCCGATCATGGCCTTGACCACCTTGACGGTGACGCCCTGGGCGATCTCGACGCCGACTTCCTTGTCTTCGACACGGACGACCTTGCCGATCAGGCCGCTGGACAGTTCGATCGTGTCGCCGCGCTTGACGTTAGAGATCATCGCCTGATGCTCCTTGGCGCGCTTTTGCTGCGGGCGCAGGATCATGAAGTAGAACAGGACGATCAGCAGCAGCGGCAGGCCGATGGCTTGCAACAGGCCGGAAGCTTCTCCAGGCATTGTAACTCCGCAAATTTGGCAATTGGCGCGGCCGGTCTCGGCGCGCCGGTTTCAGGTCGGCGGAAACTAGGGCTTGCCCCTGTGGTTTGCAATGAGTGGCCCAAATACGGGCGCTGGCTGTGGCTTTTCGCCGTCACAGTCCGGTAGAAGCGACGGCGAATGACCGATCTGACACCTCTTCTGACCCGCATCGCCGAGGCCCTCGAGCGCCTGGCCCCCGCCGCGCCGGCCGGGATCGACTTTTCGGCCGCCCGCCTGTTCCGCCACGACCCGGCCAAGGCCGCCTTCCTGGCCGCGCCGGACTATCCCCTGCCGCTGGACCTGCTGGTCGGGGTGGATTGGCAGAAGGCGCGCTTCGTGGAGAATCTCTCCCGTTTCGCCCGCGGCCTGCCGGCCAACCACGCCCTGCTGTGGGGCGTGCGCGGCACGGGCAAGAGCAGCCTGGCCAAGGCCGCCTTCATGGCCGCCGCGCAGGACTATCCGGCGCTGAAGCTGGTCGAGGTCGACCGCGACGAGGTGACCGCCCTGCCCGCCCTGTTCGACGTGTTGCGGGACCGCCCGGAGCGCTTCGTGGTGCTGTGCGACGACCTGTCGTTCGAGGATGGAGCGGCGGCGGCCAAGGCGCTGAAGTCGGCCCTCGAGGGCGGTGTCGCCGGGCCGCCGGAGAATGTGCTGTTCGTGGCGACGTCCAACCGGCGCCACCTGATGCCGAGGGATCATGCGGAAGGGCGCGGGATGATCGCCGCCGCCGAGGATGCCGAGGAAGAGGTCAGCGTTTCCGACCGCTTTGGCCTGTGGATCGGCTTCCCGCCGATGGACCAGGCGGCCTATCTGGACGCGGTGCGGAACTATGCCGGCCGGTTCGACATCAGCACGGAGAACCTGGACCGCCGCGCCCTGCAGTGGTCGCAGGCGCGCGGGTCGCGGTCAGGCCGCGTCGCCTGGCAGTTCATCCGCGACCTGGCCGGGGAACAGGGAAAGCCCCTCCCCTAGCGGGGAAGGACGATCTGCGGATCGATCGCCCGGGCCTTGAACTTGGCCGAGGGCGAGTGGCGCACTTCGAAGTGCAGCTGCGGCCGGGGAGCGTCGCCGCTCTGGCCGACAACGCCGATCTTCTGGCCGCGAGAGACACGCTGGTCCATGCCGACGTCGGCCGAGCGCAGGTTGGCGTAGACGGTCGCCCAGCCGTCGGCGTGGATGACGATGACCGTCAGGCCGGAGCCCGGCAGTTCGTTGGCCAGTTTGACGATGCCATCGGCGGCGGCGACCACGGGCGTTCCCGCCGCGGCGCCGATGTCGACGCCGTCATTGCGCTGTCCGCCGGCCCTGGGGCCGTAGGGGACGACCACGGTTCCCCGCACCGGCCACTGGAAGCGACCGGCGGCCATCCGCTGGTAGTCTTCGTTGCTGTAGGCCGGCGGCTTGTCGTCCGGCATCAGCGGCGGCAGCGGCCTGGTCGAAGGCGGCGGGGCGACCGGCTTTTGCACGGGCGGCTTGACGACCGGCGGTGTGGCAACGACCGGGGGCTTGACCACAGGCACGGGCGGCTTGGCCACCGGCGGTTTGGCGACCGGGGGTTTGACGACGGGCTTTTCGACCGGCTTTTCGACGGGCGGCCTGGCCGGCGGCAGTTGTGACGGCGGTTGCTGGACCGGGGGCTGCTGCACGGGCGGCAGCGCACGCGGGTCAGACGGCATCTCGACCGGCGGGCGCGGGGTCGGGAAGGCGCGCGGGTCGTCGGGCAGGTCCGCCGAGGGCTGCTGCACGGGCGGCTGATAGATCGGAGGCTGCGGACGCGGACGCGGCGGGGCCGGCGCGTCGACCGTCACGGTGACCGATTTCTTTGTCGGACCGCTGTCCTTGAAGCCCTGCGGCAGGCGCAGCTTCTGGCCCTTCTTGATCGCCGCCTTGGTGCTGATGCCGTTCTCTTCGGCCAGGGCCGCCGGCTTGACGTTGAAGCGCCTGGCGACGGCGGTCAGGGTGTCGCCGCTCTCGACGACATAGGCCTTGCCCTTGCTGGCCGGGCCTTTCAGCACCTGGCCGGGCTTGAGGAGGTAGGGCTCCTTCAGCTTGTTGTCGTCGGCCAGCTGTTTGCGGGTAGTGCCCAGCTCGCGGGCCACGGCGTCCAGCCCCTGGCCCGACTTGAC
>JAUMCZ010000034.1:0-41200 GCA_032122215.1 Caulobacter sp.
GCCGCCTGGCGGATTTGGGATGCCTTGCCGTTCGCCTCGTTGACGCGGGCCTGATAGTTCTGGCGGGCGGCGGCGACGTCCTGGAAGGCGGCGACGACGCTGGCCGGCGGCTGGGCGTCGCGCACCTGGACGCTGTCGATCAGCACCCCGGCGTCATAGCTGTCGAGGATGCGTTGCATCAGGACGGCGGCGTCGGCCTGCAGCTTGCCCCGGCCGTTCGAGAGGATCGGGTCGAGGGCGGTGCGGCCGACGATTTCGCGCATGGCGCTCTCGGCTACGGCTTTGACTGTCTCGGCGCCGTTATCGACGTTGAACAGGAACTTGCTCGGGTCGCTGACCTTCCAGTTCACCGCGAAGGCGATGTCGACGATGTTTTCGTCACCGGTCAGCATCAGGCTTTCGGCGGTATTGGTGTTGGCCTTCTCGCCACCGACCTTGGTTTCCCGGATCGAGGTGATGTCGACCTTGGTGTAGCCCTCGATGATCGGCGCATGGAAGCCGATCCCCGAGTTCACGTCGCGAGTATAGGCGCCCAGGGTGGTGACCACCGCCCGTTCGGTCGGGCTGACCACGATGATGCCCGCCGCCAGATAGACCGCGACCAGCAGGCCGCCGACGATCGGCGCATACTTGCGCACCATCTCCGGGCCGTTTTCGCCTGGCGATCCACCACCGCCGCCGCCATTGCCGAACATCCCGCGCAGACGGGCGCTCCAGCGCTCGATCAGCTCGTTGAGGTCGACGCCATCGGCGGGCGGCGGGCTGGGACGGCGCGGCGGCGGCGCGGGCCGGCGCGGCTCATCACGATCGGGAGCAGGCGGCGATCCGGGGGCAGGAGCGCCCGGCTTGTCCTTGTCGCCTTCCGGCGGCGGCGAACCCCAGGGTCCGGGGTTGGCGTTGTCATTCCATGGCATGAAGTCGGCGGGCTTCCGTCGGCTGAATAAAGGAGCCCGGTTGCAAACCCGAGCATAGAGCCGGATATGTGACGCCCAAGCCCTCAACGCAAGCTGAACCGGTATGACTTCTGTGCCCGCAATCGACCGTGACGCCGTGCTGGCGGCCCTCGACAAGGTGGTTGATCCCAGGTCGGGGCGCGGCCTGGTGGCGGCGGGCCTCGTGCAGGGGCTGGTGATCCGTGAGGGAACGGCCGGTTTCATGCTGGAAGTTCCGGCCGCCGACGCCGCGCGTTACGGCTATATCCGCGAGCAGGCCGAGACGGTGCTGAAGGGCCTGGCCGGTATCGAGAAGGCCCAGGTGGTGCTGACCGCCGAGGCCGGCGCCGGGGTGACCCGCCAGCGCAAGACGGCGCGGCTGAGCCCCGATCCCAAGTCCGAACCCAAGGCCGCCGAGGCCGAGAAGCCGGCCCATGTGAAGCGGGTCATCGCCGTGGCCAGCGGCAAGGGCGGGGTCGGCAAGTCCACCGTCTCGGTTAATCTGGCCTGCGCCTTCGCCAAGCTGGGCCTGAACGTCGGGCTGCTGGACGCCGACGTCTATGGCCCCTCGGCGCCCAAGATGATGGGCATCGACGAGGAGCCGGCCTTTGTCGACGGCAAGCTCGAGCCCCTGATCGCCCACGGCGTGAAGCTGATGAGCATCGGCTTCATGGTCGCCGAAGGCAGCCCGATGATCTGGCGCGGCCCGATGGCCAGTTCGGCCGTGCGCCAGATGGTGCAGGACGTGCGCTGGGGGACTGAGGGCACGCCGCTCGATCTGCTGATCGTCGACCTGCCGCCGGGCACCGGCGACATCCACCTGACCCTGGTCCAGAAGCTGGCCGTCGACGGCGTGGTGCTGGTCTCCACCCCGCAGGAGATCGCCCTGATCGACGCCCGGCGGGCGGCAGCGATGTTCGCCAAGACCGGGACGCCGATCCTGGGCGTGATCGAGAACATGGCCTGGTTCGAGGGGCCGGACGGCGTGCGGATCCCCATCTTCGGCAAGGGCGGCGCCACGGCCGAGGCGGCGGCGCTGGGCGTTCCCGTGCTGGCCGAGATCCCGATCGAGATCGGCCTGCGTGAAGCGGGCGACGAGGGCCGCCCGTTGACGGCGGTGGGCGGCGAGAGCCTGGCCGCCAAGGGCTTCGAGGCGGCGGCGCGCGCGCTGCTCCAGGAAAGGCGATAGACCCCATGCACGACATTCTCGCCCTCGGCGCCCGCGCCGGCGCCCTGCTCAAGGAACGGGGCGAGAAGGTCGCCGTCGGGGAGACCTCGGCCGGTGGGCTGATCTCCGCCAGCCTGCTGGCTGTGCCGGGGGCCTCCGCCTATTTCGCCGGTGGGGCGATCACCTATTCGGCCCGGTCGATCCGGGGCCTGGCCGGGATCTCGATCGAGCAGATGCGCGCCGACGGCATCCGCTCCAGCTCCGAGCCCTACGCCCTACTGCTGGCCAGCGAGATCAAGGCCCGCCATGGCAACATCAGCTGGGGGCTGTCGGAGACCGGCGCCGCCGGGCCGGATGGCAATCCCTATGGCGATCCGGCCGGGCACACCTGCATGGCTGTGGTCGGGGCGGTCAGCGTCGTGCGGACCCTGCGCACCGGGTCCAGCGACCGGGTCGAGAACATGTGGGCCTTCGCCGAGGCGACGCTAAAGCTCTTCGTCGAGGTGCTGGAAGGCGCGCCGGCCCGATAACGGCTTACAGCGCTGACGGATGTAGCCAGCCGTGAGTTCCGCCTTCAGGGCAACCCCCGATGGTCGGCGGCGATGGCGATCGGCTTGCGGGTCAGTCTCTCGGTCATGGCGTCAACTCCGCAAACTCAACGAATATGTCTAGCTGAGTAGTTCTGGATTCTGGTCATGCACCATTCTTTGAGGACCTCACACGGCGATCGCACCTTCGTGGCTTCGATCTAGATCCGGGCCAGTTCCTCGGCGATGATGGTCTGGACCAGGCGGACGCGCGGGCTGGACTCCAGTTCCTGATGGGTGACCAGCCAGATCGGCACCGGAATTGGCGTCATGTCCGGCAAGACATTGACCACGCCGGGCGTCCGTTCGGCCACCGCCTGCATCATCACCGACACCCCCATCCCGCGTTTGACCATCTCCCAGATCACCAGCGAGGACTCCGACAGGATGCGGAAATCTTCGGTCTCGATGGGGATGCCGATCCCCCGCAAATGGCCCGAGTAGTTGGGGTCAGCGAAGCCCATCAGCTCCACGCTGGCCAGATCAGCCGGCGTCCTGGGCAGGCCATTACGGGCGACCCAGTCTTCGGATGCATAGAACCTTGCTTCGGAATCGCCGATATGGCGGCCGACCAGACCGGGGCGATCGGGCCGGACATGGCGGATGGCGATGTCGGCTTCCCCACGATGCAGATTGCTGATCTCGTTGGAGGCGACGATCACGATGCTGATCTGCGGCGCTTCCGATCTGATGCGGGCCACGATCTCCGGCAGAATGTAGGCCGCAGTGGTGTCCGTCGCTGAGATACAGACCCGCCCGCCAATCTCCTGCGCGCGGCCGCTGGCGGCGAGAACCAGCGTGTCCGCCGCTTCACCCATGATGCGAATATGGTCAACCAGCTCCATCCCCGTCTGGGTCAGCACCAGCTTGCGACCGCGCCGCTCAAACAAGGTCACGCCCAGATCGGCCTCAAGCGCCACAACCTGACGCGACAACGTTGGCTGGGTCAGACCCAGCCGGCGCGCCGCCGCAGACAGTGATCCGGCGTCGGCGGTCGCGTGAAACGCGCGGATGAGGTTCCAGTCCATCGTTCTCATGCGTTTACGCATATAGAGGCTACGAATTTAGGCAATATCGCTTATCAATGCATATGATATTGGGCGCTTCAAAGGAGCGCTTCACGATGAGTTCGGCCAACGACACCCGGTTCTGGGACAGAATTTCGCGGAAGTACGCAAAGGATGCGATTGCCGACCCGGGCGGCTACGAACGCACCCTGGAGCGGACTCGCGCCCTGCTGAAGCCGGACGACTGGGCGCTGGAACTGGGTTGCGGGACCGGAACCACGGCGCTGCGGCTGGCCGGCGAGGTGCAGCGCTATCTGGCGACAGACCTCTCGCCCGGAATGATCGCGATCGCCCGGGAGAAGCAGTCCGCCAGGGATGTTCCGACCCTCGTCTTCCAGGTCGCCACCGCGGAGGATCCCATCCTGGAGGCCGGGCAGTACAATGCGGTCCTGGGCTTCAACTATCTCCACATGGTCCGCGACGTCCCGGGAACCCTTCGCCAGGTCCACAGGCTGCTGGCCCCAGGCGGCATGTTCATCTCCAAAACGCCCTGTCTCGGGGACATGAACCCGCGGCTGAGCCTGGTCCTGCTGCCGGTCATGCGCGCGATCGGCAAGGCGCCCTATGTCAGCGTCCTGCGTCAGGCCGGGCTGTGCAGGCTGGTCAGTTCAGCAGGCTTCGACATTCTCGCGACTGAAAATCATGCAAGCCGCGGCGACGATCGTCGCCCCTTCATTGTGGCCCGCAAACGCTAGTCGCTGCGGGCGCCTGCCCGTTGGGTCCTGGCCAGTCAAACCCTCAAACAAAGGCGAGTGAAAAATATGACTGCACGAAGGACAAGCCAGGGCGAACTCGAAGAGATCAGGATCAGCGTGAAGGTTAAGCTCGCAGCGCTGTGGGCAAGTTTCATGTTCCTCTATATCTACGTCGACTACTTTCACCTGTTGATGCCGGGCTCAATAGAGGACCTGCTTGCAGGCAAGGTCTTTGTCTTTGACGTCGTTCCGGGCTTTCTGCTGGCCGGGTTGGCCTCTGTATCCATGCCAGCCCTGATGATCTTCCTCTCCGTCGCCTTGCCCGCAAAAGCCAGTCGCTGGACCAACCTGATCGTCGCAACAGTCTATATTCCGTACACCCTGTTCAATCTGGTGGGGGAGGCCTGGCCTCACATGGTGTTTGGCGCTGTTGTTGAAGTCGCGATTCTTCTGATCGTTGTGCGCTATGCGTGGAAATGGCCCCGGCTCGCCTCTGTGGGGCGTTTTCAGAGCAGGGACACCGACCTGTCTGGGGAGATTATTCTACAGGCGCACAAGGGCTGACCATCGGTTTGGGCCGTTGGGCAAAGCGCGAGGAGCGGTCCGTTGCGGACGGGCTGGCGCCGCTGGCTTGCTTGCGACGAGCACACGGAGCGGCTGGCGGAGTTCACTTCGGATGTACGCAGTGGCGGCAAGACCGCGAAGGACGTCGCACGATCGATGGTCGTCGAAGACATCAAGCTAGCCGAAGGTTTATCCGAGCACGCCTGGACAAGAACACCAAGGCGGCCGCGGCTCAAGGCCAGGCTAGGCTGCGGCCACCGCCGCCGGCTTGCTGGAGGCCAGCTTGAAGACGTCCCAGTATCCGGGGGCTGTCAGCATGCCCGGCATCACGCCCTTCTGCTTCAACAGCTGGTGCGTCCTCGGCAGGTTATAGCAGGGCACATGCATGAACATGTGGTGCTCGCAGTGGTAGTTCACATAGTAGGGCGCGAGCAGGGCGCGTTCGATCAGGTTGGCGCTGGTCGTGCGGGCGTGGCGCAGGGGGTCGGGTTCGTCCCGGGCGATGCAGGCGTGCTCGGCGATGTTGCGCAGCCGGGTGACCAGCGGCAGCCAGGTCGCCTGCGGCAGTAGCCAGAGGACCGGCCAGGCCCACCAGAATCCGAACGGCGCGGTGACCGCGACCGTGATGACCATGCCGAGGAAGAAGCGTTTGCGGCTGACCACGGCCTTCTTCAGGATCGGCCATAGCGTCTGATCAGACTTACGTTCCCGCAGGGTCTTCACCAGGCCGGCCCAGCGCTGCTTGTAGTAGGTCTGGCCGGTCAGGTCGCGGACGACCTTTCTCCAGAGCGAGCCCCGGGTGATCGGGAAGGGGGCGGAGAGGACGAGGTCGGGGTCCTCGGTCTGCTGGGCGTACTTGTGGTGGCCCAGGTGATAGGTGCGGTAGGCGACGAGGCCGCCGGGGGTCAGGTAGTCGCCGAGGAAATCGTTGACCTTGAGGTCGGGGTGCAGGGCGCCGTGGGCGGCGTCATGCATCAGGATGGCCAGACCCAGCTGGCGGGCGCCGATGATCATCACGGCCAGCGGGATGGTGATGGGCCAGACAAAGGCGACAGCGGCGGCGGCGAAGATGACCAGCCAGGCGTGGGCGATCAGGGCCGGGCCCTTCCAGGCCGACTTCTCCGACAGCGGGGCCCATTCCTCGGGCGTGAAATAGGTCTTCGCGGCGACACGGGCGGCGGCGGCCATCAGGCATCTCCTTTTGCGGGCGACAGGCGGAGCAGGGCGAGCATGTCCTCGACCGCCTCTGACACGCTGGCTTCGGTGGCGCCTTCGCGAAGGGCCACGCCCAGGGCCAGGGTCCAGAACCGGCGGGCGGTAACGGCGGGGTCTTCGGCGCCCGTCCAGCCACGCTTGCGGCGGACGTCGGCATAGGCCCGGTCGCCCTCGGCGTGCAGGCGTTCGAAGGTGCGTTCGATCAGGGGGCTGAGATCCTGCCGGCGTCGGGTCAGCGACAGGGCCTCGACGAACAGGGCCAGGCCCGGCGAGCCGATGACGGTTTCGACCAGGCGGCGGTTGTAGTCGCCGCCGGTCGGGGCGGTGGAGGCGGCGGCCTCGGCCTGGGCGGCGACGTAGAGCATCTCGCGGCAGGCGGCCTCGACGAACAGGGCCTCCTTGGTGCGGAAATAGTAGGTGACCTGGCTGGGGTAGGCGCCGGCGGCGGCGGCGATCTCGGCGACGGAGACGCCTGCCGCGCCGCGCGACTTGAACAGCTCGACGGCGGCGTCGAGCAGCCGGGAGCGCATCCGCTTGCCGGGTTCGCGCGAGGCGCGCAGGTCGGTCAGGGCTTGCACCTTCGCCATGCGTTGTTTGTATGGCGTACAAAAACTTCGGTCAATCTCTGGACAGACTCCCGAGTTCGTCGCACGCTGTTCTTCCCTGGGGAGGGACGACCATGACACTTGCGAAAACAACAGGCGCGTTCGCCGTTGCCCTGACGCTTGGCCTGACGGCGGCCGGACAGGCCGGGGCCTGCTCGATCGACGAGGCCAGCGGAAAACTGAGCACCAGGAAGGGCGCGGCCTATCCCGGCGCCAAGGGCAAGCCCTGGTACACGCAGGGCAAGCCCCTGACCCTCGACGGGAACAGCTACAAGAAGACCGGGGCGCCGCGGGTGTTCGGCGAATCGGAGTTCAGCTTCATCAAGAAGGTCGGCGAAATGGAGGGCGTCGCCCTCTATCGCGACGAGGATCTGCCGGACCTGCTGTTCGTGCCGATCGATGCGGCCGCCTGCACCTTCCACGCCTACGACAAGGGCTGACTTGTCCGAGGGACTGCATCGCGCAGCGATACGGTAACCTTCGATAGAAAAAGGGCCGGACGTTTCCGCCCGGCCCTTTCCACATTCTCGGTGTCCAGCAGCCTAGCCGCCGGCCATCTTGCGGAAGAACTTCTGGCCCTGTTCGCCGCCGGCGAAGTAGGCCTTCTGGCCGGTCTCGTCGGTGATCTTGCCCCAGTTGTCGCGGACTTCCTCGACCGACAGGCCGCCTTCACCGAGGTAGACGCCTTCCGTCTCGATGATGCGCGACAGGGCGAAGACGCCGGCGCCGGCGGTCAGGATGGCGCCCGTCGGGGCCTCATCCGAAGCCAGGTAGACGACGCCCGGGGTGACGTATTCCGGGGCCAGCTTGGCCAGCACTTCCGGCGGCATCAGGCCTTCGGTCATGCGGGTGGCGGCGACCGGGCTGATGGCGTTGACGTGGATGTTGTTCTTCTGGCCTTCGAGCTTGATGGTGTTCATGAAGCCGATGATGCCCAGCTTGGCGGCGCCGTAGTTGGCCTGGCCGAAGTTGCCGTAGAGGCCCGACGACGAGGTCGTCACGACGATGCGGCCGTAGTTCTGTTCCTTCATGATTTCCCAGACGGCCTTCGTCGGCTTGACGGTGCCGAGCAGGTGGACGCCGAGGACGAACTCGAAGTCTTCCAGGGTCATCTTGGAGAAGGACTTGTCGCGCAGCACGCCGGCGTTGGCGATCAGGATGTCGATGCGGCCCCAGGCGTCCATGGCCTGCTTGACCATCAGGGCGACGCCAGCATCATCCGTGACCGAGCTGCCGTTGGCGATGGCTTCACCGCCGAGCGCCTTGATTTCCTCGACGACCTTGTTGGCCGCGTCCGAGCCGCCGCCCGAGCCGTCCATGCTGCCGCCCAGGTCGTTGACCAGGACCTTGGCGCCGCGACGGGCCAGTTCCAGAGCGTGCTGACGGCCAAGGCCGCCGCCGGCGCCCGTGACGATCGCGACTTTACCGTCGAAGCGGATGTCGGCCATGAATTCAAATTCCCTTGCGCTGGGCAGTTCCACGACGCCCGTTTGAAAGATCGGGCGGGTTTGTGCGGCGCAATAGGGAAGGCGTCAAGCGTGACGCCAAGGTAAGGCTGGGTAGCCAGACCATCCGCGGAGGGAGGTCTGGCCGGCCACAAGCTTTACGAGGTTACTTTAAGCGACTTCGACGTCGCCGTTCAGCGACTTGGCGAGGTCGAGCAGACGGCGGCGCGGACGCTCGCCGAGCTGGTAGTAGGCGCGGATCAGATCGAGGGTTTCCTTGCGGGCAAACATCTCGCCGCCGCCTTCACCGTCGTTGGCCGCCGTTTGCGGACGATCCGTCTCACTGAGGCCGTCGTAGAAGTAGCCGACCGGCACTTCCAGGGCTTCGCTGAGCTGCCAGAGGCGGGCGGCGCTGATCCGGTTGGCCCCGCACTCGTACTTCTGGATCTGCTGGAAACGCACGCCGACCGAGCCGGCGAGTTGTTGCTGGGTCAGGCCCAGCAGACGACGGCGGCGGCGCAGCCGCTTGCCGAGGTGAGTGTCGATGTCATTGCCCATAGTCTTGAAACCCCCAGATGGTCAAAGCATGTGGCCGTCCCAGTTTGAAACGGTCAGACCTCCACGTCGCAGGATCGGGGCCAGAATCCCGCAAGGGGGGAAGGACGGGTGTGAAGTTGCGCGCCGAGAGCGTGTGACTTAGTTACCGGGCATGCGTGACAGACGTGTCTCATGGACCCAGGACCTGACGTGGCGGGCCGAGGCGGTGGCGTATGACGTCTTCACCTTCCTGATGCGGCTGATGCCGACCGATTTCGCCTCGGACGTGGGCGGCTGGCTGTTCCGCCGGTTCGGGCCGATGACCAAGACCCATGCGCTGGCCTGGCAGAACCTGATCCTGGCTTTCCCGGAAAAGGACGAGGCCTGGCGCCAGAAGGTTCTGGGCGATCAGTGGGAGAGCAACGGCCGCACGGTCTTCGAATTCCCGCAGATGGACAGGATCCTGCCCTCGACGGGGCGGGTCGAGCTGGTTGGTCGCGAGCGGATGGAGGCGATCCGGGACGGCGGCAAACCCGTCGTGTTCGTTTCAGGACATCTGTCCAACTGGGAAGTTATGCCCGCCGCCATCGTCGACTGCGGGGTGACCTGCCAGATGACCTACCGGGCGGCCAACAACCCCTATGTCGACAAGCGCATCCGCGACAGCCGCGCCCGCTATGGCGTCAAGCTGTTCGCGCCCAAGGGCGGCGACGGCGCGCGGGAACTGCTTGAGGGGCTGAAGAAGGGCGAGTCGGTGGCTCTGATGAACGATCAGAAGTTCAATCGCGGCGGGGTGGCGGCGCCTTTCTTCGGACGGCTGGTCATGGCCGCTCCGGGCCCCAGCCGCCTGGCGCTCCGTTTCGGCACGGTGCTGCAGCCGATGAGCGTGCAGCGACTGAAGGGCGCGCGGTTCCGGGCGGTGGTCCACGAGCCGATCGAGGTGCCCGACACCGGCGACAAGACCGCCGACATCGCCGCGGGTGTGGCGGCGGTAACGAGGTTCGTCGAGGATCAGGTGCGCGAGCGACCGGAAGAGTGGTTCTGGGTGCACCGGCGGTGGCCGAAGGAGGCTTACCTGGAGTTGGCCGAGAAGGGCCTGGGGCCGCCGCCCTAGATCGCCAGTTGCCGCATCGGCTTGGGCTTTTCCACGGCGTCGTCGATCCCGCGACGCGACGGACCGAAATAGTCATCCTTCCGCACGAACGGCCGGGGCCGCATGATCACCGTCTCGATGCGATCGAGGATGGCCCGGGTCGTCAGAGGCTTGGCGATCATCTCGGTGACGCCGGCGTCCCTGGCCTCGAACACCCGGCCGCGGTCGGCGAAGCCGGTCATCATGATGATCGGCAGGTACATGTTCTTGCTGTCGGCGCTGCCTCGGACCAGCCGCGTGAAGCTGGCGCCGTCGAGCGGCTGCATCTGGAAGTCGACGATGGCCAGATCGGCCGGCCAGTCGCGGAGGACCTGCAGGCCCTCGGCCCCGTCGCCCGCCTCGCGAAGGTGGCGCACGCCGACGCCCTTCAGGATGGCGCCGACGATGGAGCGCATGTGCGGATTGTCGTCCACCAACAGGACGCGCAACGACTCCAGACCAAGTGACATAAAACCCCCGGACAACTCAGATGAAAGTCGGGTCGTCTGTCTGCACGTCATACGCGCGCCGCGACCCTTGTTCGGCCACTTAGGCCCGCGTCTCTTACCGGAGTGTTTAGGATAAAGTTCAGGGGGCGAATTCCCTTGCGGAACGCATGCTCACAGTGGGGCCCCTTGGCCGACCATGAGCATCGGGTCGAGGTGACGACCACGCCAGGTCATGCGCCAGCAGAGATGGGGTCCGGTGGCCCGTCCCGTCGCCCCGACCTCGCCGATCTTTTCGCCGCGCGCCACCCGCTGGCCTGCCCGGCAGATGATCTTCGACTGGTGAAGGTAGATGCTGACCAGGCCCTGGCCGTGGTCGATCATGGTCAGGCCGCCTTCGAAATGCATGCCGCTGGCCGCCATGCTGACGACGCCGCCGGCCGGGGCGAGAATGGCCGTGCCCTTGGGCGCCGCCAGGTCCGTGCCGTAGTGCGGCCGCTTGGCCTCGCCGTTGAGGATGCGCTGGCCGCCGAAGCGGCCGGTGCGCCGCCAGCTCCTGGCCGGCAGGGGCATGGCGAAGCCGCCGCGGAAGTCCTCGGTGTCGATCCGGCTGGCCAGCGCCGCCTGCTTGAGAGCGTTCTGTTCCCTCAGCCGGGCCAGCAGCGCCGGGTCGCTTGGGCTGACCTGATCGGCGGGCAGGCCGGAGATGCGCTGGATGTCGAAGTCGCCGGGGGTCAGGTCGAAGATGTGGCTGACCGAACTGCCGGCGCTGGAAACGCGAAGGGTGCTGGTGGCGGCGGCGTCGCGGTCGAAGCCGACGACGAACAGGCCGCTCGGCCCGGCCCGGCCAATGGCCTCGTCGTCCAGCCAGAGATCGGCGCGTGGCGCGGTTCGGCCGAAAGCGAAACCGCCTTGCCGGTAGTCACCGCTGAGGCGCAGGGGCGGAGGCGCCGCGAAGGCCTGGCCGGCGAAGGCCGCCGAGGTCAGGCCGAGGAGGGCGGACCGCCGATTCAGGAGGTCAGCTCTTTCCATCGCTTCAGAGCCTCCGTCGGGCCGGCATAGGCTTCCTGATGCTCGGGGCTCCAGTAGCGCAGGGCGTCGAGCGGGATCTTTACCCCGGTCACGGCGCAAAGGACGTGCTTGCCCGGCTTGAGGATGGCGAATTCACCGTCCCCGTAGTGGAGTTGGGCAAGGTCCCGGCCCATGTCGCGATCGAAGGCGTTCATGGGGGCAATGTAGCGAAGGCGAGGGCGCGGGCCAAGGTTGGCCGAGCCGAATGCGCTGCACATGTGGTCGAGCACTGCACGGTCGTTGCAAAATCGGTCGGCACGCTCGCCGCATGACTCATCCGACAACGCTGCGAACGCCGGCGACCCTCACGGCCAGCCTGGCCTCATGGGCGGGACTGGCCGTTTGCGCGGGCCTGATCGGCTGGCTCTCGTGGCTGCTCAAGTATGGCTATGACGCCGAGCTGGCGCGATGCGGGCGGATGCCGGACCAGTACTATCGGAGATTGTCTGGTTCGCCCTGCTGTTCCCGACGGGTCTGGGCACCCTGTTGTCCATTGCGGGCGTCCTGCTGGCGGAGCGGATGGGAGCATGGACCTGGCTTCTGTTGGCGCCGGCCGCCCTGATCATCGCCAGCGTTGCCTGGCTGGGCTGGATGGGCGCCGATGGCTGCGCGATCAGGTTCGAGCGCTAGAACAGGTCGCCCTGATTGGTTGAAGGGGACGCTGGTTTTCGGACGGCGGGTTTTGGCGGGACCGGCGCGGCGACAGGCGGCGCCAGCGCGCCAGCCTGGCCGTCGATGATGGCCTGCCGGGTCGTATCCTCGAACATCAGGTTGACCGCCTCGCCGGCGGCCAACTGGGCCCCTTGGTGGACCAGGGACCCGTCAGGCCGGGTGATCAGGGCGAAGCCCAGCCGCAGCGGGCGCTTGGGATCCAGCGACAGTCGCAGCTTGTCGAGGCTGTCGATGCGGCGGCCCCGATCTTCAAGGCCCTTGGTCATGACGTTGGCCAGGCGGCGGCCGGCGTCGAGGGCTTCCAGCTTTCGGGTCCGATCCTCGACCGCCTTGCGCAGGAAGCTGGCCATTCGTCGGCCGGCGTCGTCCAGCCGCTGGCGATAGGGTCCGGCGTCGGCGGTGCGCTTGAAGGCCGCGTCCAGGCGGGTCGAGAGCTCCTCAATGCGGCGTTTGCCACCGTCGGTGCGGGTGGCCAGCAGGCCGGGGCGCAGGGGCGAGGCGATCCTGGCCAACTGGTTTGCGTGCAGGTCGAGGTTTCGGCGCAGGCCGCCGGTCAGATGGCTGGCGGCGTAGTCCAGGCGCTGACTGGCGGCGGCGGTCAGGTCCTGCGGGCGGGGCAGGCCACGGGCGCTGGCGGCCAGGCGGGTGCGGCGGTCCTCGATCATCCGGCCGGCGACGCGGCTGAGGCGCTGGTCGAGGCCCGAGAGGCCGGCGCGCAGCTCAGCCAGCACCGGCGTAGCCATCTCGGCTGCGGCCGTCGGCGTGGGTGCGCGGCGGTCGGAGACGAAGTCGATCAGGGTGGTGTCGGTCTCGTGGCCAACGGCGCTGATCAGCGGGATGGTCCCCTCGAACACGGTGCGGGCGAGGGCCTCGTCATTGAAGGCCCAGAGGTCTTCCACTGACCCACCGCCCCGGGCGACGATCAGCACGTCCGGGCGGGGGACGGGGCCGCCGGGCTGCATGGCGTTGAAGGCGCGGATGGCGGCGGCCACCTGCGGCGCGGCGGCGTCACCCTGGACGACAACGGGCCAGACAACGACGCGGCAAGGCCAGCGGTCGCGGATGCGGTGCAGGATGTCGCGGATAACCGCGCCGGTCGGGCTGGTGATGACGCCGACCACCGCCGGCATGGCCGGGATGGGGCGCTTGCGTTCCGGGCGGAACAGGCCCTCGTCGGCCAGCTTCGCCTTCAGTCTCTCGAGCTGGGCCAGCAGGGCGCCGACGCCGGCCGCCTCCATGCTCTCGATGACGATCTGGTAGCGGCTGCCGGCCGGGAAGGTGGTGATGCGGCCGGTGACGATGACTTCCAGCCCCTGCTCGGGGCGAACCTGCAGATTGCGGACGCTGCCCTTCCAGACGACGCCGTCGAGGCTGGCCTTCTCGTCCTTCAGGGTCAGGTAGACGTGGCCGCTCGAATGGTGGGTGACCTTGGAGAGCTCCCCGCGCAGACGGACGAAGCCGTAGGCGTCCTCAAGGGTGCGCTTCAGGGCAAAGGCCAGCTCCGAGACGGAGTAGGCCCCGGCATTTGTCTGGGCGGCGGCGGAGGCTTCGAGATCGGTCACCGGGGGACTCTAGCGCGGGATGTGAGTCAGGTGAAACCGATCGGGCGCGGGAGCCGTACATAAAGCGACACGGGAGACGCGCAGATGAAGACCGCCATCACTCTGGCCCTGGCCATCGCCCTGATCGGGCTGGCCGCCATGGCCCAGACCGACCCCGTGGCCGGGACCTGGAAGTTCAAGGGCAAGGTGCAGTCGTTCGGCTTCACCCTGACCTGCAAGTTCACCCGCGCCGGCGACACGCTGGGCGGAACCTGCTTCGACGGCGGGACCAACAAGGCCCATCCTGTGAAGTCGGGGAAAATTACCGGCGATCGGGTGGTCTGGACCTATGGTTCGGACTTCATGGGTCAGAAGTTCGATGTGACCTATTCGGGCGCCCTGAAGGGCTCGGCGATGAGCGGCGCGGTGGATGCGGCCGGTCGCAAGGGTAATTTCTCGGGGACGCGCTGAGCGGCGGCTGATAGCCCCAACGAACAACGGCGGCGACCTTGCGGTCACCGCCGTTGAACACCCCCCGTAGAGAAAGGGACCTAGATGTAGCGGCGCAGCGAGCGGGCCAGCTCGTTGGGGCCGGCCTTCTTCTTGCCGGTTTGGGCCGGCTGGTAGGCGACCCGGGCGTGGTCGACGCAGTAGACGCCTTCGCTGGCGCGGCGGCCGCAGAAGGTGAACTCGTCGCTGGAAGGATCGCCGATCGGCCACTTGCACATGTGGGCGCCGAGCGTCAGCACGGTGGCCGAACCGGGAGCCTCGACACGGACGATGTGGGTCGGCGGCGCGGCGTTGCCGATCGGGGGCGGGCCGCTGGTGGTTGTGGTGACAACCGGCTCAGCCACGCGGCGCGGGGCCGACGGGGTGGCGGTGGTGACGGGGCGGGCCGGGCGCGGGGCCTTGAAGACCGGACGGGCGGGCTGCGACGGCGCGGCGCGGCCGCTGAGGCCCAGGCGGTGGACCTTGCCGATCACGGCGTTGCGGGTGACGCCGCCGAGCTGTTTGGCGATCTGGCTGGCGGACAGGCCGTCGAGCCACAGCTTCTTGAGAACATCAACGCGTTCGTCGGTCCAACCCATGAGCAACCCCTTCAGGCTTTGAGGCGGACCGGTAAGCCCCACACGAACCGGCCCTATATATTGTGTCAGGCAGGTCATTTCGTCCTGCTCACTACCAGATATCGTAAACCTTTTGTTAAGACACACAATGGGCGCCAATGATTCTGTCCACAGGATCAAGATGTTGAATCGGCGTTCTTCCAAACGTCACGGGACGGTCGGCTTGCACAACCGCTTTCCGGGGCGCATCTGGGGCGCATGAAGGATATGGCCGCCGCCCCCACGCCGCCCCCGCCGCGCGACTACGCCGGCTTCAACTGGACCGGATTCCAGACGCTCTACCTCAAGGAGGTGCGCCGTTTCTGGAAGGTGGGGATGCAGACCGTGGCCGCGCCGGTGGTCACCAGCCTTCTGTACATGCTGGTGTTCGTGGTGGCCGTGCGCGGCGCGGCGCCGCCCATCGACGGGGTGCCGTTCGCCACCTTCGTGGCCCCCGGCCTGATCATGATGACCATCCTGAACAATGCCTTCGCCAACTCGTCCTCGAGTCTGCTGCAGGCCAAGATGATGGGGCTGACGTCGGACTTCCTGACGCCGCCTCTGTCACCACTGGAGCAGGTGATGGCCTTCAGCCTGGGCGCTGCGACGCGGGGTGTCGTGGTCGGTCTGGTCACGGCAGTGGTGGTGGCCGTTCTGCCGAACGCCAACATGACGTTCGCCCAGCCCTGGGCCATTGTCTATTTCGGCGTCGGCGCCTCCCTGATCCTCGGGTTTGTGGGCATTCTGACCGGCCTGTGGTCGGAGAAGTTCGACCACCTGTCGGCGATCACCAACTTCATCATCATGCCGATGACCTTTCTGTCGGGGACCTTCTATCTGGTCGACAAGCTGCCTGAGCCGTTCCGCTCCGCCAGCCATTTCAACCCCTTCTTCTATCTGATCGACGGCTTCCGCTATGGCTTCATCGGCCATGCCAACGGCAGCCTCATCGCCGGCGTGCTGATGACCGCCGTGCTGACCGTCGGCCTGGCGCTGACCTGCTGGTTGCTGTTCCGCGCCGGCTGGCGGCTCAAGACCTAGAAGACGCCTTGCCAGCGCGGCGCTCCGACGAAAGCAACCTCAAGCCGCTTTAGACTTGCGAGCAATTCAAAGCTGCGATCATATCCGCGCATGCTCGCCGCGCCGACATCGTCCGAGTCCGTTCCGTTATTTCGACCTGCGGCGCTGGAGGCGCTTGCCGACCGGTACGGGTCGCCCGTGCGGCCGATCGGCGTATCCAGTTGGCTGCTTGCCGCCTTCCTCCTGGCTTTGCTGGCAAGCGTGATCGCCATGCTGGCCTTCGGCAGCTATTCGCGCAAAGAGACGGTGGCAGGCAGTATTGAGCCGAAGGCCGGCGCCCTCCGGATATCGGCCCCGCGAGCCGGAACGATTTCGGCCCTGCACGTGCGTGAAGGGCAGGTGGTTTCCAAGGGGGACCCCATCCTGACGATGGCGCTGGACACGACCAACGCCGATGGGCGCCGACTGGGCGACATTTTCGCTGAGGCCGGTTATGCCCAGGCCCAGGCCCTGGCTCGCCAGGCAGCGGCGAGGCAACTCCTCATTCAGCGCCAGCGCGCTGAGCTTGCGGTGCGAAGGGAATCCATCGTCGATGAGCGGGATCGCTTCGCGGCGGAACTTGTCCTGCAGAAAGAACGCGTGGGGCTCGTCCGCAAGACGGCGGACGCCGCGAAAGCGCTCCACGACAAGCAACTCCTGGCAACCATTCCCTACCGCCAACGGGAAGAGGCGCTGATCGGCGCGATGCTGGCGCAATCCAGCCTGGAGCGGCAACAGGCCGGCGCCAACTTCCAGCTTGAGCAGGTCGCCGCCCAAGACGCCCGCCTGGCCGCCGAGGCCCTAGAGGCGACCGCATCGGCGGAGGCGGCGAGCGCGGATTTGGTCCAGCGGCGCGCGATGGCCTCGTCCGAATCACAGATTGTACTGACGGCCGGGCAGGCCGGGTCCGTCACGGCGCTTCAGGCGCGCCCTGGAGCCCTGGTGGCGCCTGGGGCGACGATGGCTGTGCTGTTGCCAAAGGGTGTTGGCCTCCAGGCGGTGCTCTGGGCGCCTTCGAAGGCCGTCGGCCTGGTGCGGCCGGGCGACAGGGTGCGGCTGATGTACGACGCCTTCCCGTTCCAGAGGTTCGGGGTCGGGCGGGGGCGTGTCGTCGAGATCGCGAGGGCGCCCACGCTCCCCGGGGAGTTGCCCATGCCGCTGGAAACAAAGGAAGCGCTCTTCCGGATATTGGTTGAGGTGGATGAGCCGGCAGTCGGCGCCTATGGCCGCAAGTGGCCGCTCAGGGCTGGAATGCGCCTGAATGGCGACCTCATCCTTGAACGGCAGTCGCTGCTGGCATGGCTCGTCGACAAGGTTCGCGCCGTGTCTGCCCGGTCTCGGCCGGTCTAGCCTGGGGGTCCAGTCATAGCGTTCGACTTTCGTGAGGTCCGGCAGACCGAGGCGGCCGAGTGCGGCCTCGTATGTCTCGCGATCAGTTCGGGCCTGCTCGGCGCTCAGCTCGACCTTGCCGACCTGAGGCGACGGCACCCGGTGTCGGCGCGTGGCATGACGCTCAAGGATATCACCGAGATCGCCGGGGCGCTGAGCCTGTCCACCCGCGCCGTCCGGTGCGAGTTGGGCGAGTTACGGCTGCTGAATCGGCCCTCGATTTTGCACTGGGGGCTGAACCACTTTGTCGTTCTTGAGCGGGCCGACGCGCGCCGTCTGACGATCATCGACCCCGCCGTGGGCCGTCGACGGGTGACTCTCGACGAGGCGTCAAAGGCATTTTCAGGTGTCGCTCTCGAGGTCGTGGCCGCTCCCTCGTTCGAAAAGCGGCGCGAACGCTCACCCCTCAAGTTGTCGACACTGTTTCGCTGGACCCCACAGATGGCCGGCGGCCTGGTTCAGGCCCTGCTCCTCTCGCTCTTGGTTCAGGCCTATGTGATCGCCAGCCCGTTCTACATGCAGCTCTCGATCGACGAAGTCGCGCTCAAGGGTGACCGGGACCTTCTCGTTGTCCTGGCTGCCGGGTTTGCGCTGTTCTGCGTGTTCAACGCTATCGCCGAAGCTCTGCGCGGGGTCGCGCTTCAGTACGTTTCTGCCCTTCTCAGCTGGGACATGAGCCGCCGACTTTACCATCACATGGTCCGACTTCCGTTGCCGTGGTTCCAACGCAGGCGTCTTGCGGACGCCCTGACCCGCTTCGAGAGCCTCAATCCCGTCAAGACGCTCATCGCCAACGGTCTGGTCGGTGCGCTCATTGATGGCCTTCTGTCCATCGCCACCCTGGTGATGATGACTATCTTCGCGCCTGTCCTCGCCCTGGCGGCGATCCTGGGGCTGATGGTCTATGTGCTGATCAGAATTTCAACGATCCCGCTCTCGATGCGGGTCGGCATGGCCGCCCTCTCCGCCAGCATCGACGAACAGGGAAAGCGCATTGAAACCCTGAGGGCGATCCAGACGATCAAGGTCATGGCGGCGGAGTCGGAGCGCGAAAGCGACTGGGGCAACAAGCTCTCCGAGACGGTTCGAACAGGCCAGACCTCGGCCTTCCTGAACCTTGGCATCCAGACCATGCAGCGCCTGGTCGACGGGCTGGTGCTGATCGGCATCATCTTCCTTGGCATCAGCGCCATCCTTGATGGCACGATGACAATCGGCGTTCTCTACGCCTTCCTGGCCTATCGCACGCAGTTCACGACCCGGATGCAGGGTCTGGTCGAGCAGATTGTTCAGTGGCGGCTCCTTGACCTCCATACGCACCGACTGGCCGACATCGCATTGCATCCAGTGGAGGCGGGTCTCGATCGTCCGGTCCTTGAGGACGCACCACTGCAGGGTCGCATCGAACTGCGCAACGTCGGGTTCGCCTATGCCCCGCACGAGCCCCCGGTGCTCCGAAATCTAAGTCTGCTGGTGCGGCCTGGTGAATTCCTGGCGATCGTCGGGCCGTCCGGGACGGGGAAGTCGACTTTGCTAAAGGTGCTCTGCGGTCTCTATCCGGTCAGCAGTGGGGATATCTTCATCGATGGTCGCTCCCTGTCGACCTGGTCGCCCAGAGCCCTGCGCCGGAACCTGGGCGTCGTCATGCAGGATGACGAACTGCTGTCTGGCAGCATCGCGGAGAACGTTTCTTTCTTCGACGAAAAGACTGACATGGACCGGGTCTGGGAAGCCCTCAGAACGGCCATGATAGCCGATGATGTCATGGCGATGCCGATGCGCACCCAGACCTTGGTTGGCGACATGGGGTCGGCGCTGTCCGGCGGTCAGAAGCAACGCCTGATCTTGGCCCGGGCCCTCTATCGCAAACCGTCGCTTCTCGTTCTCGACGAGGCTACATCGCACCTGGATCTGCAAAGGGAGCGGGCCATCCTCGATGCGCTGGAGGGACTTTCCATCACGCGCCTGATCGTCGCTCACAGGCCTGAGACCATCCAGTCAGCCCACCGGGTCCTTCATCTCCCTAGCGGAACAATCACGGCGGGAAAGGGAGCAACGCTCTCGGATGGCCCCGAAAAACAATCTTGAAGGGTATATGAATCATATTGACCACAGGTTGTTTATCGGTGAGCAATTGGGCCTCATCGACAACAGGAGGGTGCAATGCGAGCTCTGCAACATGAGGAACTGGAACTGGTTCACGGTGGTTGGTCGTCAGACGTAGACGAGCTCACCATCACCGGAACCCGACCGCCCCCGAGCGACTGGGAAACCTATGTGCCCGACTGGGATTGGGGGCTGAGTGATCCGGAATTGTCGCCCCCCCTCGAGTATGCCGAACTGGGTATCGGCGACTTCGACCCGATGGATTTGGCGAAGTTGCTGCTTGGTTGGATATTCGGTGACTGGATCGACATTCAGCAGCGTGACGAAACCTCGAAATACGATCGCGAGAAGATCGTAAAGAGGGATACGGTGACCATAGATTTGGGAAACAACATGGTGGTGGTCAACGTCAGCCGGCAGATTGAGGCGGACGGAACATATTGGTTCGATCTGGACAACGACAACCATCCGGAAACACACGTCAAGGATTTCGCGGACGGTGCCTACTATGACAGTAACAACGACGGCACATTCGACACCAAGGTCAACTGGTTCCAGATGCTGGATGGCCCGGCTTAACACCTGCGCAGCACTCCTAACGGCCTTGCTCGTCGGCAACTGCTCGCCGGCGAGCGGGTCGGAGTTCATCTATCGTCTCTCGCCCACACCGCCGAAGGCTGAGAGCCTCTCCCGTTTCACCCTGTCGCCAGATGGGAAAAAGATCCTTTTCTGGGGAAGGCGTTCCGACGCCGCTGCCGGCGTTCCCGCCGTCGATGCCTACGGCATGACGATGGCGAGCATTGCCTGCCTACAGTCCGCTTCCAGTCTGAACGGGTGCTGGCTTCAACGCTACGAGACGCGGGAGCCTCCATCTTCGGTCTACTGGCAGGCCGATGGAGCCGCCTTCTATATGCTGACGTCGGCTAGCAATGTCGCCCGCGTGCCGATCGGCAAGGACGCCATCCAGTACGCGGCCGTTGAAGCGAAGTTCGGCAGGAACGCCGACAGGGTGCAGATCACCGCCGTTACGAATTCTTCCGACGCCCTGGGCGAAGCGAAGCGGGTCAAGGACGTCTTCTCCGGGCTTCCGAGCCATGGGGGATACTGGATCAAGGCGCTCGAGGCATGCCGTGGTCAGCCGATCGGGTTGCTTGCCGACCGGAAAACATCCCGCCTTTCGGTCGTGAGCCGCGGGTCAATTCGTCCCTTGCCGTTCTACGACGGGTGGGCCGTTCCCGCGTCGGCTCACCGGACCACCGACAGCCACCTGGTGTTGGAGCTCGGTGGACGCCTGTTCAAGGACGTTCCGACAACGGAGACGAGCGCAGAAGCCGGAGGGCAGGCGGCGGCCGCCGGCTGGACAACGGCAATTGACGCTGACGACGGCTGCGCCGTCGGTCGGTACTCGGAGCGCGAAATCCAGAGGTTGGACGGCTCGACGGTCGTTAGCCTTCCGCAAATGATCGGGGGACGTTCTGCGTCGTCCATCATCTACTGGTCGCCAGGGGCCGGAGGGGAGTCTCTGGCGCTCGTGCGCACCGACCATGGCGACGTCGGCGTTGCGGGCTTTTCATCGGATGGCCTGATGGCGTGGCTCACGATACTGCCGGCCGAAGGCAGGCGGGCGCCGGTTCCCGAACTGCTGAACCTGGGATCCGAGGCGCGGGTGCTGCCTGCACGGCTGTACCGGACGCCGGACTCTCAAAAGCTCGTCATTGCGTTTCATGGCGGCCCCACGGGAACAGCGGCTTGGGGGCATTCCGACAGCTTGACCCTTTCCTTCCTGCAGGCGGGCGCGGACGTCCTGCTCGTCGATGGCAGCGGCAGCGCCGGCTACGGCCCTGCGCTCGCCGCCCGGATCGCGCGGGAAGGGCCGACCGCCGTTGACGAGGATGGCGAGCAAATCCTGATGTGGTTGAAGCGGCGCCGCGCCGACTACCCGCATGGGGTCGGCATTTACGGGGAGAGCTTCGGCGCAATGGGCGCTCTCGCGCTGGGGCGGTCAATCATCCGAGGCTGTCCGTCGGCCGAGGTCGCTCTGGCCCTGGTTGCGCCGTGGCTCGTGGCGCGCGATCCGGTGAGTCTTGACGGCGAGCCAGGTCTCCAGCGCGTCAACCGGGGGTACCAGCGCCTCCGCGACGAGCGGGTGCTGGGCTTGGACTATTCCCGGCCAACCGACCCGTTTCGAGTCTGGCAAGCGGGTCTGATCGGCGGGAACCGGTGGCCCCGGGTGTTGGCAATCGGAGCAGAGGCGGACGTGGTCGCGCCTCCGGCAGATGCGCGGGCTTTGCCCGGCGCGGTCGTCGAGGTCGTGCCCGACGCGAGTCACCTCGATGTCTTCTCCACCGGAAGCGTCGCCGCCCGGGTGACGGGGCACCTGTTGGGGGGAGCGACCTCCCCGGGATGCGACACCTAGTGCGCGACAACGCTCGTCGGGAATGGCGTGCGGCCATCACGGAACTGGTAAAGGCCGGCCGTCCGGAAAAGGCCCTGAAGTTGTTCGATGAGGTGAGGCCATATTTCAGGCAGTCGGCCGGCTTCGCGGCGGAAAATGCCGACGTTGCGGTCTACGCCGGCCGCTTGGATGTGGCGGAGCGGGAATACTCGCAGGCTGTGACCTTGGGGGGCGATACGCCGGAACTGCGCATTCGCCGCGCGGCCGTCCGTCTGCAGACCGGAGATTGGGTGCGGGGTTGGAAGGACTATGAGTCCCGGCTGCAGATTGCCGGAGTCGCGAGGTTTGAAGGCCTTCGCCGCGCCGTAAGCAAGGCGCCGGTTCCGCCCTGGAGGGCCGGCGAGCCGAGTCCGCGCCGTCTGTTGGTGTTCGGCGAACAGGGCATCGGGGACACAGTGCAGTTCCTCCGCTTTCCCCTGGCGCTCAGTCGTCAGGGGGTCGAAGTCACTCTGGTCGAAAGGGAGCTCTTTCGCCCGCTCGTTGAGGAAATGGGGGGCGACATCAAATTCCGGGGGCTGGAGGAGTCTCTGTCTTCGGACCTCGGTGACGGCTGGGCGTATCTGATGAGCCTGCCGCACCTGATGGGGGTGACGTTCCCTGGGGCGGTGGCCTTTCCGCCCTACCTCGGCTCCGGCCGATCCCGTTCCGGACTGGTCGAGCGGGTGGGCCTGTGCTGGCAGGGCAACCCGCGTCACCGGAACGACGCGCGGCGCTCGGCCCCGTTGCAAGCCTTTTCTTCGGTGCTGGAGGGCCGCTTCGCGGAGGTCGTCAGCCTGCAGGTGGGTCATGGCGCCGAGCAGATTTCCAGTGGCGGCTGGGACGCGCGCGTCAGGACGCCCTGGAGGAACGGGGTCTCGCCGGAGGGGTTGGAGGAGACGATCGCGGTGATCGAGGATCTCGATGCCGTCGTGACGGTAGATACGGCGATCGCCCACATCGCCGGCGCGATCGGCAAGCGCACCTGCCTGTTGCTGCCGAGCCTCGGCGCGGACTGGCGGTGGTTGCAGGACCGCTCGGACACGCCCTGGTATCCCGACATGACGCTGTTCAGGCAAGGGCGCGAAGAAGCCTGGTCGGATAGCGTCTTGAGGGCCGCGAACGCCCTCCTCTGACGGATTGAACCCCGGCGGCGGACTACGTAAGTCTGAAGAACCAAAGCGGCGAAAGATCCATGCGACAATTTATAGGCGCCATCCTGATTGGCCTGTCCATACTCGCTGCAACTCCGGCAGGCGCCGGCGTGTCCGAAGATGTCGCCAGTTTCGTGCAGACGACGCAGGACGCCCGCCTGGCGGCGCTTGAGGCGCTGCTCAAGCGCGAGGGGCTGGCCTACGAGATCCAGACCTTCGCGGGCGCCGAGGCCGGCAAGTCCAGCCAGGGCCGCAATGTCGTCGTCACCATCGGCAAGGGCGACAGCGACATCCTGCTGACCGCCCACTGGGACGCCAAGGTGCTCAAGGACGGCACGCTGGCCGGGGCCGTGGTCGACAACGCCGCCTCGGTGGTGGCCATCCTGCAAGCGGCCAAAACGCTCAAGGGCGGCAAGCTCAAGCACCGCCTACGGGTGATCTTCTTCGACCAGGAGGAGCTTGGTCTGCTCGGCGCCAATGCCTATGCGGCAGGGCCGGATGGCGGCCGGGTGGCGGCGGTTATCAACTTCGACGTCAACGGCTATGGCGATACGCCCTTCTTCGCCGACCCCAAGCACCCGGCCCTGGCGAAGGCCGTGCGTCAGGCCTGCCTGGTGGCCGCCGAGGACTGCCTGGCCTTCGGGGCCTATCCGCCGAGCGACCACCTGGCTTTCCGAAAGCTCGGGATTCCGGAGACCTCGGTCAGCTTCCTGCCGGCCCGCGAGGCGCATCAGCTGTGGCTGTTCGCCAACGCCGGCAAGAGCTCGCAATTGGAGGAAGGGTTCCTTCCCAAGGTGCTGGGCCTGATCCACACGCCGAACGACACCATGGAAGCGGTTGATCCGGCCACGGTCGAACGGGCCGGCAGGCTGGCGGTGGAAATAGTCAGGGCGGCTGACAGCGCCGTCAAATAACGCCCCAAAACGTTGACATTCCGGCGTTCTGACGCGACAACGCCAAGCCTTCCGGTCCCGTCGCGAAACCGCTGCGGGACCATCACCTTTTGGGAGGCAACCTTGTCCACTCAACCGTCCGTCAAGCCCGTCAACGACCACATCATGGGCGTCTACAACCGCGCCCCGCTGGCCGTCGAGCGAGGCGAGGGCGTGCGACTTTGGGATGAGGACGGGCGAGAGTACCTCGACTGCGTTGCCGGCATCGCCACCAACGGGCTCGGCCACTGTCACCCCGCGCTGGTCGCGACCCTGAAAGAACAGGGCGAGAAGCTCTGGCACACTTCCAACATCTTCCGCATCCCGGGCCAGGAAAAACTGGCGACCCGGATGTGCGAGGAAACCTTCGCTGACGTGGTGTTCTTCACCAACAGTGGCACCGAGGCCATCGAGTGCGCCCTGAAGACGGCCCGCAAGTACCACACCGCCAACGGCAATGCGGAGCGGGTGGTGATCTACGGTTTCGACGGCAGCTTCCACGGCCGCTCCTACGCGGCCATCAACGCGGCCGGTAACCCCGGCTATGTCGAGGGCTTCGGCCCCCGGCTGGAAAACTACAGCCAGCTGAAGTGGGGCGACCACGACGCGCTCAAGGCGGCGATCGCCGATCCGACCACGGCGGCGATCATCGTCGAGCCGGTGCAGGGCGAAGGGGGCGCGCGCGCCATGCCGGAAGTCTGCCTGCGCGGCCTGCGCCAGCTGACCCGCGAGCACGGCGTGCTGGTGATCTTCGACGAGGTCCAGTGCGGCATGGGCCGGACCGGCAAGCTGTTCGCCCACGAGTGGGCCGAGGACGCCGCGCCCGACATCATGGCCGTGGCCAAGGCGCTGGGCGGCGGTTTCCCGGTCGGGGCCTGCCTGGCTTCGGCGGAAGCGGCCAAGGGCATGACCGTGGGCGTCCACGGCTCGACCTTCGGCGGTAACCCGCTGGCCATGGCGGTCGGCCTGACCGCCTTCAACGAGATCGCCAAGGAAGAGACCCTGCAGCACGTCCGCGAAGTGGCGGGCTATTTCGTGCAGCAGCTGTCGGGCCTGGCCGACCGCTTCCCGGACGTGATCAGCGAGATCCGCGGCAAGGGCCTGCTGATCGGCCTGAAGCTGATCCCCAACAACCGCGAGTTCATGGGCTTCGCCCGTGACCAGGGCCTGCTGGTGGCCGGCGGCGGTGACAATCTGGTGCGTCTGCTGCCGTCCTTGCTGATCACCCAGGAAGAGGCCCGCGAGGCCGTCGCGAAGCTTGAGCAGACCTGCGAGGTTATTCGGGCCAAGGCGGCGGCATGAGCGAGGTCCGGCACTTCATCGACCTCTGGAAGCTCGACGCCTCGACCCTCCGGACGATTCTCGACGACGCCCATACCCGGAAAGCCAGCCGTCGCGGCTGGACGACCGGCATGGTCGATCACGACGCGCCGGCCAAGGGCCGACGCCTGGCGATGATCTTCGAGAAGCATTCGACGCGGACCCGGTTCAGCTTCGACGCCGCCATGGCCCAGCTGGGCGGCGCGACCCTGATCTCGACGGCGGCCGACATGCAGCTGGGCCGGGGCGAGCCGATCGATGACACCGCCAAGGTGCTGTCGCGGATGGTCGACGCGGTGATGATCCGCGCCAACCGTCATGACGACGTCCAGCTGTTCGCCCAGAACAGCACGGTGCCGGTGATCAACGGCCTGACCGACAAGAGCCACCCCTGCCAGATCATGGCCGACCTGCTGACGTTCGAGGAAAAGCTCGGGCCGGTGCAGGGCAAGACCATCGCCTGGGTGGGAGACGGCAACAACGTCTGCGCCAGCTTTATCCATGCAGCGAGCAAGTTCGGGTTCAAGCTGAACATCGCCTGCCCGCCGCAGTACCACCCCGACCTGCACGACCTGGCCCGCGCGGCCGAGCAGCAGGGCCGGGTGGAGATGAGCGACGATCCGGTGGCCGCCGTGCGCGGCGCCCACGCGGTGATCGCCGATACCTGGGTCAGCATGGGAGACGCCGATGGCGAAGCCCGGCTCGACGCCTTCGAGGCCTATCAGGTCGACGAGGCGCTAATGGACAAGGCCCATCAGGACGCGGTGTTCATGCACTGCCTGCCGGCGCACCGGGGTGAGGAAGTGACCGACGAGGTCATGGACGGGCCGAGGTCGGTGATCTGGGACGAGGCGGAAAACCGCATCCATGCCCAGAAGTCGATCCTGGCCTGGTGCTTCGGGGCCATCGGCTAAAGCAAGACGAAGAAAGGGGCGGCTCCGCGAGGAGCCGCCCCGGTTCGTTTCAGGTCAGTCGGCTATTGCGGGACCGGGACCGGGTCCGGGGTGATCGGCGCCGGGGCCAGCGGTTCCGGCGTGATGACCGGCGGCGTCATCGGGGTCGCCGGGGTGGCGGCCGTCGGAGCCGGGGTGGGCGTCACCGCTTCCGGCGTCACGCTGCTGTAGGGCTGCGGACCCGTCGGGACCGTGGCCTCTTCAACCGGAGCCGTAGCCGGGGTCGGCCCGGCGCGGCGGGCGGCCGGTGCGGCGGTTCGGCGGGCCGGAGCCGGCGTCGAGGCCACGGGAGCCGCAGCTTCAGGCGCGGCCGGGATCGGGGCCGGCGTCGCCGGAGTGGCGGCCACCGGGGTCGGCGTGGGGAGCGGAGCCGGCGTGGCGACCAGCGGGGTTGTCACCGCAGCCGTTTCGACGCTTTCACCCGGGTTGTTCATCAGCACCACGGCGCCGACGCCCAGAGCGATGATCCCGGCGACGCCGGCGATGATCAGCGGACGGGTGGCCGAACCGCTGCGCCGTGCCGTGGTCGTGCGTTCACCGTAGGCCGGAGCGGCCATGAAGCTGGTTTCAGCCACGGGGCCAGCGGTCGGCGCGACGCGGGCAGTGGTGTCGCGGGTGAACGGCTTGGCGGCCGGTTCCGGGGTGCGAGTGCGGACGGGCTTGGCGGCCGGTGCGGCGCTGCCGCCTTCACCAAACAAGCCACGGGCAGTTTCACGATAGATGGCCATTGAAAGCCTCCTCTCTACAAATGCTCGAGGAACCTAACGAGGTTCGGCGGGGGGAGTTCCAGCCAAACGTCGAGCCCGGGCGTGGATATGCGTAGGAATTCTTCGCAAGGCCTTGGTGTTCAAGGGTTTAATCATAGAGATAAATATTGACCACTATCAGTTGTCGGATCGTCTATTGAATTGCCCCGCCGTTATTCTGACCTCACCTTGCCATGTTTCCGCCGTCTCTGAAGGTCACTGCCGAAAAACTCGCCTGTCAGGTGAGGCGTCGGCGCCACGTTCACACGGCCTCAAGACCTCTGGGCCAACCTCGCCTTGACCGGGCGTTGGCCCCCCGGGCATTGCTGAGGGGGCGTTGATCAGAGGGGCTTTTCCATGAAGCTGAGGGCGCGGCTGGCGCGGGACTGGAAGTTCTTCAAGGGACTTTCGCGCACGCTGAAGTGGGTCAAGTCCATTGCCCCGGATTCTCCGAACCTGATCTGCGACGACCTCGAGCGCGCCGTCGACGAACACCGCGACCGTCCGGCGATCACTTTCGAGGGGCGGACGGTGACCTATGGCGAGATGGACGCCATCGCCAACCGGTACGCCCACTGGGCCAAGGGCCAGGGCATTACGCGGGGCCAGACGGTGGCGCTGTTCCTGCCCAACCGGCTGGAGTACCTGCCGATCTGGTTCGGGCTGACGAAGGTCGGCATCGCCACGGCGCTGATCAACAACAACCTGACCGGGGCGGCGCTGACGCATTGCCTGAACATCTCCGGGGCCCTGCACTGCATCGTCGACGCCGACACGAGCTCCGCCTTCGAGGCCGTGCGCGGCCAACTCGCGCGGCACATGAACCAGTGGACGCTCGGCCCTGTCTCCGGCGACCGCCGCGACCTGACCACGGCGCTGAAGAGCTGCAGCCAGCTGCGTCCCGACCGGCTGACGGCGCGGGGTGACCTGCGCGCCAAGGACACGGCCCTCTACATCTACACGAGCGGCACCACGGGGCTGCCGAAGGCGGCGCGCATCAATCACATGCGGGCCCAGCTCTACATGCGCGGCTTCGCCGGCTCGACGGGGGCGGAGAAGACCGACCGCATCTACCAGGTGCTGCCGCTGTATCACGCGACCGGCGGCATGTGCGCCATGGGGGCGGCGCTGCTGACCGGCGGCTCGATCGTTCTCAAGAAGAAGTTCTCCACCTCTCATTTCTGGTCCGACGTGGCGGCCGAGGGCTGCACCATGTTCGTCTATATCGGCGAGCTGTGCCGGTATCTGGTCAACGCCGAGCCCCACCCGGAAGAACGAAATCACAAGCTGCGGATGGCCTTCGGCAATGGCCTGCGGGGCGATGTCTGGGCCGAGATGGTCGAGCGGTTCGCCATTCCGGAGGTGCTGGAGTTCTACGGCGCCACCGAAGGCAATGTGTCGATGTTCAATTTCGACAACACCGTCGGCGCTATCGGGCGGATTCCCAAGTGGCTGAAGAAGCGGGTCAACGCCCGCATCGTGCAGTTCGACATCGAGAGCGAACAGCCGATCCGGGGAATGAACGGCCTGTGCATCGAGTGCGGCCCGGGCCAGGTCGGCGAATGTATCGGCAAGATCGACGCCGGCGATGCACGGACCAGCTTCACCGGCTATGCCGACAAGGCGGCGACCGAGAAGAAGGTCCTGCACGACGTCTTCGAAAAGGGCGACGCCTGGTTCCGCACCGGCGACCTGATGCGCCAGGACGCCGACGGCTACATCTATTTCGTCGACCGCATCGGCGACACCTTCCGCTGGAAGGGCGAGAACGTCTCCACCGCCGAGGTGGCCGAGCAGTTGGCCCAGGCCGACGGCGTGCTGGAGGCCAACGTCTATGGCGTGCCGGTGCCGGGCCAGGACGGCAAGGCCGGGATGGCGGCCCTGACCGTCGACGAGACCTTCGATATCGGCACGCTCTACGAACGGGTCGAGGCGAACATGCCTGCCTACGCGCAGCCGCTGTTCCTGCGCCTGCAGCGGCAGATCGAGACGACGGGCACCTTCAAGTATCGCAAGGTCGATCTGGTCGAGGACGGTTTCGATCCGTCGCGGACCAAGGACCCGATCTACTTCAAGAGCCCGCTGAAGAAGGCCTATGTGAAGCTGACCAAGGCGACGTACGGCAAGCTGCTCGAGGGTGGGCTGAAGCTCTAGGTCTTATCGAAGCGGGCTACGATTATAGCGCAGTCAGCGGGCGTCCAGCGCGATCAGTTGCCTAAGGCGCTGATTTGCCGTGCCTTTCCTGTAGGCTGGTTGTCACCGAATGTAGCCTCCGACGTAGGTTCGGGCGTAGCCCGGGCGTCAGCAACTGTAGCCTCGGATGTGACCGGGCTGACCTACGCCGCAAGCGGCGCAGCGCACGGCCGAAAACTGGTGAAAAACAATATGTCTAGACATATTCATCGGGTCGGGTCGGGTCGGGTCGGGCCGGGCCCGGCGCCAGCGCGGACAGGCGGGGGCCCCGTCTCCGCGCTGGCGTGGTTCAGGTCAGTCGCGAATATTGGCTGACATCGATCGTCCGCCTTACGACGGCGACCCGGTCTTCTTGAGCAGTTGCAGCAGGTGTTCCGCGGCCGCCTCGGAGGAGGCCGGGTTCTGGCCGGTGACCAGCTTGCCATCCACGACGACGTGGGGCTTCCAGTCCGCCCCTTTTTCGTAGAGGCCGCCGTTCGCCTTCAGCATGTCCTCGAGAAGGAACGGCACCACGTCGCGCAGGCCGACGGCGTCTTCCTCGCTGTTGGTGAAGCCGGTCACGCGGCGACCGGAGACCAGGGGCTCGCCGCTGGCCGCGCGGGTGTGCCGGAAGATCGCGGGGGCATGGCAGACGGCGGCGATGGGGCGGTCATCGGCCGCGAAGGCCTCGATCAGCGCCTTTGCGTCGGCGCTTTCGGCAAGATCCCACAGGGGGCCGTGGCCGCCGGGGAAGAAGACGGCGTCGAAGGCCGCAGCGTCGATCTCGGCCAGGGGCGTCGTCGTCGCCAGCCGGCGTTGCGCGGCCTCGTCGCTCTTGAACCGCCCGGTCGCCGGCGTTTGGGCGTCCTTCTCATCGCTGCGCGGATCGAGCGGCGGCTGTCCGCCTTTCGGAGAGGCCAGGGTGATGTTGGCCCCGGCGTCCGCGAGGACGTAGTAGGGCGCGGCGAACTCCTCGAGCCAGTAGCCGGTCTTCTCGCCGGTGTCGCCGAGCTTGTCGTGGGAGGTGAGCACCATCAGTACGTTCAATTGCAGGCTCCTTGTCATGTGTTGCGCACAGGGCGCCGGCGTTCAGAACGCCGGGCCGGGTGACGCCGGCTAAAGCCGGTCCAGCCCGCATCGACGGGCGGCACGCTTGTGCGTAGCGACATAACCAGCCTGTCCCTGAAAGGTTGCCGGCGGCGCCTGTCGGCTCTCCAGGGTGGGGGCTGAAGCGCAAGGTCGTCATGCGGCAACGCGCAACCGAATCGCCCGGTCGGCGTTCCCGGGGGCTTGAGCCAAGCGCAGGACGGACTGTCGCAAGCTGGCGGACAAAGAGAATGTTACAACCTGACAGCGGGCCCGCGCGCAGCGCGACCTCCCTATTCCAACCTCACGAGCGGCCCCAGGGTCGAGGCCCGCTGGCCTCCGAAGGCGACGCGGTTGCGGCTGATGGCGCCCTCATGCCGGAAACGGAAATCATCGTGGGCCATGAGCGCAAACTGCGGCTTCGTCCCATCCGCACCGACGACGCGCAGTCCCTGGTCGATATGGGTCTGCGGTCCACGCCGGAAGATCTTCGCCTGCGGTTTTTCTCTCCGGTCCGGCCGGCCATGGGTCCTCTGACCGCGCTGCTGACCCACTTCGATCGAGAGGTCCACATCGCCGTCGCCGCCTATGACCCGGCGGCGGTCGGCAAGGACGCAGGCATCCTGGGCGTAGTTCGCCTGGTGCTCTCCGCCGATGCGCCGGAAGGCGACTTCGCCATCATGGTCCGCTCGGATCAGGCGGGCCATGGGCTGGGCCATCGGTTGATGGCGGAGATGCTGGGCTGGGCGCGCGACCGCGGCCTGACCCGTGTGACGGGCGAAATCCTGTCGGAAAACAAGCGGATGCTGCGGCTCGCGAAGGCGTTCGGCGCGGTCATTCAACCGCAATCCGACGACTTCCACACCGTAAAGGTCTCGATCGATCTGACCCCTCAGTCCTAGGCCGGAAAGATCAGGTACCCCGTCTTCGGGAAATGGACGTGAACCTTGCCCACGGCCGGGTCCTCGCGGGCGATGACCGTGCGGTCGAGGGCGGCGGCGACCAGGGTTCCGGTGATGGGGTCGCGGCCGTAGTCGTCGGCCATGATGGTGACGGCCTGGCCGACCGTCAGACCCTGCGGATTGGCGTCGTCGTGGGCCGGGGCGGGGGCCGGCTCGGCAGCCTTGGCGATCGCCAGGGCCTCCTGACCTGACAGCTCCGTGCGGGTTCCGTGGCCGAGGGCGGCGACGCGGGCCTGCCAGTCGATGAGGCGGGGCAGGCCGGTGGTGAAGCGCTCGACCAGATGCGGCAGGCTGCGGCCGAGGAACCAGACATTCATGTAGGCGGCGATGTCGGCGAGGCCGGGGTCGGCGCCCGACAGCCAGGGGCTGACCGCGAGTTGATCCTCGATCCAGGCGGCCTGGGCGCGCCACTGGCTGGTCAGGGCGGGGGCGACGGCCTTCATGGCGGAGGTATCGAACGGGCGGCCAGACAGGGCCTCGCGGTCCTTGACGAAGTCGGCCGGGACGTGGTCGCCCAGCTCACCGAAGATGACCGGCACGGTGGTCTGGAAGAACAGGCGATCGGCCCAGAGGTTGAGCGCCCAGTCGAGGCCGCCGCGCACCGCCGGGGTTTCCGGGTAGCGCCGCTCAAGCTCGGCCAGGATGACCTGGGTGTCGCAATAGACATCGGCGCCGATCTGCAGGGCCGGGGTGCGGCGGTAGCCGCCGGTCAGGGGGGTGAAATCGGGCTTGGGCATGATCACGGGAATGATCACCGACGACCAGGCGAGGCCCTTGAGGCCGAACAGCAGGCGGACCTTCTCCGAGAAGGGGGAGGTGTCGTAGTGGTGCAGGATCGGCGTGGTCATGGGGCGCTCCTCGAGTTTTCGTCAGCATAGATGCGGCGACCGCGCGTAAACCAAACCCTTTCCGTCATCCCTGCCGGACCCCGGCGAAAGCCGGGGCGCGCAGGGGCCCGGGGCGCCGGGCGAGTGGCCGGCAGCGGTCAGGCCCGTGATCCGTTACCCCCCGGGTCCCGGCTCTCTGCGCTGCGGCCGGGATGACGCGGAAAAGCACTTTACAATGCAAAGTGACTTGGCTATATCCCGGTCAACAGCAAGGGCTTTTCAGGGACACGCCCCGATGACCAAAGATCAGATCCAGTCCGTTCGTGACGACATCGCCTTCATGCGGGCGCTGGCCGAGGAGGGTGCGCAGACGCCGCTGCTGGGCGGCGGCGTTAGCCTGGCGGCGGGGACCATCTTCGCGGTCGCCGCGGCGGTTCACTGGGCGATCATCGAACGCGTGTTGCAGCTTCCCGAGTGGGCGCTGATGGTCAACTGGTTCGGCTTCGGGGCCGTGTTCGGGGTCATCTGCCACCTGTTGATCAAGCGCAGTAACGCCCAGCCGGGGGCCAACTCTTCGGTCAACAAGGCCACCGGCTCGGCCTGGTCGGCGGTCGGGTTTGCGATCTTCACAATGTTCCTGGCGCTGTTCGCCATGGCCTGGGTCACCAGGAACCCGGCCATCTTCAATGTTTTCCCGGTGTTGATCCTGGCGCTCTACGGGGCGGCCTGGAGTGTGGCGGCCGATCTCAGCGGCAAGGTGTGGATCCGCATCGTCGCCCTGGGGTCGTTCGCGGCGGCGGTGGCCATGGGGCTGCTGGCGACCAGCTCCTACCTGATGCTGGCCTATGCGGCGGCGCTGCTGCTGCTGGCCGCCGTGCCGGGGTTCATCCTGTTGCGGCAGGAACCCTCGGACACGATCTAGGGTCGGCGACAGGAAAGGTCCGCGTCATGGACGAGTTCGACATCGAAAAGATCGACGAGGTCATTCACGGCCGGGTGCGGCTGGGGATCATGGCCTACCTGTCGGGGGCCGGGTCGGCGGACTTCAACGGCCTGAAAGCCAAGCTGCAGGCGACGGACGGCAACCTGTCGGCCCACCTGCGCAAGCTGGAGGACGCCGGGTTCGTCGGGATCGACAAGAGCTTTGTGGATCGGAAGCCGCTGACCCGGGTGAGTATTACGGACGCCGGGCGGAAGGCGTTTCGGGGGTACCTGGACGCGATGGCGCGGTTGGTTGAGGGGCGGGAGTAGGTCTTACGCTCACCATTCCTTCTCCCGACAAGCGGGAGAAGGATCGCGCTGGTGGCGCCGACTGTGACAAAAAAAGAGCCGGCTCCCTGAGGGGCCGGCTCCTGCTTTCGCGGTTGATCCGACAGCCTACTTCACCGGCTTGCCATCGGCGTCGACCACGATGACCGGGCCATAGCCCAGGCCCTTGAGGTCCTTCTCGATCTTGGCGCGGTCGCCGACCACCACCCAGATGACGTCGTCGGCCTTGACCACCCGCCTGGCGGCGGCGTTGATCCCGGCGACGTCGACGGCCTTCAGGCCCGGCGCGTAGGTGTCCCAGAAGTTGGCCGGGCGCTCCAGGGTGTAGAGGCTGGAGAGCGAGCCCAGGACCGAGCCGCCGGTTTCCCATTGGCCGGGCAGGGACTGGGTCATGTCGGTCTGGGCCTTGGCCAGTTCCTCGGCGGTGATCGGCCGCGTCGTGCCGACCTCCGTCAGTTCCTTGCGGAACTCGACCATCGATTCCCTGGTCTTGTCGGTCTGGACGCCGGAGAAGGCGACGAAGGTGCGCGGGCCGAGGCTGCCGTTGATGAAGCTGGAGGCGCCGTAGGACCAGTGCTTGTCCTCGCGCAGGTTCATGTTCAGCCGGCTGACGAACGATCCGCCGAAGACGTTGTTCATCAGCTCCACCGACCGCTCGTTGCTCTCGTCGCGCGGGGCGGCGGGGATGGCGGCGAGGATGGTGGTCTGCTGGGCGCCGGGCTTGTCGACCAGGTAGATCGCCTTCTGGGCCGGGGCGGCCGGAGGGATGGTGGCCCGCACCGCCGGGGTCGGCGATTTCCAGCTGCCGAAACGCTGCTCAAGCCTGGCGGTCAGCTCGGCCATGGTGATGTCGCCGACGGCGACGATCATCGCGCCGTTGGGGTTCAGCTGCGACTTGTGGAAGGCGACCAGGTCTTCGCGGCTGACGCTGTTGATCGTCTCCTCGGTGACGTTGATGCCGTAGGGGTGGTTCGGGCCATAGGCCTTCTCGGCGAAGACGCGGAAGGCCACCGACTGCGGCTGCTGCTTGGAGCGTTGCAGGCCGGCGATTTCGAGCTTCTTGAGACGGTCCAGTTCCGCCTGCGGGAAGGTCGGGCGCAGGACCACATCGGCCATCAGGTCGAGCGAGGGATCGAGGTTGGCTTTCAGCGCCGAGAGGCCGACCGAGCTGAACAGCGAACCGCCGCCGGCGTTGAGGCTGGCGCCCAGTTCCGACTGCTGGCGGCTGATGGTCAGGGCGTCGCGGTTACCCGCCCCCTCGTCCAGCATGCTCATGGTCAGGCCCGGGACCGAGCGGTCGCCGGCCGGGAGGTTGGCGAAGCCGCCCGGGAAGATCATCGACAGCTCGACCACCGGCACGGCCGTGCGGCGGGCCAGCATCACCTTCATGCCGTTCGAAAGGGTGGCGGTCTCGTACTTGTCGAAGACGGCGGCGGCGATCGGGCCGACCGGCGGGGCCGGCTCGCGCTTGCCTTCCGGCAGGGCGGCGTCCTGGTAGGGATAGGGGGTCAGCTCGAGGGTGAAGTCGCCGTCGGTCAGCCAGGCGTTGGCCGCCGTCCGGACATCAGCCGGCGTGGCCCTGGCCCAGCGGTCGAGGGTTTCCTTGTAGGCGTCGGGGCTGCCGCGGAAGACCTGGTTTTCAGCCAGGATGTCGGACTTGCCGCCGAAGCCGCCGATCCGCTCGGCGCCGCGCACGAAGCTGGCGGAACGATCGACCTTGATCTTGTTCAGCTCGGCGACGGTCGGGCCATCGCGAAGCAACCTGGCCAGTTCCTCTTCCACGACCGCTTCGATCTTCGACAGGGGCACGCCCGGCTTGGCGGTGACCTGGATATGGAAGGTCGAGCCGATCTCGCCTTCAGCCTGGAAGGCGGTGACGGCGGTGGCGATCTGGTCTTCATAGACCAGGCGCTTGTAGAGGCGGGCGGTCTTGTCCGAGGCCAGCACGTCGCTGAGCAGGCTGAGGTAGTCATTGTCGGCCGAGCCAACCTGCGGCGTGTTCCAGACGCGGTACCAGCGGGACTGGGCGACCCGGTCCTGGACCTCGGCGCGTTGCGAGCCGGCGCGCTTGGCGACCCAGGCCTTCTGCTTGACGACGGGCGGGCCGGCCGGGATGGCGCCGAAGTATTTCTCGGCCTTGGCCTTGGCCTCGGCCGGGGTGATGTCGCCGGCCAGCACGAGGGTGGCGTTGGCGGGGCCGTAGTAGGTCTTGAACCACTCCTTGACGTCGGTCAGCGAGGCGGCGTCGAGGTCGGCCATCTCGCCGATGACGGTGTGGCCGTAGGGATGGTCGGCGTCGTAGGTGCTGGCGGTGATGATGTCCCAGGCGATGGAGTAGGGCTGGTTCTGGCCCTGGCGCTTCTCGTTCTGGACGACGCCGCGCTGCTCATCGAGCTTGGCCTGGTCGATGGCGTTGACCAGCCAGCCCATGCGGTCGCTTTCCAGGTAGAGCACCTGGTCGAGGGCGGCGGTCGGCACGTTCTGGAAGTAGTTTGTGCGGTCGGTGTTGGTGGTGCCGTTCATGTCGGTGGCGCCGAGCTTTTCCAGCGCCTTGAACCAGTCGGTGTTGGCGTTCTCGGAGCCGTTGAACATCAGGTGTTCAAACAGGTGGGCGAACCCGGTGCGGCCCTTGGGCTCGTTCTTGGAGCCGACGTGGTACCAGATGTTGACCGCCACGATGGGGGCCTTGTGGTCCTCGTGGACGATGACGGTCAGGCCGTTGCTCAGCGTGAACTTCGTGTACGGGATGTCGATGCTGGGCAGGGCCGGCGTCGCGGCGGCGGCGGCCGGGGCCTTTTTCGTCTGGGCGAAGGCGGGCGCGGCCAGAGGCGTGGTGAGCAGGGCCGCAACGGCGGTCGCCGCGAGCAGGCGTTTGGCGAGATGCATGAAAGTCCCCGGGGCAAGGCTGGCGGGGACGCGCCCCGCGGATGGCGCAACCTAAGGGGAATGCGCGCCGGGTGGCATTACGGTTTTGTCATGGAGGGGGGTGGGGGGCGCGGTCCTTCTCCCGCTTGTCGGGAGAAGGTGGCCCCCGAAGGGGGTCGGATGAGGGCAGCACCGGCCCGTCATGCACATCCACATTCTGGCGCTGCACCCGCAAACGCCAATCGTCAAAGGCCGGCGCTGCCCTCATCCGACGGCTTTGCCGCCACCTTCTCCCGACAAGCGGGAGAAGGGCGCGCCGCTGGCGCGCTAGGCCTGAGCGGCGGTCATCGTCATCGGGCGCATGCCCAGATCACTGAGCATCAGGGTGTCCTCGTCCATGCCGGGGAGCGGCGTGGTCAGGAGCTTGCCGCCGACGAAGATGGAGTTGGCGCCGGCCAGGAAGCAGAGGGCCTGCAGCTCCTTGCTCATGCCTTCGCGGCCGGCCGAGAGGCGAACCATGGACTTGGGGCAGACGAGGCGGGCGACGGCGATGGTGCGGACGAATTCGATGCCGTCCAGCTCGCCCTCGACCTTGATCCGGTCGCCGAGCGGGGTACCGCCGACGGGGACCAGGGCGTTGACCGGCAGGCTGTCGGGGTGGGCGGGCAGGGTGGCCAGCTGGTGCAGCAGGCCGGCGCGGTCGCTGCGTTGCTCGCCCATGCCGACGATACCGCCGCAGCAGGTGCTCATGCCGGCGTCGCGGACGTGGGCGAGCGTGTCCAGGCGGTCCTGGTAGGTGCGGGTGGTGACGACCTCGCCATAGTACTCCGGCGAGGTGTCGAGGTTGTGGTTGTAGTAGTCGAGGCCGGCCTCTTTGAGCGCCACGGCCTGGTCGGCGGTGAGCATGCCGAGGGTGGCGCAGGTTTCGAGACCCAGCGCCTTCACCCCGCCGATCATGGCGGCGACCTTGGGCAGGTCGCGATCCTTAAGGTCGCGCCAGGCGGCGCCCATGCAGAAGCGCTGGGCTCCTCCGGCTTGCGCCGCTTTGGCGGCGGCGATGACGGTGTCGGCGTCCATGAGCTTGGAAGCCTGGAGGCCGGTCTTGAAGCTGGCCGACTGGCTGCAGTAGCCGCAGTTCTCGGCGCAGCCGCCGGTCTTGACCGAGAGGAGCTGGGACAGCTGCAGCTCGGAGGGATCGAACCATCGGCGGTGAACCTGGGCCGCCTGGAAGACCAGCTCCATGAAGGGCAGCTCGAACAGCGCCTCGATCTCGTCCTTGCGCCAGTCGTGGCGGGGCAGGGCGGGGTCAACGAACTGGACGGGGGCGTTCATGAATAACCTCGGTCTGGGGGCAGGCGGGGGTGGTTGTAGTGCGGGGGAGGCGAGAGGGAAACCCTCACGCTGGGACAGCGATTATCCGCCCTTGTAGATCCGCCCGCCGCGCATCACGAAGCCGACGGATTTGAGCACCCGCACGTCCGTCAGCGGATCACCCGACACCGCGATCAGGTCCGCCTGCTTGCCGGGCTCGAGGCTGCCGACTTCGCTGGAAAGCCCCAGCAGGTCGGCGGCGTTGACGGTGGCGGCCTGGATGGCGGCCATCGGGGTCATGCCGAACTTGACCATCAACTCGAACTCGTCGGCGTTGCGGCCGTGCTTGGAGACCCCGGCGTCGGTGCCGAAGGCGATCTTGACCCCGCGCGGGACGCATTTCAGCAGGCTTTCGCCGGTGATCTTGATCCGCCAGTCGATCTTGGCGCGGACCGAGGGCGGGTAGGCGTTCGGGTCTTTGGCGATGCGCTCGAGGTAGCCGTTCACGGTCGACAGGGTCGGCACATAGTAGGCGCCGTTCTTGAGGAACAGCCGGATGATGTCCTCGTCCATGATGGTGCCGTGCTCGATGCTGTCGGCGCCGTAGGTGAGGGCCAGCTTGATGCCGTCGGCGCCGTGGGCGTGGACAGCGACCTTCTTGCCGTAGAGGTGGGCGGTGGAGATCAGGGCCTGGGCCTCGTCGTCGAACATCTGCTTGCCGACGCCGGCGCCGATGATGCTGTTCACCCCGCCGGTGGTGGCGATCTTGATGACGTCGGCGCCTTTCGAGACCTGCAGGCGAACCGCCTGGCGGCAGCTTTCGGGGCCGTCGCAGACGTTGGTGGTGGAGACGGCCTCGCGGAACTGGTCGTTGAGGCCGAGGCGCTGGTCCATGTGGCCGGAGCTGGTGGAGATGGCGGCGGCGGCGTCGATGATGCGCGGGCCGTCGACCCAGCCCTTGGCGATGGCGTCGCGCAGAGCAAGGGTCGTCCCGTCGCTGTTGCCCAGATTGCGGACGGTGGTGAAGCCGGCCAGCAGGGTCTTCTTCGCATTCATCTGGGCTTCGTAGGCGTGGGCCGGAACCGACTCGCTGACGCCCATCACCAGGCCCTCGACGCCGGCCCGGTCGCTGTCGAGGTGGACGTGGCTGTCGATCAGGCCGGGGAGGACGAACCTGTCTTTCAGGTCGACGACCCTGGCGCCGGGCATGTCGACGAAGCCGTCCTTGATGGCCTCGACCTTGCCGTTGCGGATCACGACAGTGGCGTTCTTTCGCGGCGCCTTGCCGGGCTGATCGAGCAGGGTTCCGGCGTGAACGACGACGAGGTCGCCTGTCGGTTCGGATTGCGCGACGGCCGAACCGGCCAGCAGGGCCGCGGCAGTGATGGCGGCGGCGATCTTGAACGTGCTGAACATACCCGGTCCCCAAAGCAGTTTGGGAGAGCCTAGGACGGGCCGCGAAGGGTTGCGAGGAATTAAGGAGGCGAGCGGGCGAGGCGTTGCTAGGATTTGGGCCATGCGCCGTCTGCTGACCCTGTTCTCCCTTGTCCTCGCCATCCCGCTGATGGGCGCCGCGGCCTCGCCTGCCTTGCGTTACAGCCTTTCGCCGGTCTTCGAGGGGCGGGCTTTGAAAGCGATCGCGGTGGAGCTGAGCTTCGCCGGCGACGCCGACGGCGAGACGGCGCTGCGGCTGCCTGGCGAATGGGGCGGCAGCGGCGAGCTTTGGAAGCATATCAAGGCGCTAAAGGTGGATGGTGGGAAGATGCGGGAGGCGGGGCCGTCCGGCCGGGTCATCAGCCATCAGCCCGGCGCGCCGCTGACCGTGCGCTACCGGCTGGTCAACGGCTATGACGGTGATCCGGCGCCGGGGATGGGCAATCCGTATCGGCCGGTGGTCCGGCCGACCTGGTTCCAACTGATCGGCGATGCGACCTTCATCGAAGTGGAGGGCCGGCAGGACGTTCCTGTGCAGGTGCGCTGGACCGGCTGGCCCAAGGCCTGGCGGCATGCCTCCGACCTTGACCACGCGGACATGGGCAAAGCCCTGCGCATGCACGACGTGATCGACAGCGTGTCGATCGGCGGCCCGGCGCTGAAGATCCACGAGCGGGAGATCGAGGGCGGGCGGCTTAGGTTCGCGGTGCTGGGCGAATGGGATCTCAAGACCAGCGGCTTCGCTGATGAGCTGGCCAGCGTCCTCAGCGCCCAGCGGCGTTTCTGGGGCGATGCCAACGGGCCGTTTTTCGTCAGCCTGACGCCGATCGCGGCGGCGGGAGACTGGCGGTCGGCCGGAGGCACCGGCCGTGGGGACGGCTTTGCGCTGTTCTCGACCCGAAACGCCACGGGCGGACTGCGGTACCTCGTGGCTCACGAGCATATTCATAGCTGGGTTCCGGCCGGGCTTGGCCGGATGCCGCCTGTCGAGCAGACGGACTACTGGTTCAGCGAGGGCTTCACTGACTTCTACGCGCTCCGCACCCTGCTCTACTCGGGCAGTTGGAGCCTGGAGGCCTATGTCGACAAGCTGAACGAGGAGCTGGCGGCGCATGATGTTTCGCCGGCCCGGACCTGGACCAACAGCCGTCTTGCCGAGGTCTTCTGGACCGACAAGGTGGCGCAGCGGCTGCCTTATCGGCGCGGCATGCTGCTGGCTTACCGTTGGGACCAGATGATCCGGGTCAGGACGGGCGGAGCAAAGGATCTCGATGACGTCATGCTGGCGATGCGAGACCGGGCAAAGGGGCCGGGACAGAAGCCGCTGGTGCGCGAGGCGTTCAGGCTGGCCATGCGCGACGTGGCCGATATCGATATCGCCGCCGACCTGACGGCGCTGGTCGAGAACGGAGAGGCCTTCGACCTGCCCGATGACCTGTTCGGCGACTGCGCCCGGGTCACCCGCGAGACGCGCCGCGTCTTTGAACGAGGTTGGGAGGCCAGGAAGGTTGGCGACACCTTCGTCCTCAGGGACGTCCGGCCTGGCAGCAATTCCTTCAAAGCGGGTCTGCGGGACGGGATGACGATCATCGAGCGAAAAGCCGGCACCCCCGGCGACGAACGGATCGACTACACGGTCCTTGTGAAAGTGGACGGTGTCGAGCGGACCGTGACCTATCGGCCGGTTGGCGAGGGGTCGTACGTCCTCCGCCAGGTGGCGCTGAGGACCGGCATGGACGAGCCGGCGCGCGAGACCTGCCGCAAGCGGATGTCCGGCGGCATATAAGGATATCTTTATATCCGGTTGCTACTGAAGGGCGCCGCCGCTATAGACGGCGGCAATCCATCTTCGCCTCAAGGAGCACTCCGTGGCCGACTACATCGTGCGAGACATCTCGCTGGCCGACTTCGGCCGCAAGGAAATCGCCATCGCCGAGACCGAAATGCCCGGGCTGATGGCCGTGCGCGAGGAGTTCGGCAAGGACCAGCCGCTGAAGGGCGCCAGGATCGCCGGCAGCCTGCACATGACCATCCAGACGGCGGTGCTGATCGAGACGCTGCAGGCGCTGGGCGCCGAGGTCCGCTGGGCCAGCTGCAATATCTTCTCCACCCAGGACCACGCCGCCGCGGCCATCGCCGCCACCGGCACCCCGGTTTTCGCCCTGAAGGGCGAGACCCTGGTCGAGTACTGGGAATACGCCCACAAGATCTTCGAGTGGCATGACGGCGGCTACCCGAACCTGATCCTCGACGACGGCGGCGACGCTACCCTGCTCTGCGTGCTGGGCCCCAAGGCCGAGAAGGACATCAGCGTCCTGGCCAACCCGCAGAACGAGGAAGAAGAAGCCCTGTTCGCGGTGATGAAGAAGTACATCGCCGAGAAGCCCGGCTTCTACAGCGC
>JAUMCZ010000035.1:0-30266 GCA_032122215.1 Caulobacter sp.
AGGATCATGATCGGGGTGTTGATCTTGCCGTTACGCAGGGTGCGCAGGACGTCCATGCCGCTCATGTCGGGCAGGTTGAGGTCCAGCAGGATGAGGTCGTAGTCGTAGATCTTGCCCAGATCGACGCCTTCCTCACCAAGGTCCGTCGTGTAGACGTTGAACCCCTCGGACTTGAGCATGAGCTCGATCGTTTGCGCGGTCGCGCTGTCGTCCTCGATCAGTAGAACCCGCATCAAATTTCTCCCCGCGCCCAGCGGCCGTTCAAAATCTTGCACCGGGCGGAATCCTCCGCCCTTGCTCGCCGTTAACTTCCGGCGAGGTCGGTTTAAGACTGGTTAATGGTGAACGGCCCGTTGGAGAGAATCGTTAAGCTGATTTGCGAATCGGGGGCAACCGGGTGATTCCGCAACACGAGTCCAGCTTGCGTTGACTCTTTCGTGATCGACCGTTCGAGGGTCTCAAAAGCGTTGTGGCACGGGGGTTGGGCAGGGTTGTGGCGCCAAAGACTCACGAACCGGCCGCGTCGCTTTGACTCATTCGGCCCGGCGACGGGATGTCGCGGGATAAATTAAGGGTCAGGCCGCCGGCCTGGGAAACACGCCGGCCCGCCAGAGCGACGAGGCGGGGCTCTTGCCGATCTTTCCGCCGATCCAGTCGGCGGTTTCGATCAGGGCGTTAAGGTCGAGGCCGGTTTCGAAGCCGGCCCGCTCCAGCATGTAGACGAGATCCTCGGTGCCGATGTTGCCGGTCGCGTTCGGCGCGAAGGGGCAGCCGCCGAGGCCGCCGACGGAGGCGTCGAGCACATCGACCCCGGCCTCGACGCCGGCGTAGGCGTTGGCGAGGCCGGTGTTGCGGGTGTCGTGGAAGTGCAGGCGCAGCTTTGTGTCGCCAACGACATGGCGGACGGCCTCGACGCGCTTCCTGACGGTCCAGGGGTCTGCGACGCCGATGGTGTCGGCCAGGGCGATCTCGTCGACGCCGAGGGCGGCGCCGGCGCGGGCGATGGAGACGACGGTGTCCAGCGGCACCTCGCCGTCGAACGGGCAGCCGAAAGCCACCGAGACGGTCAGGGTGATCGGCGGGCCGCCGCTCGCGGCCCTGCTGGCGGCGATGGCGGCGAGGGTGCCCAGCTGCTCTTCGACCGAGGCGCCCTGGTTGCGGATGCCGAAGCCATCGCTGGCGCAGACCACGACGTTGGCCTCATCGCAGGCGGCGGCGACACAGCGGTCCCAGCCGCGCTCGTTGAGCACCAGACCGATGCGGCTGCGAAGGGCGTCGGCGGGCAGGGCGGCCATGATCTCCTCGGCGCCGGCCATCTGCGGCACGCGCTTGGGGTTCACGAAGCTGACCACCTCCTGGCGTTTGACGCCGCAGGCCTCCAGCCGGCTGATCAGCTCGACCTTGTCGGCGACCTCGAGGATGGCTTTCTCGTTCTGCAGGCCGTCGCGGGCGCCGACTTCGACGATTTCGATCAGGCGGCTCATGGCGCGTCGTCTTCCTTGTTCTTCGGCGCCACCGGCTCGCGGGAGGCCGGTGTCGCGGCGGCCGGCTGGCGGACCAGGTCGGTGGCCCGGGGCAGGCCGCGATAGATGGTCAGGTCCATCTCGTCGCCCTTGACGTAGTTGAAGCCCTTGAGGCGGATGATCGGATCGACCGGCACGCCCTCGGCTTTCATCAGCGCCAGGAATTCCTTCTGCTCCCGCTTCTCGACGATGGCGGGGCGGCCTTCGGAGAGGGCGCGGACGGCGTCTTCAGGCCCGCCAAGGCCCGTGCGGGTGCCGAGCGCGAAGACCAGGCTGGGCTCGGAATAGCCGGCCGTTTCGATGGGGCCAGGGGTGCGGCCGATCTGGGGGTCGAGGCCGGTGCGCTTCAGGGCCATGGCCAGGCGCGGGGCCAGCCACAGGGGCTCCAGGCGCGGCATCAGCTGGCCGACCAGCAGGGCGTGGCCGAGGGCGCCGATGACGCCGACCGCCAGCGCCGTCTTCAGGGCGTCCTGCCGGAAGATCAGGATCCCGCCGGCGATGGCGGCAGCGAGGAAGACGCCGGCGGTCAGCACCGTCCAGAGCATGTCGGGCGCGTCGCCGTATTCCTGGTTTCCATAGATGACGATGCCGGCCAGCAGGACGCTGGCGAGGCCGAGCAGGACGACGCCGGCGATGCGGCTCCAGCGCTGCGGCTGGGCCATCACCGCCACCGCGATCAGCCAGAAGGCGGCGCCGTGGGTCGGCAGGCTGTAGTGGGGCAGCTTGGTCGGCAGGATCTCGAACAATAGCCAGGTGGGGATCAGCCAGCAGAGGGCGAAGCGGACGCCCGGCTCGTTGCGCTGCTTCCAGGCCAGCATGACGGCGGCCGGGGCGAGCAGGATGTAGGGGAACATCGTCAGCGGCGCGACGAGGACATGGTAGCCGAACGGGCCGCCGTGCCGCTCATGGCCGCCGACCAGCTTCGGCGCGAGATCGCCGCCGATGGCCGAGCCCCAGAAGGCGCCGTCGGTCGAGACGGTGATGGCCAGGGCCCAGGGACCGCAGATGAAGAGGATCAGCACCAGGCCCCAGCCCCAGCCGATGTCCTTCATCCAGCGGACCTGGCGGTCGGCGGCCCAGAGGGCGGCGAGGGTCAGCAGCAGGACCATCAGCACCACCGGTCCCTTGACCAGGATGCCGACGGCGATGGCCAGCCAGAGGATCAGCTTGGTTCGCCAGCTGGCGGGGCCAAGGCCCTGCCGGTGGCGGGCGTACATTCGGGCCAGGGCCGCAAGGGCGATGGTCGTGCAGGCGGCCAGCACCGAGTCGGTCTTGGCGATGAAGGCTTCGGTGCTGAGCAGGAAGGCCGAGCCGAACATGGCCCCGGCCAGCATGGCGGTGCGGTCGCCCCAGAAGGCGCGGGCCCCCCAGACGCAGGCGGCGGCGGCCAGCATGGCCCCGATCAGGGAGGGCAGGCGGTAGGGCCAGATGTCGCGGTTCTCGACATCGGAGAAGAGGGCGACGCTGGCCGCCTGCATCCAGTGAATACCGACCGGCTTCTTGTCGCGGGTGCGGTCCTGGAAGTTGATGGCGACGTAGTCGTCGGTTTCCAGCATCTGGGCCGTGGCCTGGCTGAAGCGGGCCTCGTCGCGGTCGATGGGCGGCATGGCCATGAGGCCGGGCAGGCCGCAGAGGAAGGCGACCACGGCCGCCACCAGGGCGCCGCGCCAGCCCTTGGCCAGCCAGTCGAGACGGGATTCGAGGCTCATGGTTGGGTTGATAGCATTGGCGATTGTTCCTGACCTACTGTCTTCCCCTGGCGCTGGTGTGGCAACCGAGGCGTCTCCCTTCCCCTCGATGGGGAAGGATCGGGGATGGGGCGTTCGCGCGCCGGCCCGCAAGCGAAGGCTCAAGAGGGCGCCGACGCCTTTCGCGCCCTTCCGGCGGTATCGAGCGAACACCCCCACCCAACCCTCCCCCATCGAGAGGGAGGGCTTTTCATCGCGCGGCGGCGGATGGGAACCGATTTCCACTTCCGCCAAACCCGCTCTATTAGGGGGCTATGAGCACCCCCGACTATTCCATCGTCGTGCCCGTCTATGACGAAGGCGAGGCCGCCCCCCTGCTGGCCCGCGAGATCGCCGCCGCGTTCGGCGACCGGTCCTACGAGATGATCTTCGTCAACGACGCCAGCAAGGACGACACCCAGGCGCAGCTGACCGCGCTGAAGGGGGAGTTTCCGCAGCTTCGGGTGCTGGCCCACCGCAAGAACAGCGGCCAGAGCCGGGCCATCCGTTCGGGCATCCTGGAAGCCAGGGCCCCGATCATTGTCACCCTCGACGGCGATGGCCAGAACGACCCGGCCGACGCCCCGCGTCTGGCCGAACGGCTGAAGGCTTCGCCGCGAGAGCTGGCCCTGGTCGGCGGCGAGCGGGTCAAGCGGCAGGACAGTGAGGCCAAGCGCTGGGCCAGCCGCTGGGCCAACCGCATTCGCCGGCGGCTGCTCAACGACAATTGCAACGACACCGGCTGCGGGCTGAAGGCCTTCCGGCGCGAGGCGTTTCTGCGTCTCCCCTATTTCGACCACATCCACCGCTACCTGCCGGCCCTGATGCTGCGCGAGGGCTATGAGGTGGCGTTCGAGCCGGTGAACCATCGTCACCGCGAGACGGGGGTTTCGAAGTACAACAACTGGGGCCGGCTGAAGGCCTCGGTCAGCGATCTGCTGGGCGTGATGTGGCTGAACACCCGGGCGCGCAATCCGCTGGGCGTCGACGAGGTCTGAGCGGCCGTTATCGAAGCGCGCTACGATTATAACCGGGCTTGCCGGCCGCAAGGCCATGGCCGTTGGCGGCGGCGTTGAATTGATTGGCGAAACTGTGCCCGGCCTGTGGGTCGGGGCTGTGCGAATGTAGCCCGCGGCGTAGGTCTTAGCGTAGCCTGGATGTCAGCGAATGCAGGTCGGTTGAGGCGACGGTCTGGCTACATCGGGCGCCGCAAGGCCCCCTGCGATGCGGCGCCTTTGCGCAGCCCCTGGAGCCCCCTCGAAAATGGATATGTCTAGACATATTCATCAACGCGGCGCTTGACTGCGATCTACAAATGTAGGCTCATGGATTTATAACTGTAGTCCGGAGAGTTTGCGATGCGCACCGCCCTTTTTCTCCTGCCGCTGATCCTCGTCGCCGCCTGTGACGGCAAGGCGGCGGGGGAGCGCTACAAGGCCCGCGCGGCGGCGATCGATCCGCCGCACCTTTGGTCGGTCGAGGTCGTGCCGGCCCAGGCAGGGGTGGTGGCGGTCAAGCTCTGCGCTGACAGCCGCATCCAGGAGGGCCTGGCCCGGCCGGCGGTGACGGCGGCCGGGGCGGGGTGCCGGCCGATCGGGACAGAGGTGGTGTCCGGCGACACCCGCATCCAGCGCTGCGAGCTGAACGGCGAGACCTGGGTGACGACGGCGGTGGTCAAGGGCGACCCGGCCCGTGACTTTACCTCGGTGCAGACGGCCGAGCCGGTGAGCGGGGCGGGGGGATACAGCCAGACGCGGCGCTATCAGCGGATCGGCGAGTGCCCGAAGGACTGGAACGTGGGGGACAGCACCGACCAGCAGGGGCGGCATGTGAAGGGACAGTCGGGGTTGCTGGCGCTGATCGGGGGGTAGGCGCGCCGCCATGGGTGGAACAAAGATCGAAGCGCGCGCTTAGTTATCTTCTGCGCGGCCCTGTCGCCGCGTATAGCCGAGAGATCATGCTTCCCTTCCAAGACGATCGGGCCGTTCGCCAGGCCCTTGCCGCCTATCAGTCGCCCGACCCCCGGCAAAGCGTCTGGGAGCTGTGGATCACCGCCCTGCCGCTGGCCATCCTGTGGATGGCGGCGGCGAACGGCGTCGCCCACGGCCATTGGTGGACCCTGCTGCTGGCCCTGCCGGCCGGCGCCTTCCTGGTGCGCCTGTTCCTGATCCAGCACGACTGCGGCCACCGCGCCTGGTTCGCCTCCCCCGCCGCCAACGACTGGACCGGCCGCGTGATCGGCGTGCTGACGGTGACGCCTTACGACTACTGGCGGCGCACCCACGCCATCCACCACGCCACCTCGGGCAATCTCGACCGGCGCTCGGTGGGCGGGGTCGAGACCCTGACGGTCGAGGAGTACCGCGCCCTGCCGCCGCTGCGCCGCGCCGCCTATCGCTTCTACCGCAATCCTCTGGTCATGCTGGGCCTGGGTCCCGTCTATGTGTTCGCCCTGCAGCAGCGCATCCCCCACGGCCTTATGAAGGACCCCGCCGCCTGGCGCAGCGTGCTGGGCAACAACCTCGGCCTGGCGGTGCTGATCGGCTGCGAGATCGCCCTGACCGGCTCGCCCCTGGCCCTGCTGGCCCACCTGGCCATCGTCGTGGTGGCGGCCACCATCGGGGTCGGGCTGTTCTATGTGCAGCATCAGTTCGAGGACGCCTCCTGGCGGCGCCAGTCCGAATGGACCGCCCTGGACGCCGCCCTGCACGGCAGCTCGCATCTGACCATGCCGCCCCCCCTGCGCTGGCTGACTGCCAACATCGGGGCCCACCACATCCACCATGCGGCGGCGCGCATCCCGTTCTATCGGCTGCCGGACGTGATGCGGGATCACCCGACGCTGACCGGGCGGCAGGTGAACCTGGCGGGGGCGTTGCGGGCGTTGCGGCTGGCGTTGTGGGACGAGGGGGAAGGGCGGCTGGTGGGGTTCGCAAGGGTGCGGGGGCGGTGACGGCGTAGTCGGCGCTGTCGAGCTTCTGGACCTGCAGGTTGGGCGCCAGTCGCAGGGCGTCGGGCGGGGTCGCGGCGGCCGAGCGGCGGCCTCGCCGACCGCTTCGGGACGGCGCGATGCCGAGGTGATCTGCAGGTCGCTGAGTTCTTCCAGACTGTGGCGGCTGACGTTGGGGCCTTCCAGGATGTCGTCGGCTGCCTGGGCCCCGCCGGCGAAGGCGCAGGTGGCGACAGGCGCCACGACGCCAAAACGAATGCGGATCATTGCCCCCCCGACCCTGGCTCTGGCCAACGGAAACGAGACGAACTGTCCGAGGATACCCCGCGGCTTTTCCCACCCAAAGCGAGCCTGCTTCACCCCCCCGCCAAAACGCGTTAACCCTTGCGACTACGCCGGCTGCGCCGGATGCGAGAAGGGGGCTTTGCCATGTTCGCCGCGTTTCCGCTGCTGGCCATTCCGGTGGTCGTCTACAATCTGCTCGTCCTGACCCTGCCGGGCGGGTTCGGGTCTCAGGATGCCCAGCTGCAGCTGGGCGGGCCGCTGTTCACCATTACCATGACCTCGGGGGCGGCCTGGGCGGTCAGCCTGTCGGACCTGCTGCTGGCCGGCAGCCTGGTGGTGCTGTTCATCGAGCTGCTGAAATCGACGACCAGCCGGCGCATCGCCATCATCAACCACTCGCTGTCGATGCTGCTGTTCATCGTCTGCCTGGTGGAGTTCCTGTTGGCCCCGGCGTTCGCGACCTCCACCTTCTTCCTGATGACGGTGATGGTGCTGCTGGACGTGCTGGCCGGGTTCATCGTCACCATCGTCGCCGCCCGCCGGGATGTGGACTTCGGCGTCGGTAACGACGGGGTCTGATCTTCGGTATTCGGGGAGGGGCTGCGGCTCCCCCTCAGGTCTGCTCATCCCGCCTTTGCCGCCATGGGCGGTGAGGGGCGGGCGTGACGCGCGTGGTCGGGGGCCTTAAGTCAGGATCGTGAAGATCAGGGCGACGACGGCGACGTCCATGGCTTTGATCAGGATGCTGGTCACTTTTGGCTCCGCGAACAGGGTTTATGCGGAGTTAAGCAAGACCGGCGCCAGTTGGCCCAAACCTGTTGGAGTGTTCCCGTTTGGCCCTGTTCTTCGACGCCCCCTGGTACGATGCGCGGCTGGCCGAGCGAGGGCTGTCCCGCGCCGTGCTGGCGGCGATTTCAGGGATGAGCGAGGCCGAGCTGGCGCTGGTTTTCAAGGATCAGCGGGAGGTTTCGGCGGCCGAGGTGGCGGTGTTTGCAGAGCTGCTGGGGGTGTCGCCGGTGGAGGCGGCGGTCAGGGCAGGGGTGTCGACGCCTGTGCCGGGAACGGACCCCCTGGCAAGGATTGCCGAGCTGGAACGGCGGGTGGCGGCGCTGGAGGCGCTGGTGCGGGGGCAGTGATTTGGGGCGGTGATACCGTCCCTCCCCGAATTGGGGAGGGCAGGCGCGCGTGGCGCGCCGGGTGCGGAAGTGGGTCACCGCTGCACGCCGGTGAGGCTTCTCTGTGCTTGCTCGGTGAGGTCTCGGACCGGTTTCCCCACCCGACGCGCGTAACCGCGCGTCTGCCCTCCCCAATTCGGGGAGGGAGGGGGTTAGCCCTTCGGACGTGTCAGATCGCGGTTTTCTTGATCAGGCCCTTGGGGGGGCGGCGGTCGGACGGGCCGCTGTATTCGGCTTCGAGGTAGGCGGAGCGGGCGGTTTCGACCGTGCCGGGGGCCTTCAGGCCGCGCTTGGCGCCGGGCTGGCCCAGCAGCTGGGCGGCGAAGGCGGCCTGGCCGTCGAGGGGCGGGGGGCTGGTGTGTTCGTGGGTGTGAACAGCCGAGACCGGGACCGGCAGGGTCGATCCGGTCGGCGCGGCGGGAGCCTGGGGCGCGGCGCGGTCCTCGCGCCGGCGCTCCTGCTGGCGGCGGTCTCCGTAGGGTCTGGTCGGGTCGAGCCGGTCGGTCATGGGCCCCACATTGGGGCCGGGCCGGTTAAGATTTCGACGCCAGCTTGTCGATCTGGGCGCGCATGGCCTCGACCTGTTTCTTCAGTTCACCCAGGCTGTCGTCGTCGCCGCCGGCCGCCGGCGCCGGCGGCGGGCCGGCGGCGGGCTCCTCACCACGACCGTAGGCGAAGGGCGAGAACATCTTCATGCCGCGTTCGAACAGAGCCATGTTCTGGCGGATCTGCTCCTCGAAGCCGGCGATGCCGGTGGCCTGGCCGAAGGGGCCGCCGAACTGGGCGCGCATGCGCTCCTGCTGCTGGGCGAAGGTCTGCAGGCTCATTTCCAGATAGCTGGGCAGGAAGGCCTGCATCTGGTTGCCGTAGAAGCCGATCAGCTGGCGCAGGAACTGGATGGGCAGCAGGTTCTTGCCGTCGCCGCGGTTTTCCTCGTCGAAGATGATCTGGGTCAGGACCGAGCGGGTGATGTCGTCGCCGGACTTGGCGTCGAAGACCACGAAATCAATGCCCTCGCGGGTCATGTCGGCCAGATGTTCGAGGGTGACGTAGGAGCTGGAGGCGGTGTTGTAGAGGCGCCGGTTGGCGTACTTCTTGATGACCACCTTCTCGCCGGCCTCCCTGCCGGCGTCGGATTTATCGGACATTTCGTTCCCGTATCTGTGCGGTTCAGGCCGCATATCTTGCGCTGCACTATCGCGGAGGCGAAGGCTTTCCGCCACCCTTGCTCGCATTTGCGAAAAAGCCAACCAAATCGCTGTGACCGGATGACTCGGCGGCGGGGGTTTGACATGGTGCCGGCGCACAGAATGCGGCGGCGCAGCATGAGGCCGCCCGAAATCGGGAGCTAAAAGCCCATGAGCGACATCGTCATCGTCTCCGCCGCCCGCACGCCCGTTGGATCGTTCAACGGCGCCCTGTCCAGCCTGCCGGCCCATGAGCTGGGCAAGATCGCCATCCAGGCGGCGGTGGAGCGGGCCGGCATCAGCGCCGCCGACGTCGATGAGGTGATCATGGGCCAGGTGCTGCAGGCCGGAGCGGGCCAGGGGCCGGCGCGGCAGGCGGCGGTCAACGCCGGTATCCCGGTCGAGAGCCCGGCCTGGAGCGTCAACCAGCTGTGCGGGTCGGGTCTTCGCGCCGTGGCGCTGGCGGCCCAGCAGATCTCGTCGGGCGACGCCTCGATCGTGGTGGCCGGTGGTCAGGAGAGCATGAGCCAGAGCCCGCACGCGGCGCAGCTGCGCAACGGCACCAAGATGGGCGATCTTGGCATGGTCGACACCATGATCAAGGACGGGCTGATCGACGCCTTCCACGGCTATCACATGGGCCAGACGGCCGAGAACATCGCCGCCCGCTGGCAGATCACCCGCGCCGACCAGGACGACTTCGCCGTCGCCAGCCAGAACAAGGCGGAAGCGGCGCAGAAGGCCGGCAAGTTCGACGCCGAAATCTGTCCGGTGACCATCAAGGGCCGCAAGGGCGACACCATCGTCGACAAGGACGAGTACATCCGCCACGGGGCGACGCTGGAGAGCGTGTCGGGCCTCAGGCCCGCCTTCAACAAGGAAGGTTCGGTGACGGCGGCCAACGCGTCCGGCCTGAACGACGGGGCGGCCGCCCTGGTGCTGATGAGCGCCGATGAGGCGAAGAAGCGGGGCCTGAAGCCCCTGGCGCGGATCGCCAGCTGGGCCCACGCCGGCGTCGAGCCGGAAATCATGGGCACGGGCCCGATCCCGGCCATGAAGAAGGCGCTGGAGAAGGCGGGCTGGAAGGTTTCCGACCTCGATCTCGTGGAAAGCAACGAGGCCTTCGCGGCCCAGTCGCTGAGCGTGGTGCGGGAGCTGGGTCTCGATCCGGCCAAGACCAACGTCAACGGCGGCGCCATCGCCATCGGCCACCCGATCGGCGCCAGCGGCGCGCGCATCCTGACCACCCTGCTGCACGAGATGCAGCGGTCGGGGGCGAAGAAGGGGGCGGCGACCCTGTGCGTCGGCGGCGGCATGGGCGTGGCCATGTGCCTCGAAGCGGTTTGATCTGACTATTATGCGGAACGTGGGTCGCGGGCGGTGGTCTTTCCGCCGCCGCCTCCCTTAAGGTGCAGTCGCGGGGAAGCAAAAAGGGAAGATCATGAGCAGGGTTGCATTCGTCACCGGCGGCACGCGCGGTATCGGCCGGGCCATTGTCGAGCGACTGGTCGCCGACGGCATGAAGGTGGCGGCCGGCTACAGCGGCAATGAAGAGGCGGCCAAGGCCTGCGCCGACGAACTGGGCGTGATGGTGGTCAAGGGCAACGTCGGCAATTTCGACGACTGCAAGCGGGCCGCCGACGCGGTGGCCGCGGAGCTGGGCCCCATCGACGTGCTGATTAACAACGCCGGCATCACGCGCGACGGCTTCTTCCACAAGATGACCTATGAGCAGTGGTCGGAAGTGATCCGGGTCAACATGGACTCGGCCTTCAACATGACCCGCCAGGTGATCGACGGCATGCGCAACCAGGGCTGGGGCCGGGTGGTGAACATCTCTTCGATCAACGGCCAGAAGGGCCAGGTCGGCCAGACCAACTACAGCGCCGCCAAGGCCGGCCTGATCGGCTTCACCAAGGCGCTGGCGCTCGAGAACGCCAAGAAGGGCATCACCGTCAATGTGATCTGCCCGGGCTACATCGATACCGAGATGGTCTCGGCGGTGCCGCAGAACGTGCTGGACGGCATCATCGCCGGCATCCCGGTCGGGCGCCTCGGCAAGGGCGAGGAGATCGCCGACATGGTCTCCTACCTGGCCGGCGAGCGGGCCGGGTTCGTGACCGGGGCGACGTTCACCCTGAACGGCGGGCAGTACCTGGCGGCGTGAGTTTAAAGAGTCCCTTCTCCCGCTTGTCGGGAGAAGGTGGCGGCCGCAGGCCGACGGATGAGGGCAGCGCCGGCTTCAGCCACCTGTTCTCGTTCTGGCGCGGTCAGAACGATCGCCATTGTTCAACCGCTGGTGCTGCCCTCATCCGACCCCCTTCGGGGGCCACCTTCTCCCGACAAGCGGGAGAAGGAACTGTGATGCTTCCGCCACAGCCGACACTGCCTTGATCGCCGCCGCTTCCCAGTCCAAGATTCGCCCCAGTCGGAGTTCAGATATCGGGGCATGGCCTTAAGAGGTGCGAGATATCCAGCGGCCGCGTTGGCGCTGGCGGCGATGATCGTCGGAGTGTCCGCGCCAGGCGTGTACGCGCAGCCGAAGGCCCAGTCGCCGTTCGGATCGCTGGGCGACATGCTGTTCCCCGGCAAGCCCGAGAACCGTCCGGCCCCGCCGCCGGTGGCCCGCTATGTCTCCGAGTCTGGCCAGGCCTTCACCTTCGACCGCTCGACGGCCAAGCCGATGCTGCGCTTCGACGGCAGCAACGAGATCTGGGTGCTGGAGCCGCATACCGGGGCGCGGGGCGACACCCTCTACAAGAATGACGCCGGCCGCGTGGTGCTGCGCGACACCAAGGTCGGCGGGCTGATCCTGTTCACGCCGGAACGCCGCGAGGGCGCCGCCGCGGCGCTTTCAGGCGAGTCGCGGCCGATCCGGCTGACGCCGGTCGATCCCAAGGCGCTGATCCGTCGGCTGATCGGCGCCAGCACCGTGGTCAGCAAGGCGGCGCGGCGGCAGATCCCCTTCCAGGCCGAAGCCTCGACCGCCTCCTCGGCCCTGATCGCCGACGCCGCCCTGGTGGCGGCCGACGGCCTGGTGCGGATGTCGAGAACGCCGCAGGGCCAGACCCAACTGCGCCGGGTCAACCTGGTGTTCCTGACCGAAGGCCCGCGCCCGGGAGTCATCCTGCGACAGGGGGTGCTGATCGTGGTGGTCACGCCGCGGCTCGGAATCAGCGGACGGCCTTCGTCGGAACGGATCGCCTTCGCCGCCGCGCGGTAGGGTGTCTCATTGGCGCCACTGCCCCCGAATTGAGGCGATGAATTCCTTATTTCGGGTCATCCGGCGCTTTTCGACTGACCATTCCGGGGACAGCTTGCGCTCCATCTTCCGGGGGGAGGGCCCTGGTCAGGCGCTTCGGGCTCGGCAGCTCGCCGTCTGACCAGGGCGTCACCCCCTCAACCTTTCAGACCGTCAGGCCGCTTCGGCGCGGGAATCCAGGATCAGGCCGGTCTGGGCTACGGCCTGGACCAATTGTCCCAGACGCTGAACGATCAGGTAGGCGGTGGCCAGAATGGCCGGTTGCTGCATCCGCTCGACGGTGCAGATGTAGCCGGATCCGACCTTGGCGACCCAGTCCCGCTGATGAAACTCGACCAGCCGGCGCCGGACGACCTCGTAGGGCAGGTTCAGGCGTTCAGCGATCTCGCGCGGCTTGGCCGGGCGCCGCAGGCCGTCCGGCGGCGGCGTGTCGGCGGCGGCGTAGAGCATGGCCAGGTCGGGGTCGTAGGTGATGCGCTCCGCGTTGGCCGACATGGCGGCGGCGAAGATCAGGGCGTTGAACATCGTCTCGTGCGGGCCGACACCGGCCTCGAGCGTTCGCAGGAAGTAGTTGTGGATCAACCGGTGAGCGGCCAGCCTCGCCTGCTCCTGATCGGCGGCCGTCGGCGCCACCTGACCGCCATGGAAGGTGGTCGCGCCCACGCCGAGCGCGGCCAGGTTGCCGAGCAGCAGAGCGAAGCCGTCACCGACGCGACCAGCCTCGGCCCGGGCCTGCGCCGCGTCCAGCGGGGTGGCGATCGGCCGGCCGTCCGCGGCGGCGACGCAGAGGCCGTTGTCCTCCAGTTCGCGGACCTTTCGGCGGACCGTCTCGAAGGGCAGGTTCAGGGAGCGGGCCAGGGCCCGGATGGAAATGCCGCGCATCGGATCGGCCGACGCCTGGACCAGGGCCAGATGGACAACGGCGCGAATGAAATCGCCGTCGTGGCGACCGGTCAGCAGACCCATCTCGTCAAGCAGATAGTCGGACGCACAACGGTAGACCAGGCGCTGCAGCCTGCGGCGGGCATCGGGATCGGAGCCCCAGTCGGACATGAACGAAGCGCCTCTACAAACAGTGCGACCCGTTTCGAGGATTTCGCGGCTGGATGCCATCGGGCGTTATGACGCAGCGACGACAGGTCCTGAGGTGGCCCACCGACCCTGTCGCAGCGGCCTTCAGGTCTCGTCAGGCGCCCAGCCCGGCACGGCCATCTCGAACCCCGAGAAGTCGAAGCCCGGGGCCACCGTGCAGCCGGCGAGGGTCCAGTCGCCGGTCGAGACGGCGCTTTGCCAGACGCCGCAGGGAATGACGACCTGGGGCTTCTCGCCCCGATCAAGATCCTTGCCGAGCATGACCGTGACGGCCGGTTCGCCCTGGCGCGCCAGCTTCAGGGCCAGCGGGGCGCCGTCGTAGAAATGCCAGACCTCGACGGCGTCGATGCGGTGCCAGGCGCTTTCCTCTCCGGCCTGCAGCAGGAAGAAGATGGCGGTCGACCGGGCGCGGCCGTCGGGGCCGGGCTCATCGCGGAAGGTTTCCTTGAACCAGCCGCCCTCGGGGTGAGGGGCGAGCTCCAGCAGGCTGATGATCTCGGGGGCGGTGATGCCTGGGGCGTCGGTCACCCCTTGAACGCGTCCTTGGCGGCGCGGACGGCGCCGAAGGCCTGGGCCGGGTCGGCGATATCGGGGCGCAGGAGCGGCGCGCGCAGGAAGGGGTTGGTGGCCTTTTCCAGGGCGATGGTGGTGGGCACCGTCGGCTCGTTGCGCTCGCGGGCGGCGAAGATGTCTTCGGTCCGGGCTTTCAGGGCGGCGCTGTCGTCGACCGAGAGGGCGAAGCGGGCGTTGGAGGCGGTGTACTCGTGGGCGCAGTAGACGGTGGTGTCGTCGGGGAGGTCGGTGATGCGCTGCAGGCTGGCCCACATCTGGGCCGCGTCGCCTTCGAACAGGCGTCCGCAGCCGAGGGCGAACAGGGTGTCGCCGACGAAGGCGATGTGGTCGGCGGCGTCGAAGAAGGTGACATGGCCGAGCGTATGGCCGCCGGTATCGATGACGTCGAAGCGGGTCTCGCCGAGCATGACGTCGTCGCCGTGGACGACGACTCGGTCAGGGGCGGCGATGCGGGAGACTTCGGCCGGGCCGACGACGGTGCAGCCGGTGGCGGCTTTCAGCGCCTCGTTGCCGCCGGCGTGGTCCGGGTGCCAGTGGGTGTTGAGGATCAGGTCGAGGGTCCAGCCGGCTGTCGCGAGCTCGGCCAGAATCGCTTCGGCGTCGGGCGTGTCGATGCAGGCGACCTTGCCGGTGGCGTCGTCGCGGACGAGGAAGCCGTAGTTGTCGGACAGGCAGGGGAACTGCCGGACGGTCAGGGTCATGCCTTGGCCTCAAACTGAGATTCAATGCGGGGCGGGTGACGCCGCCGCTTCGGACACCTTACATTGTCCATACTAGGGAACGGGAGACGCAATGCGTCGCGACGTGCTGGAACTTCGCGCCTTCTACGCCTCGCCGAGGGGCGGTGCGGCGCGTGAGATGCTCGGCCGCAAGGTGGTCGAGGCCTGGGGCGACGCCGCGGGCCTCGACGTGCTGGGTCTCGGCTATGCGACGCCCTTCCTTGATCCGCTGCGGCCCAGGGCCCGGCGGGTGATCGCCGCCATGCCGGCGCAGCAGGGGGTTGAGGTCTGGCCGGGCGGGCGGGGGAACCTGACCGTGCTGGCCGACGAGTTCGCCCTGCCGCTGGCCAATGCGCTGTTCGACCGGATCCTCTGCGTTCACGCGCTGGAGGAGACCGAGAGCGCGCCGGCCCTGCTCAGCGAGGTCTGCCGGGTGCTGGCGCCGTCCGGGCGAGTGATCGTGGCGGCGGCGGCGCGCAACGGGCTGTGGTCCAACGCCGAGGGCACGCCGTTCGGGCATGGCCGGCCCTTCACCCGCGGCCAGCTGGAGGACCTGCTGCGGGAGGCGGGCCTGGAGCCGACCGGCTATACGCGGGCCCTGTATGCGCCGCCGTTCGCCTGGGCGGCGCGCTGGGCGGACGGGTTCGAGCAGGTCGGCGCGCGGCTGTGGCCGGGGTTCGCCGGGGTGATCCTGATGGAGGCGGTGAAGCAGACCTTCGCCGTCAAGCCCCGTGGCTCGCGGGCGAGGATCCGCAGCCGGGCGCCCGGAATCCTGGCGCCGGTTCCGGCCAGGCGCGTTTCGGAAGCCAAGCCCTTTGACGGCAACGTCCCGCGAGCCTAGTTCTTGAACTGTCACCCGGAAGGATAAGCGCCATGAAGATGATCGTCGCTGTCATCAAGCCCAGCCGACTGGATGCGGTGCTCGACGCCGTCACCGAGGCCGGCGCCTCGGGCCTGACGGTCACCGAGGTGCGCGGCTACGGCCGCCAGAAGGGCAAGACCGAGGTCTATCGCGGCGCCGAGTACGAGGTGAAGCTGCTGCCCAAGGTGAAGCTGGAGATCGCGGTGTCGGACGATATCGTCGAGGCGGTGATCGAGGCGATCGTCGGGGCGGCCAACTCCAGCAAGATCGGCGACGGCAAGGTGTTCGTGCTCGACCTGGAACAGGCGCTGCGGATCCGGACCGGTGAGAAGGATGCGGCGGCGATCACGGGGTAGTCGGGGCTGGTTCTCCCTCCGGTTCATGGGGAGGGTGTCGCGCGCAGCCTGTGCAGGTCCTGAAACCGCGTAACCCCTCACCCTCCCACGCCAGGGCGTGGGCCCCTCCCTCTCCCTATGGGAGAGGGAATTTTTGATGGCGCCTTTTGAGGAAGCTGATGGCTGGCTGGACCTTGGGAATTATCGGCGGCTCGGGTCTCTATGACCTGCCGGGGCTGGAGGACCGCGAGGTCCGGGAGATGGAGACGCCGTTCGGCGCGCCGTCGGGCCCCATTGTCACCGGGCGGATCGGCGCGGTCAGCCTGGCCTTCCTGCCGAGGCATGGCCCGGGTCACCGGATTTCGCCGACCGGGCTCAACCCGCGGGCCAACATCCATGCGCTGAAACAGCTGGGCTGCACCGACCTCTTGTCGCTTTCGGCGGTGGGGTCGCTGGCCGAGGACCTGAGCCCAGGAACCTTCGCGACCGTCGGCCAGTACATCGACCGCACCTTTGCCCGGGAGAGCAGTTTCTTCGGCGAAGGGCTGGTGGCGCATGTGTCGATGGCCGAGCCGGTCTGTCCGCGGCTATCGAGGCTTGCCGCCGAGGCCGGCCGGTCGGTCGGGGCGGCGATGACCGAGGGGGTCACCTACCTGGCCATGGAGGGGCCGCAGTTCTCGACCCGGGCCGAGAGCCGGCTTTATCGGTCCTGGGGCGCGCAGGTGATCGGCATGACCGGCATGCCGGAGGCCAAGCTGGCCCGGGAGGCGGAGCTGCCCTACGCCTGCGTCGGCATGGTCACCGACTATGACGCCTGGCGCGAGGACGAGGCCGGGGTCGAGGTCACCGACGTGCTGGCGGTGCTGACCGCCAACGCCGCCATGGCGCGGGACCTGGTGGCGGCGCTGGCCAAGGCTTTGCCGGCCGTGCGGGAGCCCTCGCCGATCGACAGCAACCTCGACTACGCCATCATCACCGCCCCCGACGCCCGTGACCCGGCGATGATCGCGAAACTGGACGTCATCGCCGGTCGCGCGCTACGCCAGGGCTAGCGACGGGCTGCTACTCCTCGCTCTTGCTGCCGGCCGACCTGTGGAACAGCTGCAGGGTGCGCAGGCGGGCGAGTTTGGCCGAGTCCTGATGGTAATCGGTGCGGCGGTCCGAGAAGAAGCCGTGGCCGGCGTCGTAGAGGTAGATCGGCAGGTCCGGGTGCAGGCCGCGGATCTCCTCGATGCGCTCGGGCGGGATGGAGGCGTCGGACTTGCCGAAATGCAGGATGGTCGGACAGCGCGGCGTCTCGTCCTTCAGCTCGCTGATGCGGCGGCCATAGAAGGACGAGGCGGCGGTGACGCCGTCGCAGCGGCAGGCGGCGAGCCAGGTCGCGGCGCCGCCCCAGCAGTAGCCGGCGACGAAGACCGGGCCTTTGGCCTTAAGTTGGTCGATGGCCGCCTGGCAGTCGCCGGCCACCTGGTCCCAGGGGGTGGCGTTGGAATACTGCACGCCCTTCTGGATGGACTCCGGGCTGTAGTCCGCCTCGAAGCCCGGTTCGAGGCGGTCGTAGAAGCCGGGGGCGATGACCTCGTAGCCGTCGGCGGCGAAGCCGTCGGCGAGCTCCCGGATGTGGTCGGTGACGCCGAAGATCTCCTGGATCAGCAAGAGGCCGCCGCGCCGGGCGTCCTGCTGCGGGGCGTGATAGGCCGACAGGCAGAAACCGTCGTGTCTGCTGGTCAGCGCGATGCTGTTTCCCATCAGGCCGCGCCGTTGGCTTCGAACAGCGCCAGGGTGCGCTGGCGGGCCAGCCGGGCGTCCTCGAGGTTGGAGTCCGGGCGGCCATCGTTGTTGAAGCCGTGGCCGCTCTGTTCGTAGATGTAGACCGGGACCTCCGGGTGGGCGGCGGTGACCCTGGCCTTGACGTCGTCGGCGGGGATGTGGGCGTCGGTGCGGCCGAGATGGATGATCACCGGGCAGGAGAGGGGCAGGCCGGCCATGCCGGCGACCTGGCCGCCGTAGTAGCTGGAGCCGGCGGCGAGGCCCTTCACGCGGGAGGCGGCCAGCCAGACCATGGTGCCGCCGTAGCAGTAGCCGACGATGAAGACCGGGCCCTTGTCCGTGAGGGCGTCGACGCAGGCCTGGATGTCGCTCATGGCGTTGTCGGGGCCATTGCCGGTGGCCAGCCTGACGCCGGCCGCCAGACCCTCGGTGTCATGTTCGGCGGTGAATCCTTTCTGGCCGCGATCGAACATCGAGGGGGCGAGCACCTCGAAACCGAGGGCGGACCAGCGGGCGACGTCGGCCTGGACGTATTGGTCGAGGCCGAAGATCTCCTGGATGACGATTACCCCGCCCCGCCTCTGGCCCTGCGCCGCCGCGTGCAGGGCTTCGAACTGGAAGCCGTCGTGCGGGCTGGTCAGGGTGATGCGGTCGGTCATGGCGCGTCCTCTTGTTGATTGAGCCCAGTTTGCCACGGCTGGCGTTCCGGAATGAAGGTCTTATCAGCCGTCCGGCGGCGCGTTGGACCTAAACCGGGGGGACGATGGCGCTCATCAGCGGGCCGATCTCCTCGTGCAGCACCAGGTCGGCGTAGCGGTCCTGTTCGGTCGGCTCGCGGTTGACGATGACCAGCCGGGCGCCGTTGCGCTTGGCGTGCAGGGGGAAGCCGGCGGCCGGGTAGACGACCAGGGAGGAACCGAGCACGAGGAAGAGGTCGCAGGCGTCCGTTTCTTCCTGGGCCCGGGCCATGGGGCCGAGCGGCATCGACTGGCCGAAGGAGATGGTCGCGGTCTTGACGATGCTGCCGCAGGACCGGCAGGCGGGGATCTCGCCGCGCTCGACGAAGGCCGGTTTGAGGTGGTGCAGTTCGTGGCGCAGGCCGCAGTCCAGGCAGGTGGCGTAGGAGGCGTTGCCGTGCAGTTCGATGACGCGGTCGTCGGGGATGCCGCTGTCCTGGTGCAGGTTGTCGACGTTCTGGGTGATGACGGCGCTGCATTTGCCCTGCGCCACGAGGCGGGCGACGGCGTCGTGGCCGGCGTTGGGGCTGCGGCCTGTCCAGCCGGCCGTGCCGTTGAAGGCGCGGGTCCAGGCCTCGCGGCGGCGCTCCTCGCTGGCGACGAAGTCCTGGAAGTAGATGGGCTTCATCTTCGACCAGACACCGCCCGGGCTGCGGAAGTCGGGAATGCCGGACTCCGTGGAGATGCCGGCGCCGGTGAAGACGACGATGCGCCCGGATGCGTCGATGAGCCGGGCGAGGCGGTCGGCGGGGGTCATGGCGCGTAGCTCGAGCGGGCCTTAACGCCCCAGTGGCCATTTTCGAGGGTGACCACGTAGATCGAATCAAAGCCGCCGATGATGCTGCCGTCCGCGCGGTAGCGGGTGAAGCGGGTGTCGAAATGCACCTTGTCGGGACCGGCGTGAATGACCGATCGGCGCTCCCAGGCCGAATGGTCCCAATCGGAGAGCGGGCCCTGCTGGAACATCTCCGGGCGATGGTAGCCCGGTTCAATGATGGTCAGCGTGCCCGAAGCGAGGCGCACGCTTGGGAAGTTGAAGGTGGCTTCCCAGGCCGCGAGGTCGCGGGCGTTGAAGGCGGCCATGAAGGCGTCGAGGCAGGCTTCAGCCCCGGAGATGGCCTGGGAGACGCTGGCGGCAGGATCGGTCATGCCGCCAGCTTAGGCTGATCAAACGTTGAAGCGGAAGTGCATCACGTCGCCGTCCTTGACGATGTATTCCTTGCCTTCGGAGCGCATCTTGCCGGCTTCCTTGGCCCCGGCCTCGCCGTTCAGACGCACGAAATCTTCGAAGGCGATGGTCTCGGCGCGGATGAAGCCCTTCTCGAAGTCGGTGTGGATGACGCCGGCCGCCTGGGGGGCGGTGTCGCCGACGTGGATGGTCCAGGCGCGGGCTTCCTTGGGGCCGACCGTGAAATAGGTCTGCAGACCGAGCAGCTTGTAGGCCTCGTGGATCAGGCGGTTGAGGCCGGGCTCTTCGAGGCCCAGGGCGCCGAGGAACTCGGTGCGCTCCTCGGGGTCGAGCATGGCGACCTCGCTCTCGATCTGGGCCGAGATGACGACGCTGTTGGCGTTGTCCTTGCGGGCGCGTTCGGCGACCTGGTCGGAGAACTTGTTGCCCTTGTCGGCGCTGCCTTCATCGACATTGCTGACGTAGAGGGCCGGGAGGGAGGTCAGAAGCTGGAGCATGTGCCAGGCCTTCTCGTCCTCCTTGTCGACCTTGGCGGTGCGGGCCGGGCGGCCGGCGTTCAGCTGTTCAAGGGCCAGGTTCACGAGGCGCAGGGTGGTGGCGCTATCCTTGTCCTGGCGAGCGCGCTTTTCGAGGTTGGGGACGCGCTTTTCCAGGCTCTCGAGGTCGGCGAGCATCAGCTCGGTCTCGATGATGTCGAGGTCGCTCAAGGGATCGATGCGGCCCTCGACGTGGGTGATGTCGTCGTCCTCGAAGCAGCGGGCGACGAAGGCCACGGCGTCGCAGTCGCGGATGTTGGCCAGGAACTGGTTGCCGAGGCCCTCGCCCTTCGACGCGCCGCGCACCAGGCCGGCAACGTCGACGAAGTTGATGCGGGCCGGGATGATCTCCTTGGAGCCGGCGATCGCCGCCAGCTTGTCGAGGCGATACTCGGGCACGGCCACGTCGCCGACGTTCGGCTCGATGGTGCAGAAGGGATAGTTGGCCGCCTGGGCCTGCGCCGTCTGGGTGAGGGCGTTGAACAGGGTCGATTTGCCGACGTTGGGCAGGCCGACGATCGCGACTTTCAGGGCCATGGAAATTAAGTTCGCCTAGGGGAGAAGATCAGGGGGCGCGACCTAGCACACCCCCGCCGCAAAGCGAAACAGTCGGCGCCCGCCGCCGTCAGTCCCGAATTGTCAGTCGCTGTCCCGCAACGACCGGCGGGGATCCGCCTTCACCGCCGGCGCCAGGCGCATGACCTCGGCCTGATAGCGCTCGTCGTCACCCGCCAGGGCGAAGGGAAGGGCGTCGCAGAGGGCTTCCAGCATGGGGTTCAGCCAGTCGCGGTCGACCTTGTGGAACTCGCTGAGCACATGGCCCTGGACCAGCTCCTTGTCGCCCGGGTGGCCGACGCCGATTCGGGCGCGGCGGAAGTCGGGACCGATGCTGGCGATGGTCGAGCGGATGCCGTTGTTGCCGGCCGCGCCGCCACCGGTCTTCATCCGGAAGCGGCCGGGGGCCAGATCGATCTCGTCGTGGAAGACGATGACATCGGCCGGGGCGATCTTGAAGAACTTGGCCGCCTCGCCGATCGAGCGGCCGCTCTCGTTGTAGAACTGCTGGGGTTTCAGCAGCAGGATCCGATGGTCGCCGACCGCGCCTTCGCAGGCCAGGCCCTGGAAACGGGCCCGCCAGGGCGAGGCGCCGATCGCGCGGGCGATGGCCTCGACGGCCACCCAGCCGACGTTGTGGCGGGTCTTCGCATAGCGTTCGCCCGGATTGCCGAGGCCTGCGAGCAGCAGCATGGCGGGGTCCCTCTCATGCAAATGCGGCCAGGCGTCGCCGCCCGGCCGCATTCAAAAGTCTCAGGTGACTTGAAGCGCTTAGGCTTCTTCGGCCGAGTTGGCTTCGTCGTTGATTTCCGACAGGGCCGCCGACGACACCTTCAGGGTGGCGATGACGAAGTCGCGGTCGGTGATCGAGGCGGTCACGCCCTTGGGCAGCTGGATGTCGCTCATCCGGATGGTGTCGCCCATTTCACGGGTCGAGATATCGACGATGAGCTCTTCCGGGATGGCGTTGGCCGGGCATTCCAGCTCGACTTCGTGACGGACGATCTCCAGCGAGCCGCCCTTCTTCATGCCGGGGCTGACGTCCTGGCCCTTGAAGTGGACCGGCACGTTGATCTTCACGGTGCCCTTTTCGTCAACGCGCATCAGGTCGAAGTGGTGCGGGTTGTCGGTGACCGGGTGGAACTGGATGTCCTTGGCGATGACCGGCTGGCTCTCGTCGCCGTACTTCAGCGTGACGAGGTGGCCCAGCAGCTTGCCGGTGTAGAGCGCCTTGCGGAACTCGTTCTCCTTGACCGCGATGGCCACGGGGGCCTTGTCGCCGCCGTACAGGACGCCGGGGACGAAGCCCCCGCGACGGGCTTCACGGGCGCCGCCGGTACCGGTGCGGTCGCGGACTTCGACGTTGAGGACGATCTCGGCCATTGTTCTTGCAGTCTCAAAACGAAGCCGCCGCGCGAAATCTCCACGCGGCGACGGTCGGTGAATTCAGGGTCCGGGTCGATACACTCTTTGGATTTGGAGTGCAACGGCCCGGGTGAGGATTCTGAAGCGGTTTAGCCGCCCTTGGCCTTCGGCTTGGCCGCCGGTTTGGCGGGAGCCTTGGGGGAGGGGGCCTTGGTCGCCACCACCACCGGCCTGGGCGGTTCGATCGGCATCGGGGCGCCGGCGCTCTTCAGCGTGCATTGCCCGGTGTCGATCAGCACGTGCTGGCCGAGGCAGAAGACGTCTTCGTAGTGCGGCTTGGCGGCGGCCAGGCACTGGTAGAGCATCAGCTTGGACATGTTCAGACAGAACATGGAGGGCTCGTCGGTGAACAGCGGGCCGAGGGCGACCAGCTTTTCGTCGCCGGCTTCCCCCAGCGCCGCCAGGGCGGCGAGCGCCAGGCCGCGGACCACGACGGGCGAGTAGGGGGCGGCGGCCGACTGGCTGACGATGCCGTCGGGGCCGGTGGCGGAGCCGCCGTTCAGGCTGGCGGACTGCATGCGGCCGACTTCATCGATATCGCCGCGAATGGGCGTCGAAGACAGGGTGCGCACGTCGGCCAGGCGGCCTTCGCGGTTGGGCACGAACTCCTTGGACCACTTCTGGCGCTGGACGTCATAGGCCGACTGCTTCACGGCCCGGCCGGTCAGCAGCACCTTGGTGCCGTCGTTGCCGAGCGCCGAGATGATCAGGCCGGCGGCGCGGTCGGCGCCGGGGTAGTTGGTGACGGTGTAGGGGTTGGCGAGGATCTGGGCGGCGATGCGCTGGCGCTGGACCGGATCGACGGCATAGGTGCGGATGTTGGCGACGTAGGCCTGGTCCTGCAGGGCGATCACGGCGGCGTAGGCGATCGAGCCGCGCAGCAGCTGCTTGGTCTCATAGGCCGCGCCGGCCCGCAGGGAGCTGGCGACCGTGGTCGCGTCCGGGAAGGTGGTCGGGGTGGCGGCGGCGCGGCTCATATAGCCGCGCCAGGCGCTGGCTTCCTCGAACAGCGAGGCCGAGAGGTTGATGGCCGGCGGCGGCGGCGGCGCGGGCGGCAGCACAGCGGCGGGCGGCGGCTCTGCCGTCGAGCAGGCGGCGAGCACGAAGGTCACGGCAAGGGCCGCAAGGCCGGCCAGCACGGAAGATCTGTTGGTCATGATGCAAGCTTTCCCCGGAGCCCTCAGGGTGGTCAATAGCATGTCGCTCCGGGCGGGAATGTGACGGCCGGGCGTTAACCATAGCTTGACGGACCGCGTTTTGTTACGCGGGAAATTCGCCAATCAATCGAAGAGCTTGGAGACCGACTCTTCGTTGGCGATGCGGCGGATGGCTTCGCCGATTAACGAAGCCGCCGACAGAAGGCGGATCTTGCTGTTGCCCCGGATCAGGTCGGGCTGCTCGATGCTGTCGGTAACCACCACTTCGCGCAGCACGCTGTCGGCGATGCGCTGGTTGGCCGGATCGGACAGAACGCCGTGGGTGACGTAGGCCGAAACCTCGGTCGCGCCGTGTTCGGTCAGGGCCTTGGCGGCGTTGCACAGGGTGCCGGCGCTGTCGATGATATCGTCGAACAGGATGCAGCTGCGGCCCGAGACGTCGCCGATGATGTTCATCACCTCGCTCTGGCCGGGGCCCGAGCGTCGCTTGTCGACAATGGCCAGGTCACAGCCGAGGCGGCTGGCCAGGGCGCGGGCGCGGACCACGCCGCCGACGTCGGGCGAGACGATCATCAGCTCGCTGGCCTTGCGGCCGTAGTAGTCACGGATGTCGTTGGCGATCAGCGGCGCGGGCAGCAGATTGTCGGTCGGGATGTCGAAGAAGCCCTGGATCTGGCCGGCGTGCAGATCCATCGTCAGCACCCGGTCGGCGCCGGCGCGGGTGATCAGGTTGGCGACCAGCTTGGCCGAGATCGGCGTGCGGCCGCCGGTCTTGCGGTCCTGGCGGGCGTAGCCGAAGTAGGGCAGCACCGCGGTGATCCGCCGGCCCGAGGCGCGTTTCAGCGCGTCGATGCAGATCAACAGTTCCATCAGGTTGTCGTTGGCCGGGTAGCTGGTCGACTGGATGACGAAGACGTCCTCGCCGCGCACATTCTCGTCGATGGTGACGAAGACCTCGTTGTCGGCGAACCGGCGCACCTGGGCCTTGGTCAGCGGCATATCGAGGTACTGGGCGATGGCGCCCGCGAGCGTTCGATTGGAGTTGCCAGCCAGCAGCTTCATGGGACGACTCTTCGCGGGGTGAATGTTGCGGGGTCTGTAGGGGCGGCAGGCCGTCCGGGCAAGGCGGATTCGGCGGCTATCCCAGAGAGTCGAGCGACGGGCCGCCCAGCCAGGTCTTCCAGACCATCACGACCGCCCAGTGCAGCAGCACGGCCGGCCAGATCGAACCCGTTCGCCAACGGGTCAGGCCGCAGGCGAGGCCGAGCAGGGCGGTGACGAACAGGAAGTCCGGCCGGGTGAAGAGGTCGCGTGCCCCGGGCAGGAAGGTGAAGCCTTCCAGCGGGTGCCAGAGGACGTAGATCAGGGTGGAGAGGGCGATGGCCAGGGTGGGGTTGGCGGTTTCGGCGCGGGAGGGAAGAAGGCCCCGGAACACCGCCTCCTCACCGATCGCCGGAACGAAGAGGACGGTCAGCAGGGTCAGGGGCAGGGCTGCGAGATTGCCGGCGCCGATCTGGTAGAGGCCCGTGCCGAGGCCGATGGCGGCCATGGCCAGCAGGGTCGGGACGCCGACCAGGGCGGAGAACCGCCAGCCGGCGCCGTCCGGCAGGGTGGCGAAGCTGGCCAGCAGGCGACGCGCCAGGATCAAGATCATCGATTCCAACCTGATTGCCCCGCTTTCGGGGGATGCGGGGCGGCCGCCTCGTCCGCAGAATGATCTGATCCTATGCAGGGAGCGAGTGAGATGATGCGTTCTGTCCTGGCGGGGCTTGCCGCCGTCATTCTTCTGGCCGCCACGCCGGCCCTGGCCCAGACGTCGGCCTTTGATCGGGGTGTCGCAGCCTACAAGGCCGAGAACTACACAGCCGCGGTGGCCGCCTTTGACGAGGCCTACCGGGCCAGCCCGCAGCTCGGGACCCTGCGCAATCGGGCGCTGTCCTATTACAAGGCCAAGGACTACGCGCGCTCGGCGACCGACTACCAGACGGTCTCGACGCAGAGCGGGCTGGCGGACGACCTGATCATGTACGCCAACGCCCTGGACCAGAACGGGCAATACGAGCGGTCCATCCCCCTCTATGAGCGGGCCGCGACCCTGCCGCCGGGCCAGCTCTCGGCCTGGAAGGAACTGGGCGTCGCCCATGTGCAGGCCCGCAAGTACAGCCTCGGCGCCGACGCCTACAGCAAGGCCGTCGCCGTCGCTCCCAACGACGCCGCCCTGCGCATGTCGCTGGCCAACGCTCTGTATGACGCCAGCCGCTTCACCGAGGCCCTGCCGGCCTACCAGGCGGCGACCCGCCTGCAACCGACCAACGCCAAGGCCTGGCAGTTTCTGGGCAATACCCAGGCCAAGCTGAATGACGCGCCGGGGGCGGTGATCAGCTTCGACCGCGGCCTGGCGATCGAGCCGAACAACTACAATCTCCACATCGACAAGGGCGCTGCCCTCTACAATTCCAAGGACTATGCCGGGGCGATCGCGCCCTATCGCCGGGCGACCCAGATCGATCCGAAGTCGGCCACCGCCGCCGGCTACCTCGGCGACGCCCTGCGGCTGACCAAGGACTATGCCGGGGCGCGGAAGGCCTACGAGACGGCGCTTTCCATCGATCCCAAGCTGGTCTTCGTCTTCAAGGGGCTGATCCCGATCCTCATCGTCACCGGCGACACCACCGCCGCCAAGGCCCGGATCGACCAGCTGCGGCCGCTCGACGCCGCATCGGCGGACAAGTACCAGGCCATGATGCCGCTTTGAGGACGGCGCGGGGCGAACAGGGTTAACGCCGCCTTTACTTCTCCGCCCCAAACCCGTCCCAAAGGCGTGGGACTCCTCGGCTCACGTCAGCAGGAGATCGCCATGGACCGCCGCAGCCTGATTCTTTCCGGTCTCGCCACCGCCGGCCTCTCGGCCTGTGCGTCAACCTCGGGCAACGGGGCCGATCCGGGCGTCACCCAGGACCGCAGCATCGAGACCTACACGGTCGGCGAAATCCGCGACCAGACCAGCGACTTCCTGGGCGTCGCCGCCGAGAGCGTCGGCCAGGTCGTCGAGCGGGTGTTCCAGGACCAGGGCGCACCGACGGCCTACATCGCCGGCGAAGAGGGCAGCGGCGCGGTCGTCGCCGGCCTGCGCTACGGCCGCGGCCTGATGTACATGAAGGACAAGCCGACCATGGAGGTCTTCTGGCAGGGTCCTTCGGTTGGTTTCGACTGGGGCGGCAACGCCAGCCGCGTCTTCACCCTCTGCTACAATCTCTACTACCCGGACATGATCTTCAGGCGTTACCCGGGCGTGGACGGTTCGGCCTATCTGGTCGGCGGCCTGGGGGTGAACTACCAGCGGGCCGACGGCATCACCCTTGCCCCGATCCGCACCGGGGTCGGCCTGCGGCTGGGCGCCAACCTCGGCTACCTGTCCTACAGCCGCCAGCGGAACAACTGGCCGTTCTAGGCCTCAGCCCGGGTCTTCCGGCGCCTGGCTGGCGCCGGTGCGAGACTGCAGCCAGTCGGACAGGGCCATGGTCACACCGCTGACCACGAACGTCAGGTGGATGATCACCTGCCAGAAGATCGGCTGCCAGTTGAAGTCGGCGTCGACGGTCTCGCCGATCTTCAGGAAGCTGCGCAGCAGGGAGATGGCGCTGATGGCGACGATGGAGCCGATCAGCTTCATCTTCAGGCCCGAGAAGTCGACCGAGCCCATCCAGGTCGGGCGGTCCTCATGGTTGCCGGTGTTGATCTTGGAGACGAAGTTTTCGTAGCCCGAGAAGATGACGATCAGCACGAGGTTGGCGGCCAGCGACAGGTCGATCAGCGACAGGGCCAGCAGGATGGCGTCATCGGCCTTGGCGTAGCCGCTGATGAAGAGCGGCAGTTGGTGCAGAAGCTTCTGGAAGAAGACCAGCAGCAGGATCAGCAGGGCGCCGATCAGGCCGACATAGAAGGGCGCCATCAGCCAGCGGCTGCCGAACAGGCCGGCCTCCAGCCATTTTTCCAGGAAGCCGCCGACGCGATCGACAGGCCCGGGCGGTTTGTTGAGCGGGGCTTTGGCCATGGGGGTCTCTCAGGGGCGGGGCTGCAGCAGGTCCCAGCGGTTGCCGTACAGATCCTCGAAAACCGCAACGGTTCCATAGGGCTCGTGGCGCGGGGCTTCAAGGAAGGTGACGCCGGCGGCGGTCATGGCGGCGTGGTCGCGAGCGAAGTCGTCGGTGTGCAGGAAGAGCAGAACCCGGCCGCCGGCCTGGTGGCCGATGGCGGCGGACTGGGCGGGGTTGGTCGCCTGGGCCAGCAGCAGGGCGCAGCCGCCCCCGGGCGGGGTGGCGGAGACCCAGCGCTTGCCGCCGCCGAGGTCGGTGTCGGTGACCGTGAAGCCGAGGCAGTCGCGATACCAGCGGATCGCATCGTCGTAGCTTTTGACGACGAGGGTGAGGGCGGCGATGTGGGGCGGCATGGTGTGTTCCTTCCGGTTTCCCCCTCCCATAGGGAGGGGGCAGGGGGAGGGGTTACGGTGCGAGACGGCGAGGCGCCGTAACCCCTCATCCCTCCCACGCCTTCGGCGCGGGCCCCTCCCTTCTCCCTCTGGGAGAAGGGCCGCTTTGTTCTACGCCCGAAGCTTCGCGCCGACCTTTTCTGCTGCCGCGACGATTCGGGCCGAGAGGGCTTCGATCTCGGCGTCGGCGAGGGTCTTTTCGCGGGGCTGGACGGTGACTTCGACGGCCAGGGATTTCTGGCCTTCAGGGACGCCGGGGCCGCGGTAGAGGTCGAAGACCCGCACCCCGGCGATCAGCGCCTTGTCGGCGCCGGCCACGGCCTTGACCAGGTCGCCGGCCGGCCTGGCGTCATCAACCAGGAAGGCGAAGTCGCGGCTGAGCGGCATGAGCGGGGAGAGGTCGAGGGCGGACTTTGTCTTGACCGACTTCTTCTTCGGCTCGGGGATGGCCTCGACAAAGATCTCGAAGGCCAGCATCGGGCCTGAGGCGTCCATGGCTTTCAGCACGGCGGGATGCAGTTCGCCGAACTCGGCCAGCACGGCCTTGGGACCGAGCTGCAGCCGGGCCGAGCGGCCGGGGTGATACCAGGGCGAGGCGGCGCCTTGCGCGGTCTGCAGGTTGGCGACCGGCGCGCCGAGCTCTTCCAACAGGGCGAGGAGGTCGCCCTTGAGGGTGAAGAGGTCCTCGCCCGCCGCCTTTGCCCAGTCACGTGGAGCGTGGGGCGCCAGCAGGGCGGCGATGACCATGCGCTGGTCCTGCGGCTGGTCGCCGCCGAAGATCGGGCCGATCTCGAACAGGGCCGCGTCGGGGAAGCCCCGGCGCGCGTTGCGGGCCGCGGCCTCGACGAGGTTGGGCAGGATCGAGGGCCGCATGCAGTCGAGTTCGGCGGCGATCGGGTTGGCGAGGACGAGGCTGTCGTCTCCGCCGCCGAACAGCTTTGCCGTAGCGCGGGCGGTGAAGCTCCAGGTGACCGCTTCGGCATAGCCGCTGGCGGCCAGGAAGCGACGGGCGGCGCGGGCGCGGGACTGGCGGGCGGTCAGCACGCCGCCGACGGCGCGGGGCGTCTCCGGCAGGGGCGTCGAGGGCAGGGCGCCGTAGCCGGCGATGCGGGCGACTTCCTCGACCAGATCAGCCTTGCCCTCGACGTCGCGGCGCCAGGTCGGCGGGGTGACGGAGAGCGTGGGGGCGGTCCCCTCGATCCTGAAGCCGAGGGCTTCGAGGATCTCGATGCTTTTGGCGGCCGGGATGTCGAGGCCGGCGAGGGCCTTCACATAGGCAGGGTCGAAGGCGAAGGCCTCGGGCGGCGCGGGGGCCTGGCCGGACACGGTGATCTCGGACGCCTCTCCGCCGCACAGCTCGAGAATCAGAGCCGTGGCCAGCTCGAGACCGGGGACCACCGACTGCGGATCGACGGTGCGGGCGAAGCGGTACTGGGCGTCGCTGTGGATGCCGGTGGCGCGGCCGGTCTGGGCCGTGCGGATCGGTTCGAACCAGGCGCTTTCGACGAAGACGTCGGTGGTGGTTTCCGAACAGCCGGTGCTTGTCCCGCCCATGACGCCGCCGAGGCCGATCGGGCGATTTCCGCCGGCGTCGGCGATGACGCTCATCTCCGAGGAGAGATCGTAGGTCTTGCCGTCGAGGGCGATCAATTGCTCGTCCCGGTGAGCCTCCGGGCTGGGCTGGTCGCCCGGGGTCGGCTCATCGGGGCCGCGGCCGAGGCGGGCGACGATGACGTCGCCGACCAGCAGGGCGCGGTCATAGACGTGCAGCGGCCGGGCGCGGTCGTAGGAGATCAGGTTGGTGACATCGACGAGGGCGTTGATCGGGCGCAGGCCGATGGCGCGCAGGCGGTCCTGCAGCCACTGCGGCGAAGGGCCGTTCTTCACACCCTTGATCAGCCGGCCGGCGAACACCGGGCAGGCGTCGCCGTCGACTTCGACGGTGATCGGGCAGGGGAAGGTCCCCGGAACCGGTTCGATGGCCGGGGTCTTGAGCGTGCCGACGCCGGCGGCGGCCAGGTCGCGGGCGATGCCGGCGACGCCCAGCCAGTCGGGGCGGTTGGGGGTGACCTCGAAATCGATAACCGCTTCCATGCCGAGCGCCGTGGCGGCCGGGGCGCCGACGGCGAGGCTGTCCGGCAGCTCCATGATGCCGTCGCTCTCTTCAGCCGCTTCCAGCTCGGAGGCCGAGCAGAGCATGCCGTTGGAGACGACGCCGCGCACCGGCTTCTCGACCAGGGTGACGCCGAGGCCCGGCACATAGGCGCCGATGGGGGCGTAGACGGTGGTCAGGCCGGCCCGGGCGTTCGGGGCGCCGCAGACGATTTCCTTCATGCCGTCGACGGTGTCGACCTGGCAGACGCGCAGGCGATCGGCGTTGGGGTGTTGTTCGGCCGAGACGATCTTCGCCACCGTGAAGGCGGCGAGCTTCGTCGCCGGATCGTGGACGTCCTCGACCTCAAGGCCGGCCATGGTCATGGCGTCGACGATCTGCTGGACCGTCGCGTCGGTCTCCAGATGATCCTTCAGCCAGGAAAGCGTGAACTTCATTGGGTCGGCCCTCCAAGGGCCAGGAGCTGATTGAGGAAGCCTTCGCCGCCGGTGTAGCCGATGGCGAACAACTGGCCGCCGTGGAAGGCGCAGTCGCGGACGGGGATGGCGCCGACCACGCCGTTGGGCGAGACGGGACGCAGCAGCAGGGTGCGGATATCACCACCG
>JAUMCZ010000036.1:0-22894 GCA_032122215.1 Caulobacter sp.
ATTTTTCTATTATTACCTGCCCTCATGACCGCCCCCATGGCCCTGCTGGATGACGCCGACCGCGTGAGGACCGCCCTCTCGCCGATCCGTCGCCGGCTGCTCGCCGAGCTACAGGCGCCGGGCTCCGCCGCCAGCCTGGCGGTCGCCCTGGACATGCCGCGTCAGAAGGTCGGCTATCACCTCAAGGCCCTGGAAGAGGCGGGCCTGGTCAACCTCGTCCAGGAGCGCCAACGCCGGGGCTTCACCGAGCGGCTGTTCACCGCCAGCGCCGACGCCTACGTCATCGACCCGGACCTCCTGGCCGGTCCCGCGCCGGAGGCCCTGACCCAGGACCGATACGCCGTCGACCACCTGATCCGCGCCGCCGCCGAGACCGTGCGCGACGTCGGCCGCATGCGCCAGACAGCCGACGCCGAGGGCCGGCGCCTGCTGACCTTCACCCTCGACGCCGAGATCGCCTTCGCCGCGCCCGGCGACATCGAGCGCTTCGCCACCCGGCTCACCGAGGCGGTCGCCGCCCTGGCCGCCGAGTTCAACACCCCGGGCGGCCGCCCCTACCGGCTGATCGCCGCCACCCATCCCGCCAAAGGAAGCAAGACCCGATGACCATCAACGACGCCGGGGACCGCGTCCTCATCGATCTGACCATCGCCGCCCCGGTCGAGACCGTCTGGGCCGCCCTGCGCGACCCGGCCCAGGTCGCCCGCTGGTTCGGCTGGGAGTCGGACAGCCTGCCGGCCGAGGTCGATTTCATCTTCGTCGAGCACGCCACCGCCGACGAGGCCACCGGCGTCATCGCCTTCAACGGCGCCAGCGACCGCTTCGAACTGACCGCCGACGGCGCCGGCAGCCGCCTGCGGGTCGTGCGCGCCGCCCCCGCCGACGGCGCCGCCTGGAGCGACGTCTACGAAGACATGACCGAGGGCTGGATCATGTTCGTCCAGCAGCTCAAGTTCGGCCTCGAGAAGGAGGGCCTGGCCCCCCGCCGCACCCTGTGGATGTCGCTGCCCAAGGGCGAGCGCGAGGGGCTGCGCCCGCTGGCCGCCCTCGGCCTTGCCGACCTCACCGGCGGCCATGTCGGCGACGCGGTCAGCATCACCCTGCCGACCGGCGATACGGTCAGCGGCAATCTCTGGCATGTCTCGAACCATCAGGTGTCGATGACGGTCGATGCCTGGGCCGGCCTGCTCAACGTCCACGACGCCGGCAACTGGACCGGCGGCGGCGGCCACGGCCCGGGCGCCGTCATGATCACCGCCTATGGCCTGGACGAGGCGGCCTTCGCCGGGCTGGAAGGCCGCTGGAAGGCCTGGTGGGCGGAACGCTATTCCGCCTGAGCGGTCGGGCGGCTAGAGAGCGGACATGACCGACGCCCGCTACGACTTCGCCTCCGACAACGTCGCCGGGGCCATGCCCGAGGTGATGGAGGCCATCATCGCCGCCAACGCCGGGACCGCCTCCGGCTATGGCACGGACCATGTCTCCGCCCGGGCCGCCGACCTGATCCGCGAAGCGCTGGGCGCCGACGCCGAGATCCGCTTCACAGCCTCCGGCACGGCGGCCAATGCGGTGGCGCTGGCGGCGCTGGCCCAGCCGCATGAGGCGGTGCTGGCCCATGAGCACGCCCACGTCTGCACCGACGAGACCGGCGCGCCCGGGTTCTTCGGCCACGGCGTCGGCCTGATCGGCCTGCCCGGACCTTCCGGCAAAATCGACCTGCCGGCCCTGACCGAGGCGCTTGGCCAGCCGGACGTCAGCTACCGCCAGCCGGCCGCCGCCCTGTCCCTGACCCAGGCCACCGAATACGGCACGGTCTATTCGCAGGCCGCGCTGGAAGCGCTGATCAAGCCGGTGAAGGCCAGGGGCTACGGCGTCCACCTGGACGGCGCCCGCCTGGCCAACGCCGTCGCCGCCGGGTTCGATCTGAAGTCCATTGCAAAGATGGGCGTCGATATCCTGATCATGGGCGGCACCAAGGCCGGCTCCACCCCGACCGAGGCCGTGGTCCTGCTCAACAAGGCCCTGGCCCGCCGGTTCGACGCCCGCCTGAAGCATGCCGGCCAGCTGGTGTCCAAGGGCCGCTATCTGGCCGCCCCCTGGATCGGCCTGCTGGAGACCAACGCCTGGTCGATCCGCGCCGCCCACGCCAACGCCATGGCCCGGCGCCTGGCCGCCCAGATGCCTTTTGCGCTGCGCCACCCGGTGGAGGCCAACGGCCTGTTCGTCGAGATGGACGAGGCGGCGCTCGACCGGCTGAAGGGCCAGGGCTGGTTCGTCTACCGCTTCCTCGATGGCACGGTGCGCTTCATGTGCAGCTGGGCGACGACGCCGGAGATGGTCGATGAGCTGGGCGCGGCGCTCAAGGCCATAAGTTGAAACCGATTGTGAGCCCGGCCGCCCTATCGAAACCCGCCGCGAAGGCGCATATGCCCGCCATGTCCAGCACCAGTGACGTCCGCCGGCCCGTGGGCCTTGGCATCAAGCGCGGCCTCAAGCACCGCTGCCCCAACTGTGGCGAGGGCGAGCTGTTCGCCCGCTACCTCAAGGTCAATGCCGAATGCCCGGCCTGCGGCCACGACCTGTCGCAGTACCGGGCCGATGACGGTCCGGCCTATCTGACCATCCTGCTGGTCGGCCACCTGATCGTCGCCCCGGCCTTCTTCTTCCCGATCATGTGGGAAACCTCGCCCTGGATCATCGTCCCGGTCGCTCTGGCGGCCCTGACCGGTCTGGTGCTGGCCATGCTGCCGCGCATCAAGGGCGGCTTCATCGGGCTTCTCTGGGCCAACCGCGTGACCAAGGACCAGGTGGCCTAAGACCGCCACGTCAGGAGGTCATCGGCGCCGCGGCGCCAGGCCTCGGGGAATCGGTGTTCATGGCCCGGCTTCACCGTCCAGGCAAAGACACCGACATATATCCCTGGGCTCTCGACTTGGCGGAACTTACCGGCGGCGAGGGAATTGAACGAGCAAGACCTTAGGCTGCTCAAGGAGTTCCCCAATGCTCGGTACGATCCTCATCATCATCCTGATCCTGGCCCTTATCGGCGCCCTTCCGACCTGGGGCCACTCCAAGAGCTGGGGCTATTTCCCCAGCGGCGGTCTCGGCATCGTGCTGGTCATCGTCATCGTCCTGCTGCTGATGGGACGAATTTAGCGAGATTTCGGGGGCTTGCAGGCCAGCGGATGCAAGTCCCCGTTCCCTTCTCCGGGGAACATCGCTATAGCAGTTTTCAAGACCCGCCCGGCCGAAAGGCCGGGCGCCGCTGTTTCTGGAGCATGCCCATGGCCGAACCCATCCTGATGCCGAAGGCCACCGCCGTCTGGCTGGTGGACAACACCTCCCTCAGCTTTGTGCAGATCGCCGACTTCTGCGGGCTGCACCCGCTGGAAGTGCGCGGCATCGCCGACGGCGAAGTCGCCCGCGACATCCGCGGCGCCGACCCGATCACCAACGGCCAGCTGAACCGCGAAGAGCTCGACAAGGCCCAGGCCAACCCCGCCTACCGCATGCAGGTGCAGAAGAGCCGTCACGCCGAACTGCTGAAGCCGCAGAAGAAGGCCCCGCGCTACACCCCGGTGTCGCGTCGCCAGGACCGTCCGGACGCCATTGCCTGGTTCGTGCGCAACCACCCGGAAGTGACCGACGCCCAGATCTCCAAGCTGCTCGGCACCACCAAGTCGACCATCGAGGCGGTCCGCGACCGCAGCCACTGGAACAGCGCCAACCTCAAGCCCGTCGACCCGGTGACGCTTGGCCTCGTCGGCCAGATCGAGCTGGACGCCGTGGTCCGCAAGGCCGCCGACAAGAAGGCCAAGGACGATCTCCGCAAGGGCATCGTCAGCGACGGCCCCTCGCTCAGCCCGGCCGGTGAAGCCGCGGTCGAGCCGGAACCGGCTTACGAGGAAGAAGACGAGCGCGGCGGCAGCGTCGACCTGAAGAACGTCTTCGCCAACACCGGCCCCGCCGTCGACTACGACGACGAAGACGAGGATTGATCCTCGCCTCGCCGGCTGCCTCAACGCCGGAACGTCTGAAATGAGAAAACCCCTCCACCGACAACCGGTGGAGGGGTTTTCCGTATTCTAGTGAGTTCGAGCCTTCAGGCCTTCGATCTCTTCCTTGAGGCGTAGTTTTTGCCGTTTGAGTTCCGCGATCCTGATATCGTCGGACGCCGGGTGCGTCATTTCCCGCTCGATCGTCCGGTCCAGTTTCCTGTGGCGGCTGTCGAGCTCCCGCAGACGGGCTTCCAAGGCCATGGTAGTTCGCCTCCTTGGCTATCTATGCACACTCAAGTGAACACCCGAGATGACGGGGAGTCTGTTCACATAACTGGGAGGTTGAACCGGTCGGATGGCGCAAAAAGGGCGGTTGATCGTCGGAATCTCCGGCGCTAGCGGGGTTTGGCTGGGTTTGCGGGCCCTGGACGCCTGTCGTGAAATGGGTGTCGAAAGTCACCTCGTCATGTCGAAATCCGCCGCGCTTACCCTCGCCCAGGAGGCGAACCTGACCGTTGCCGATGTCGCCGCCCGGGCGGACGTTGTCCACAAGGTCGGCGATGTCGGCGCCTCCATCGCCTCCGGCAGCTTTCAGACGCTGGGCATGATCATCGCTCCGTGCTCGGTGCGGACGATGAGCGAGATCGCCACCGGCGTGACCTCAAGCCTGCTGACCCGCGCCGCCGACGTGGTCCTCAAGGAGCGCCGCCGGCTGGTGCTGATGGTTCGTGAGACGCCGCTGCACCTGGGCCACCTGCGGACCATGACCGCCCTGGCCGAGATGGGCGCGACCATCGCTCCGCCGATGCCGGCCTTCTACGCCAAGCCCCAATCGATCGAGGAGATGGTCGACCAGTCCGTCGGTCGGGCCCTCGACGGCTTCGGCCTCGACTGGGCGCCGGTCAAGCGCTGGGGCGAAGACCTGAAAGCCATCCGGAGCGAGGGGTGAGCGGCTTCTGGGACTGGGCGCTCGCCGCCTACGACCGGCCCGGCGTCGCCGAGGCCTGCCTCAGCCTTCAGGACGACCACGGCCAGCAGACCGCCTACCTGCTGTGGGCCGCCTGGGCCTCGCCGCCCGAGGGCGTACTGGCCGACGGCGCCGAGCTGGCGCGCCACTGGGAGGCGACGATCCTCGGGCCTGTGCGCCAGGCGCGGCGGGCCCTGAAGAGCCCGCTCACGCCCGTCGATGACCACGCCCGGCTGGCGGTCCGCGAGACGGTGAAGGGGGTCGAACTCGATCTCGAAAAGCTGCTGATGACCTCCCTGGCCGGCCTGGCGCCACGGGGCCAGGGCGAGCCGCTGCCGGTCCTGATCCGCGCCGGCGAGGCCTGGGGCGATCCGCCGCCGCCGGAAGCGCTGATGAGGCTCGCAAGAGCGCTGGCCTGAACGGTCCGGTCTGCTAGACTCGCCAAACTGCGATTTGCGTCTGGGGACGGTTGATGGCCGACAACGACGGGGAAATGATCCCCATGCCCAACGTGGAGATCCGCGGCCAACTGCTGGATCTGCGCCAGAAGCACCAGGATCTCGACGCGGCCGTCGAGGCGTTGAGCCTGATGCCCACCCCCGACCAGCTGCAGATCGCCCGGCTGAAGAAGCAGAAGCTGGTCCTGCGCGACCAGATCGTGAAGCTGGAAAACATGCTGACGCCGGACCTGCTGGCTTAGGCGGTCACCACATATCGACCCAGCGCCGCTCCGGCTTGCGGCGCTTCTTCGCGCTCTGCAGCCCGGCCATCACCCAGCGCCGCGAGTCGGCCGGGTCGATGACCGCGTCGATCTCCAGCGCCGCCGCCATGCTGGTGGCCTTGCCGCGGGCGTACATGTTGGCCACCAGCCGATCGAACAGCTCCTTGTTCTTGGCCGGATCGGTCTCGGCCTCCAGCTCCTTGCGGTAGCCGAGCTTGACCGCCCCCTCGAGACCCATGCCGCCGAACTCGCCGGTCGGCCAGCTGGCGATGAAGTTGGGGCTGTGGAAGCCGCCGCCGGCCATGGCCTGGGCGCCCAGCCCATAGCCCTTGCGCAGCACCAGGGTGAACAGCGGCGGCCCGAACTTGGCCCCGGCGACGAACATCCGCGAGACCCGGCGCACCGCCCCCGCGTCCTCGCTCTCCGGCCCGACCATGAAGCCGGGGGTGTCGCACAGGCTGACCACCGGCAGGTCGAAGGCGTCGCACAGCTGCAGGAAGCGGGCGGCTTTCTCGGCCCCGTCGCAGTCGATGGCGCCGCCCAGGTGCTTGGGATCGTTGGCGATCAGCCCCATGGGCCGGCCCTCGATCCGGATGAAGCCGGTGACCATGCCCGCCGCGAAGCCGCGCCGCAGCTCCAGGAACGAGCCGGCGTCCGCCAGCCCCTCGATGACGGCGCGGATGTCATAGACCCGCAGGCGGTTCTCCGGGATGGCCCGGCGCAGGTCCCGCTGGTCCGGCGCCGTCCATTCGGCGAGGTCGCCCTGGAACATCGACAGCGCATGCTTGGCCAGCCGCGTGGCGTGGGCCTCGTCCTCGGCCAGGATGTCGATGACGCCGTTGGCCCATTGAGTGGCGGCGGGGCCGATGTCTTCCGGCTTGAAGACCCCCAGACCGCCGCCCTCGATCATCGCCGGCCCGCCCATGCCGAGGTTGGAGTCCTTGGTGGCGATCAGCACCTCCGACAGTCCGGCGATGGCGGCGTTGCCGGCAAAGCAGCGGCCGGCGACGATGGCGATCTTGGGCACCTCGCCGGCCAGCTCGGCCATCTTGCCGAAGGTGGTGACATCCAGTCCCGCCACCCCGATGGCGTCGGTGTCGCCGGGCCGGCCGCCGCCGCCCTCGGCGTACCAGATGACCGGCAGCTTCTGTTCGTCGGCGATGCCGAGCAGCCGGTCGGTCTTCTTGTGATTGAAGTGACCCTGGGTGCCGGCCAGCACGGTGAAGTCATAGGCCAGCGCCGCCACCCGCGCCTTCTCGGGCGCGAACAGGGCGCCGTTGACCGTGCCGATGCCGGTGATGATGCCGTCAGCCGGGGTGTTGGCGATCAGGTCCTCGACCGTGCGCCGGCGGCGCTGGGCGGCGATGGCCAGGGCGCCGTACTCGATGAAGCTGCCCTGATCGACCAGGTCGTCGATGTTCTCGCGGGCCGTACGATGGCCAGTACGGCGGCGCTTGGCGACGGCGTCCGGCCGGTTGGCGTCGAGGGTGAAGGCGTGCCGGTCGATGACTTCCTGCAGGTCCGGACGAATGGCGTCGGGGTCACCCGCCTCTTCAACAACCGCTTCCAGGCCCTCGACATCCTCGGCGGCGATAAACAGCAGCGGCTGGCCCTTGAGCAGGGTCTGTCCCCGCTCCGCGGCCACCCGCTCGACCCGTCCGCCGACCGGAGCGACAACGACATGCTCCATCTTCATGGCTTCGAGGATGGCAACGGTCTGGCCCGGCCGAACAAGGTCGCCCTCCGCCACCTCGATCTGGCCGACCGTAGCCTGCAGCGGCGCCGGCACCGCCTCGGCGCCGACCATCTCTTCGAAAGCCGCGACCACCGCCTGCTCGGCCATGGCGACCTCGTAGGCGTCTACCGGCGACAGCGCGTCGGCCTCGGCCAGCAACCGCTCAAGGTTCTCTTCCAGGTACCGCGTCGTCGCCTGGCCACCGGCCACCGCCGGCTCGGCCAGCAGCGCGCGCAGCAGGGGGATGTTGCTGTCGACACCCTCCAGGCGGAACTCCTTAAGGGCCCGGGCCGTCTTGGCGGCGGCGCCCGCATGGTCCGAAGCCCGGACGATGACCTTGGCCAGCAGGCTGTCATAGGCGGGACTGGTGACATAGCCGCCGTAGCCGAAGCCATCGACCCGCACGCCGGGCCCGCTCGGCGGCTCATAGGCGCGGATCAGCCCACCGGCCGGCTGCGCCGATCCGTCGGCGTTGAGGGTCTCCAGATTGACCCGCGCCTGGATGGCGGCGCCCTTGAAGGGCGGGGTCTCGGCGATGCCCAGCTTGGCCAGCGAGGCGCCGGCGGCCAGGTTGATCTGGATCTGCACCAGGTCGAGGCCGGTGACCTCCTCGGTGACCGTGTGCTCGACCTGCAGCCGGGCGTTGGTCTCGATGAAGGCGAAGCGGCCAGAGGCGGCGTCGACCAGGAACTCGACCGTGGCCAGCCCCTTGAGGTGCTTGGCGCTGCACAGCTTCACCGCCGCCTCGTGAAGCGCGGCGCGCAGCCGCTCGCCAAGGGCCGGGGCGGGCGCCATCTCGATGATCTTCTGATGCCGGCGCTGGACCGAGCAGTCGCGTTCGCCGATCGCCACGCAGGTCGCCGCGTCGCCGGCCACCTGCACCTCGATGTGGCGGGCGTTGTCGACCAGCCATTCGGCATAGACCGCCCCGTCGCCGAACGCCGCCTGGGCCTCGCGCGAACAGGCGGCGTGGGCCGCCTTCACGTCGTCGCCGGGGCGCACGATCCGCATGCCCCGCCCACCGCCGCCGGCAACGGCCTTGAGCATCATCGCCCCGTGCTCGGCCAGGAACCTCGCGGCCCCCGCGGCGTCGATGGCGCCGGTGCCGGCCAGCAGCGGCACATTCAGACGGGCGGCCAGGGCCCGGGCGGCGGCCTTGTCGCCGAAGGTTTCCAGGGCGTCGGGCGAAGGGCCGATAAAGACGATACCGGCGCCGGCGCAGGCGCGGGCGAAGGCCGCGTTCTCCGACAGGAAGCCGTAGCCCGGATGGATGACATTGCACTGAGCAGCCCGGGCCGCGGCAATCACACCCGCAATATCGAGATAGGCGGCCGGGCCGCTGGCGTTCAGCGCGATCGCCTCATCGGCGGCCCGCACATGCAGGCTCTGCGCATCGTCCTGGCTGTAGACCGCAACACTGGTCAGCCCGAGGCCTGCCGCCGCCCGGGCGATACGGATGGCGATCTCGCCGCGATTGGCGATGAGCAGGCGCTTGAAAGCCATGAAGATCCTCGAACGAGCGTTTGAGGCACAGCATAGCGGCTGGGCGGCGCGGGTGTACCCCTCGCCGCCCCTTTATCCCCGCTCAGGCGACGGCCAGCGTCACCTCAACGTTGCCGCGCGTCGCTTTCGAGTAGGGGCACACCTCGTGGGCCTTGTGCAGCAGGTCTTCCGCCTGGTCCTTGTCCAGGTCCGGCGCGGTCAGGGTCAGCCGCACGCCGATGTGGAAGCTGGTGTCGTCCTTGATCAGGTCGACTTCGCTATCGAGGCTGTGCTCGCCGAGCTTCACCCCGGCGCCGCGCGCCACCAGTCCCAGCGCGCCCAGGAAACAGGCCGCATAGCCGGCCGCGAACAGCTGCTCGGGATTGGTCCCCGATCCGTCGCCGCCCATGGACTTGGGATAGCCCAGCTTGACGTCCAGATGGCCGTCGTCGGACCTGGCCGTGCCGGCGCGGCCGCCGACAGCGTGGGCCTTGGCGGTGTAGATGGGGTCGGTCATGGGGGCTCCTCTGGGTGTTGTGGTTCTCAGGTAAGAGCCAAACGCCCGGACAGAAGCCCCGTTCGCCGCAGGAATCCTTAAGCCGTTTCCAGCGCCACCTCAGGCACGGTCTCCCTCAGACGCCCGCCGATCCGGATCGGCTCGATCCGTTTGGCCAGTCCTGTACGGTCGTCAGTCTCGACAAACACGCCGCAGACCGTCGCCGGCCCCTCGGCCGGCCGATAGCGGCCCTGGCTGATCTTGGTGGTGAACCGGCGCAGCGGCTCTTCCTTGTCGTTGCCGATGACGCTGTTGTAGTCGGCGCAGGCCCCGGCGTCGGTCTGGTAGGCGGTGCCGCCCGGCAGGATCTGGGCGTCGGCCGTCGGCACATGGGTGTGGGTGCCGACCACCAGGCTGGCGCGGCCGTCACAGAAGTGGCCCATGGCCATCTTCTCGCTCGTCGCCTCGCAGTGCATGTCGACGACGACCGCATCGGCCACGATGCCCAGCGGGGCGGTGTCGAGTTCGCGGTTCACGGCGGCGAAGGGGTCGTCCATGGCGTCCATGTGGACGCGGCCGAGAATGTTGGTGACCAGGATGCGCCGCCCGTCGGGCAGCACGTACAGGTTTGAACCGCGGCCCGGGGCGTCGGACAGGATCGGATAGTTGGCCGGCCGGATCATGCGCGGCTCACGCACGATGTAGGTCAGCGCCTCCTTCTGGTCCCAGCTATGGTTGCCGAGGGTCAGGCAGTCGGCGCCGGCCTCGAAGATCTCGCGGGCGGTGTTCTCGGTGATGCCGAAGCCGGCGGCGGCGTTCTCGGCGTTGACGATCACGAAGTCGAGCGACAGGCGGCGGCGAAGGCCCGGCAGGTAGTCGGAGAGTCCGTCACGACCGGCCCGGCCGACGACATCCCCGAAAAAAGCAATACGCATCAGAAGTCCTTTCGGGCCGGAGTATAGCCCGCCTCGGTCAAAATCCCATCCAGCGGCTGATCCAGCGGTCCGTTTGGCACGGCGTCCAGTTCCTGCCCCCCGAAGGCCAGCCCGACCAGCGGCGGCGGCCGGGGAAGTCGGCGCAGGGCCTCGAACGTTCGGTCATAGAAGCCGCCGCCCTGGCCCAGGCGGTAACCCCGCCGGTCAAAGGCCAGCAGCGGCACGAGGATCAGGCCGGGGACCACGGGCGCGGCGCTGTCCAGCGGGGCGGGCAGACCCGCCAGATCGTGGGCCAGGGTGTCGCGCGGGGCCCAGGCGCGGAATTCCAACGGGCCTTGCAGGTCGATGACAGCCGGAAGCGCCAGCCGCCAGCCCTTGCGAACCAGCGCATCGCCAAGCGGCCGCGGGTCGATCTCGGCGCCCAGCGCCTTGTAGAGGGCGACCACGCCTGGGCCGAGACGGAAGACGTCGAGGAGGTCCTGTACCCGGTCGGCGATCATCCAGTCCGCTTCAGGGTGCTGCACCTGCAACGCCTTGCGCGTGCGACGCGCTTCAATGCGCAGGGCGGCCTTCTTGCCGTCGAGGATCGGGTCGTTGTGCATGGGGTCTAGGGTGGCGGCGCCGCGAGGACCGTGAAAGACTGTTTTATCCCCTCAGACCCGGATAACCAGGTGGGCGCCATATACCCGCAGCCACGGCCACGGACAGGGACAGCTCCCTTCGAGAGAATTAAGGTCAGAAGGATAGATCGCTTCCGACATGAACCGCAGCAACCGCCGAGGACTAAGGTAGGCGCTTAAGGCGGCGTTCTCAAGGCAGCGTCGGTGCGGAAGAGGGGACACATTGAATTCCCCATCGTCGCATCCGGTTCTCGCCGGTGTTTGGGGAATTCAATGTGTCCCCGTTTGACCCTTACTCGACGATGCCCATCTTCTCGATGCGCTTGGCCGCATTCTCCAGCGCCGCCGCCGCCTTCATCTCCACCCGCGCCTGCTCGGCCTGAACCTTGGCCAGCTCGTTCTGCATATGGGTCAGCCGCAGCTTGAGATCCGACAGCTCGTCGGTCAGCAACAGCGCCGTCATCAGGAACAGCCGGGTCTCGCCCAGCTGGCCGACCTCCTGCCCGACCGCCCGGACCTGCTGGTCGAAGGCGGCGGCCAGATCCATCAGGTGGCGTTCCTGGCCATCCTCGCAGCCCACCAGGAAGGGCTTGCCGTTCACCGTCACATTGAGCTGGCCCATCTAGCCTTCTCCCAGCGCGGAGCGAATTTCACCGATGGCCCGGCCAAGCGCTTCGGACGCCTGCGCCCCGGCCTCTTCCAGAGCCCGTTCACGGGCCCGCGACGCGTCCAGCTCGGCGGCCAGGCGGGAGCGGTCGGCGTCGAACAGGCCGCCGGCCTCGGCGCCGGCTTCACGCACGCGTTCGCCCATCCGCTGCTCCAATACCCCCAGCGCCCGCTCCAGGCGGCGCACGGCCAGGTCGAGGGCGCTTCCCTCGGACTCTCCGCTCATTCGTCGCGCTCCTTGATCACACGATCTCTATAGACTGCGTCGGGCGAAGACCGGAAGGCGGGTTGCGCCAAAGGCTTTCCCGTGCGAACCGCCCGGAAACCGGCAGCAACAGCGAGTCCCCCATGTCCGTCAGTCCCGTGAAGATGGCCGACGCCATTCGCGTGCTCTCCATGGACGCGGTCCATGCGGCGAAATCGGGGCACCAGGGCGCACCCATGGGCCTGGCCGACGTGGCCACCGTGCTGTTCACCAAATTCCTCAAGTACGACGCCGCCAAGCCCGACTGGGCCGACCGCGACCGCTTCGTGCTGTCGGCCGGCCATGCCTCGATGCTGATCTACAGCCTGCTGCACCTGACCGGCAGCAAGGCGGTGACGATGGATCAGATCCGCAACTTCCGTCAGTGGGGCTCGATGACCCCCGGCCACCCGGAATACGGTCACACCCCCGGCGTCGAGACCACCACCGGGCCGCTGGGCCAGGGCATCGCCACCGCCGTCGGCATGGCCATGGCCGAGCGTTCGATGAACGCCCGCTACGGCGACGACCTCGTCGACCACCACACCTGGGTCATCGCTGGCGACGGCTGCCTGATGGAAGGCGTATCGCAGGAGGCCATCAGCCTGGCCGGCCGGCTGAAGCTGAACAAGCTGATCGTCCTCTTCGACGACAACAACACCACCATCGACGGCGCCGCCACCATCTCCGAAAGCGGCGACCAGCAGATGCGCTTCAAGGCGGCCGGCTGGGCGGTGAAGGCGGTCGATGGCCACGACCACGGCAAGATCGCCGCCGCCATGCGCTGGGCCACGAAGCAGGACAAGCCGGTCATGCTGGCCTGCAAGACCAAGATCTCCAAGGGCGCCGGGCCCAAGGAAGGCGACGTCCACGGCCACGGCTATTCCCTGTTCGACGAGGAAGCGACCCTGGCCCGCCAGGCCATGGGCTGGCCCCTGCCACCCTTCGAAATCCCCGACGACATCGCCGACGCCTGGAAGAAGGCCGGCCGCAAGGGCGCGAGCGTCCGCCGCAAGTGGGAAGCCCGCCTCAAGGGCGACGCCAGGGGCGCCGACTTCACCCGCGCCATGAAGGGCGACCTGCCCGAGGGCGCCTTCAAGGCCATCGACGCCTACATCGCCGACCTGCTGAACGAGCCGGTGGCCAACGCCACCCGCGTTCACAGCGGCTCGGCCCTGGCCAAGCTGACCCCGGCCATCCCGGAGATGATCGGCGGCTCGGCCGACCTGACCGGCTCCAACAACACCTACGTCAAGGGCATGCTGCCTTTCGACGCCCCCGACTACGCCGGGACCTATGTCCACTACGGCGTGCGCGAGCACGGCATGGCCGCGGCCATGAACGGCATGGCGCTGCACGGCGGGGTCATCCCCTTCAGCGGCACCTTCATGGTCTTCAGCGACTACAGCCGCGCCGCCATCCGTCTGGGCGCCCTGATGGGAGTGCGGGTCATCCACGTCATGACCCACGACTCCATCGGTCTGGGCGAAGACGGCCCGACCCACCAGCCGGTCGAGCACCTGGCCGCCCTGCGCGCCATGCCCAATCTGCTGGTCTTCCGCCCGGCCGACGCCGTCGAGGCGGCCGAATGCTGGAAGTCGGCGCTGGAGCACAAGGCCACCCCGTCGATCATGGCCCTCTCGCGCCAGAAGACCCCGGTCGGCCGCACCTTCGCGCCCGAGAACATGTCGGCCAAGGGCGCCTATGAACTGGCCCCCGCCACCGGCGACGCCCAGGTGACCATTTTCGCCAGTGGCACCGAGGTCGGCGTCGCCATGTCGGCCCGCAGCATCCTGGAAGCCGGCGGCGTCGGCACGCGGGTGGTCTCCACCCCCTGCTGGGAACTGTTCGAACAGCAGCCGGCCGCCTACCGCCAGCAGGTGCTGGGCAAGGCCAAGGTCCGCGTCGCCGTCGAGGCGGCGGTCAAGTTCGGCTGGGAGCGGTTCATCGGCGAGGACGGTGTATTCGTCGGCATGACCGGCTTCGGCGCCTCTGCCCCGTTCGAGCGGCTCTACAAGGAATTCGGCATCACCGCCGAAGCCGTCGCCGAAGCGGCCAGGGCGAAGCTGGGCTAGCTATTCCCTTCTCCCGCTTGCCGGGAGAAGGTGGCCGCGTAGCGGTCGGATGAGGGCAGCGCCGGCGGTCAGTGATAGGGTCGCCAGCGCTCATCGTCCGATGTCCGAGCCGCCCTCATCCGACCTCCTTCGGAGGCCACCTTCTCCCGACAAGCGGGAGAAGGAACTGGAGCAAACCATGCGCCGCCTGACCCTCGCCTTCCTCGCCGCCGCCGCCATCGCCGCCCCTGCCCTCGCGGCGGGCGGCATCGGCCTGCAGGGCCAGAACCCGCTCGGCGAAAGCACCGACGCCTTCCCCCGCATCGTCAGCCCGGCCGGCCCCAAGATCGAACGGATCAACCAGGCCCTGACCCGCGCCGACGCCCGGGCCAAAAAGGCCATGAAAGACTGCGGCAAGGCCCCCAACACCTACGAGCGCGCCATCACCGCCCCGATGACCGGCGAGCCCTTCCTCAGCCTGATCGCCAGCGACTACGCCGAGTGCGGCGGCGCCCACCCCAGCATCGGCCAGCTGGCCCTGACCTATGACCTCGGCACGGGCCGGCCCATCAACTGGGCCGAATATCTGCCCGCCGACCTGATCCAGCCGGAGGAACTGATCGACGCCGGCGACGGAAGCCAGATCGGCGCCACCAGATCCCCCGCCCTGCTCGATTTCTACCGCACCGCCGCCAAGGCCCAGCGCGCCGAGCGCGACTGCGACGAGGTGCTCGACGGCGAGCTGTCCCTGGTCCTGTGGATTGACGCCAAACAGCAGGGCGTCGCCATCGCGCCGACCAACCTGCCCCACGTCGTTCAGGCCTGCGGCGAGACGGTCGTCATGAAGACGGAAGAGCTGCGCAAGCGCGGCGCCAAGCCGGCGCTGACCGACGCCATCGACGACGCCAGGAAAGCGAAAAACTACCAATGAAGCTCGGCACGCCCCTCGCCCCCAACGCCGTCAAGGTGATGCTGCTCGGCTGCGGCGAGCTCGGCAAGGAAGTGGTCATCGAGCTGCAACGGCTCGGCGTCGAGGTGATCGGCGTCGATCGCTACGCCAATGCCCCGGCCATGCAGGTCGCCCACCGCAGCCATGTCATCCAGATGACCGACGCCGCCGCCCTGCGCGCCCTGGTGGAAGCCGAACGCCCGCACCTGATCGTGCCGGAGATCGAGGCCATCGCCACCGACGAGCTGGCCCGCATCGAGGCCGATGGCCTGGCCACCGTCATCCCCACCGCCCGCGCCACCCAGCTGACCATGAACCGCGAGGGCATCCGCCGCCTGGCCGCCGAGGAGCTGGGCCTGCCGACCAGCCCCTACGCCTTCGCCACCAGCCAGGCCGAACTCGAAGCCGGCGCCGCGGCCGTCGGCTTCCCCTGCTTCGTCAAACCGGTGATGAGCAGCTCCGGCAAGGGCCAGTCCTACGTCGAGACGCCGGCCGACGTCGCCGCCGCCTGGGAATACGCCCTGTCGGCCGGCCGCGTCGCCGAGGCCAAGGTCATCGTCGAGGGCCGTATCGCCTTCGACTACGAGATCACCCTGCTGACCGTCCGCTCCCTCGATGCGGCGGGCAACGTCCAGACCAGCTTCTGCGCCCCCGTCGGCCACCGCCAGGTCAAGGGCGACTATGTCGAAAGCTGGCAGCCCCAGGCCATGAGCGCCCTCGCGCTGGAGCGCGCCCGCGACATGGCCGGCAAGGTCACCGCGGCCCTCGGCGGCCGCGGCCTGTTCGGCGTCGAGCTGTTCGTGAAGGGCGACGACGTCTGGTTCAGCGAGGTCAGCCCCCGTCCGCACGACACCGGCCTCGTCACCCTCGCCACCCAGACCTTCAGCGAATTCGCCCTCCACGCCCGCGCCATCCTCGGCCTGCCGGTCGACGTCACCCTGGAGCGCCCCGGCGCCAGCGCGGTGATCTACGGCGGCATGGAAGCGACCGGCGTGGGCTTCGAGGGCGTCGCCGAGGCGCTCAGCGTCCCCGGCGCGGACATCCGCCTGTTCGGCAAACCCGAAGCCTTCGAACGCCGCCGCATGGGCGTGGCGATCGCGCGGGGGGCGGATACCGATGAAGCGCGGGCCCGCGCGACGGAAGCGGCCGGCAAGGTCAGGGTCGTCAAACCCTAGGATCCCTTCTCCCGCTTGCCGGGAGAAGGTGGCCCTGCGAAGCCTTGGCGTAGCAGGGTCGGATGAGGGCAGCACCGCCCGGTCAAGGCTCGCGCCTTGTCGCGCGGTCGTTCCGCCAAATCCCCACGTCCCGCTCTGCCCTCATCCGACCGCTTCGCGGCCACCTTCTCCCGGCAAGCGGGAGAAGGAACGCTGCAACCGTCACATCCCGTAACCCTCCTTGACCCTCGCAAGGGTTGACTTCCCGCCCCCCAAACGCAAAACCCCCCGCCAACTCAGAACATCGTTGGCGGGAGCCCAAAACCCATGACCATCCGCGTCGCCATCAACGGCTTTGGCCGTATCGGCCGTCTCGTTCTCCGTTCGATCGCCGAACATGGCCGTACCGACATCGAGGTCGTGGCCATCAACGACCTGGGTCCCGTCGAGACCAACGCCCACCTGCTGCGCTACGACAGCGTCCACGGCCGCTTCCCGGGCGTGGTGACGACCGGTGAAGACTGGATCGACGTCGGCATGGGCAAGATCAAGGTCACCGCCGAGCGCGACCCGGCCAACCTGCCGCACAAGGCGCTGGGCGTCGACATCGCCTTCGAATGCACCGGCATCTTCACGTCCAAGGACAAGGCCAGCGCTCACCTGACCGCCGGCGCCAAGCGCGTCCTCGTCTCGGCCCCGGCCGACAACGCCGACAAGACCATCGTCTACAAGGTCAACCACGAGACCCTGACCGCCGACGACATCGTCGTCTCCAACGGCAGCTGCACCACCAACGCCCTCGCCCCGGTCGCCAAGGTCCTGCACGACCTGTTCGGCATCGAGCGTGGCTACATGACCACCATCCACAGCTACACGGGCGACCAGCCGACGCTCGACACCATGCACAAGGACCTCTACCGCGGCCGCGCCGCCGCCCTGAGCATGATCCCGACCTCGACCGGCGCCGCCAAGGCGCTGGGCCTGGTGCTGCCGGAACTGAAGGGCAAGCTGGACGGCTCCTCGATCCGCGTGCCGACCCCCAACGTCTCGGTCGTCGACCTCAAGGTCGTGGCCGGCCGGGACGTCACCGCCGAAGAGATCAACGCCGCCCTGCAGGCCGCCGCCGATGGCCCGATGTCGGGCGTTCTCGCGACCACCAACGACCCGCTGGTCTCCATCGACCTCAACCACGTCGCCGCCAGCTCGACCGCCGCCCTGCCGCAGACGCAAGTCGTCGACGGCAAGCTGGCCCGGGTGCTGACCTGGTACGACAACGAATGGGGCTTCGCGACGCGGATGAGCGACACGGCTCTGGTGATGGCGAAGTTCCTGTAAGACCTACCTCACCTCCGTCATCCCGGACGGCCGCAGGCCGATCCGGGACCCAGGGGGTGCGTGATCACGCTGTATCCGCCGCCGGCACTTGGCGGCCCCTGGGTCCCGGCGCTCCGCGCTTCGCGCTGCGGCCGGGATGACGGAGATTATTGACCCATGCCCTTCCGCTCCCTCGAAACCGCCGACCTCGCCGGCAAGCGCGTCCTGGTCCGGGTCGATCTCAACGTGCCGATGGCCGACGGGGCCATCACAGACGACACCCGTCTGCGCGCCGTGCTGCCAACCATCCACTACCTGTCGACCAAGGGCGCCAAGACCATCCTGCTGGCCCACTTCGACCGCCCCAAGGGCAAGCGCGTCCCCGAGATGAGCCTGCGCCCCATCGCCGAGCCGCTGTCGGCCCTGCTCGAACAGCCGGTCTTCTTCGCCGACGACTGCATCGGCAAGCCGGCCTACGACGTGATCACCAAACTCGAGAACGGCGGCGTCGCCCTGCTCGAAAACCTGCGCTTCCATCCCGGCGAGGAAAAGAACGACCCGGCCTTCGTCACCGAACTGGCGGCCTTCGGCGATCTCTACGTCAACGACGCCTTCAGCGCCGCCCACCGCGCCCACGCCTCGACCGACGGCATCGCCCGCCTGCTCACCGCCTATCCGGGCCTCTCCATGCAGCGCGAACTGGACGCCCTCGACGCCGCCCTCGGCGCGCCGAAACGCCCGGTGCTCGGCATCGTCGGCGGCTCCAAGGTCTCGACCAAGCTCGACCTCCTGAACAACCTGGTGACCAAGCTCGACCGCCTGGCCATCGGCGGCGGCATGGCCAACACCTTCCTGGCCGCGCAAGGCATCGACGTCGGCGCCAGCCTCTGCGAGCACGACCTGGGCGACACCGCCCGCGAGATCATGGAATCGGCCAGGAAAGCCGGCTGCGAACTCCTCCTGCCCGTCGACGTCGTCACCGCCACCGAGTTCAAGGCGAACGCCGCCCACAAGGTCCAGGGCCTGGACGCCATCGCCGCCAACGAGAGCATCCTCGACGCCGGCCCCGAGACGACCAAACGCCTGCTGGCCGCCATGGACGCCTCCGCCACCCTGATCTGGAACGGCCCCCTCGGCGTTTTCGAACTGCCCCCCTTCGACGCCGCCACCGTCGCGGCCGCGAAGCACGCGGCTGTGCTGACCACCGCCGGCAAGCTGATCGCCGTCGCCGGCGGCGGCGACACTGTCGCGGCCCTGAACCATGCCGGCGTCGCGGCCGAGATGACCTTCGTCAGCACCGCCGGCGGCGCCTTCCTCGAATGGATGGAAGGCAAGGAGCTGCCCGGCGTCGAGGCTCTGCAGGTCTAGGCGGGCGGACAACGGCCACCCGCTCTCCCCCACATCGTGGGGGAGTGGCTTTGGCGAGCGCTGCAAGCGAACCAAACCGAGGGGGTTCCCACCGCCGCTTGGTGATTAGCCTTCAGACGCCGGCTCTGCCCCGCCTCCTGGTCCCGTCGCTCACGCTCCGAACCGTCCTCCGCCCCCTCGCGGGGGCGGAGAGCGAATATCCCCGTTGCGCCGCGATGCATCTTCCCGCATCAAATCCAAACGGACGTTTGCCTCAGCCCAACGCCGCAACAAGGGGAAGAAACACTCATGTTCTCGCACATCATGGTCGGCACCAACGACCTCGCCAAATCCAAGGTCTTCTACGACAAGGTGATGGCCACCCTCGGCATCGGCCCGTCCATGGTCGACGGCCACCGCATGTTCTACCTCAGCCCCAAGGGCGCCTTCGCGGTGTCGCAGCCGATCGACGGCCAGCCTGCCTGCCACGCCAACGGCGGCACTATCGGCTTCGCCTGCGACTCCCCCGAACAGGTCAAGGCCTGGCACGACGCCGGCGTCGAAGCCGGCGGTACGTCGATCGAAGACCCGCCCGGCGAGCGCATCAGCAACATGGGCAAGATGCACCTGGCCTATCTGCGCGACCCCGACGGCAACAAGCTGTGCGCCATGCACCGCCCCGGCTGATCGTAAAGGAGCGGCGCCGGTCACGGCCGGCGCCGACACCGCCATGCCCTTTATAAAGCCTCACCAGGGCTCCTGCCTCTGCGGCGCGGTCCGCTTTTCGACCGACGCCGTCATCGACCATTCCGACGCCTGTCACTGTTCCATGTGCCGCAAGGCCTCCGGCCACTTCTGGGCCTCGGCCGACGTGCCCAAAGAGTCCCTGACCATCGAGGGCGAAGACAGCCTGCGCTGGTACCCCTCCTCCGAGAAGGTCCGCCGCGGCTTCTGCGGAACCTGCGGCTCGCAGCTGTTCTGGGACCCGATCCACGGCAAGAGCATCGCCTTCGCCATGGGCGCGCTGGACGGGCCGACCGGCCTGAAACTCAGCAAGCACATCTTCGTCGGTAGCAAGGGCGACTACTACGAGATCGCCGACGGCCTGCCGCAGGACATGGCCCCGCCCTCATCGTGATCACGCGCCCGTGAAAACCGGGGGTGACTCTCGCGCGGGCCTTGTCTAAACCCGGCCCACAAAATCAAAATCACGCCCGCAAGGAGTCTCCCGTGGCCCGCATCACCCTGCGCCAGCTGCTCGACCACGCCGCCGAGCACGACTACGGCCTGCCCGCCTTCAACATCAACAACATGGAACAGGGCCTGGCCATCATGGAGGCGGCCGACGCCGTCGATGCGCCGGTCATCATCCAGGCCTCGCGCGGGGCGCGGAACTACGCCAACGACATCATGCTGGCCCGGCTGATCGACGCCCTGGTCGAGATCTACCCCCACATCCCCGTCTGCATGCACCAGGACCACGGCAACGGCCCGGCCACCTGCGCCACCGCCATCCAGTACGGCTTCACCAGCGTGATGATGGACGGCAGCCTGGAAGAGGACGCCAAGACCCCGGCCTCCTACGAATACAACGTCGAGGTCACCCGCCGCGTCGTCGAGATGGCCCACAGCTGCGGCGTCTCCGTCGAGGGCGAACTGGGCGTGCTCGGCAGCCTGGAGACCGGCATGGGCGAGGCCGAGGACGGCCACGGCTTCGAGGGCAAGCTCGACCACTCGGCCCTGCTGACCGACCCGGACCAGGCCGTCGACTTCGTCAAGCGCACGCAGGTGGACGCCCTGGCCATCGCCATGGGCACCAGCCACGGCGCCTACAAGTTCAGCCGCCAGCCGGACGGCGCGGTGCTGGCCATGAACGTCATCGAGGAAATCCACCACCGCCTGCCCAACACCCACCTGGTGATGCACGGCAGCTCCTCGGTGCCCAAGGACCTGCAGGAGATCATCAATGCCTACGGCGGCGAGATGCCCGAGACCTGGGGCGTGCCGGTGGAAGAGATCCAGCGCGGCATCAAGCACGGCGTCCGCAAGATCAACATCGACACCGACAACCGCATGGCCATGACCGGCGCCATCCGCAAGGTGATGGCCATGAAGCCCGGCGAGTTCGACCCGCGCGCCTATCTGAAGCCCGCCAAGGAAGCCATGCGCAAGATCTGCCAGCAGCGCTTCGAGGAGTTCGGAGCCGAAGGCTGGGCCGGCAAGATCAAGCCGCTGAGCACCGCCAAGATGGCCAAGCGCTACGAAAGCGGCGAGCTGGCGATCAAGATCGACAAGAGCCTGCAACCAGGCTGACCGACTTCGGCGAAGCCGTCCCTCCCCGAATTGGGGAGGGCAGGCGCGCGTTGCGCGCCGGGTGGGGAAGTGGGTCACCGGCCCCACCGGTGAGGCTTCTCAGCGCTAATTCTTCAAGGTCTCGAACCGACTTCCCCACCAGACGCGCGTAACCGCGCGTCTGCCTCCCCAATTCGGGGAGGGAGGTCGCGCGGACTTACGCGTCGATATCCGCGCCCTTCATTTCCTTGACGAACAGGAACCCGATCACCGCCGTCGCCGCCGCCACCACCACGGGGTACCAGAGCCCGTAGTAGATGTTGCCCGTCGCTGCGACCATGGCGAACGCCGTGGTCGGCAGGAAGCCGCCGAACCAGCCGTTGCCGACGTGATAGGGCAGGCTCATCGAGGTGTAGCGGATGCGGGCCGGGAACATCTCGACCAGGGCCGCCGCGATCGGCCCGTAGACCATGGTCACCAGCAGCACGAGCGCGAACAGGATGGCCACCACCATCGGCTTGTCGACCTTCGCCGCGTCAGCCTTGGCCGGATAGCCGTGGCCGGCCAGGGCCTTGCCGAGGTCCTTGCGCCAGGCGGTCTGGGCCTCGGTGAAGGCCTTGGTCGGCATGCCCGCGCCCTCGAAGGACGCCACCCTGGTGTCGCCCACCGCGACAACGGCCAGGCTCCCGGCCGGAGCGGCGACGTTGACGTAGGACACCCCCGCCGAGGCCAGCGCCGACTTGGCCACATCGCAGCTGCTGGTGAAGGCCGTCTTGCCCACCGGGTCGAACTGGAAGCTGCAGGCGGCCGGATCAGCGATCACCCGCACCGGCGCGCTCGCGCTCGCCGCCGCCAGCGCCGGATTGGCCGCCACGGTCAGGGCCTTGAACAGCGGAAAGAAGCTCACCGCCGCGATCAGACAACCGGCGAGGATCACCGGCTTGCGCCCGATCCGGTCAGACAGCCAGCCGAAGACGATGAAGAACGGCGTCCCCAGCAGGAGCGCGATCGCCACCAGGCTGTTGGCCGTCGGCCCGTCGACCTTCAGCGTCTTCTCCAGGAAGAACAGGGCGTAGAACTGCCCCGTGTACCAGACCACCGCCTGGCCCGCCGTCAGACCCACCAGCGCCAGGATCACCAGCTTCAGGTTCCTGCCGTTGGCGAAGGCCTCGCTGAGCGGCTTCTTCGCCGCCCGCCCCTCCTCGACCATCTTCTGGAACACCGGGCTCTCATTGAGCTTCAACCGGATCCACAGGCTCACCCCGAGCAGCAGGATCGAGGCCAGGAACGGGATCCGCCAGCCCCAGTCGGCAAAGGCCTCCTCCCCCGTCTGCCCGCGCACGCCCAGGATGACGATGAGCGACAGGAACAGCCCCAGCGTCGCCGTCGTCTGGATGAAGCTGGTGTACAGCCCCCGCTTCCCCGGCGGCGCATGCTCGGCGACATAGGTCGCCGCCCCGCCGTACTCGCCGCCCAGCGCCAGCCCCTGGATCAGCCGCATCAGCACCAGCAGAATCGGCGCGGCCACCCCGATCGTCGCGTACCCCGGCAACAGCCCGACTACGAAGGTCGAGCCGCCCATCAGCAGCATGGTCACCAGAAAGGTGTTCTTGCGCCCCCAAAGGTCGCCCAGCCGCCCGAACACGATCGCCCCGAAAGGCCGCACGAAGAACCCTGCCGCAAACGCCAGCAGGGCGAAGATGTAGCCGGTGGTCTCGTTGACCCCGCTGAAGAAGTGCCTGGAGATGAAGCCCGCCAGCGAGCCGTACAGATAGAAGTCGTACCACTCGAAGATGGTCCCGGCCGACGCCCCGCCGATCACCGTCAGGTGGCCGCCGCCCCGCTTCACGTCGCTCATCCCCGTCTCCCCGAATTTTCCCCAAAGCTAGACTGAATCCGCGCCCGGATGACAGAGCCGCC